>NZ_JBHZGO010000099.1:0-120067 GCF_042747725.1 Coleofasciculus sp. H7-2
TTTTTGGGCTTGATGGCTGAAAACATCATCAAACCGACTGCACCATTTCTCAAAGCATGGAGGCATTGCGTCGGGTGTAGTTTCCTTCATGGGTATTTTTCAACGTGAACTTCTTATCTGGCATGGATCATAACTCATTTGGTTTTAATTCATTGTTTAAGTCCCGTTACCAGCAATTGTGGCATATCGTTTGCCAGCCCGATCAATCCTAAGCTAGGCTAATCAGTAAAACTGTCATTTATGCCTCTTTCTGAATTACTGCCTGCTGTCAATCAGCTATCTCACCAAGACAAGCTACGCCTCATCCATTTTCTTCTACTAGCAGTAGCGAAGGAAGAGGGTTGCGAACTTGAGGCAAACGATAGTCAGGCTCAAGAGGCTTTGCTGTTAAAACAGTTGGCATCTACTGAAGCTGTAGTGTGGTCGCCCTACGAGGCGCATGAAGCTGCCAAAACGCTATCAGATCTGCTACTGGTAGCAAAGCAAGGAAGCGATGCTTGACGGCAAGAGATTTCCTTTTATCGAGCGTACTAACAGCCTCGGTCTTTCCAGCACCTTGCCGTATCTACCAATAATGCTGACCTACAGAAACCGCTCTGTAGAAGCTATGACTTTGCTGGACACAGGTGCAAGCGTCAATGTGTTGCCTTACGAAGTCGGTCTGCAACTGGGTGCAGTCTGGGAGGAACAGACAGTCTCAATCAGTCTCAATCCAGTTGAGCGGAAATCTGGCTCGGATGGAAGCAAGAGGCTTGGTGCTGTCAGCCACAGTTGCTGAGTTTCCCTCTGTCCTGCTTGCATTTGCCTGGAGAGAATCTAGAGAAGCTCCGCCGATTCTTGGACACATGAATTTCTTTGCAGAGTTTGATGTGTGCTTCTATCGTGCTGACTTCGCTTTCGAGTTGCGTCCGAGAGCAAAATAGCGATCGCACTCATCAGGCAAAATGCGATCGCCCAAACAGTAACTACAACAGCAGATTGAGGCGTGGGAAGCGATGCGATCGAAGTTGGGAGGGAATGAATTAGCGATCGCACACCTTCATTCTGCTTTCATGCGATCGCATCCAGGAGTTACAACAGCAGATTGAGGAGTGGCAAAAGATGCGGTCGAAATTGTGAGCGCATTCCTTCCTTTTCTCAAATGCGATCGCAACTTTAAGGTTCTTCATTGCCCCCTTACACTGCTGCATCCTTTCACCCCAAATCCATCTTGGCAAAGTGGTCTTGCAGGAGTTTGTGCATGAACCGATAGCGACCGCCAATCCGCTGCAATAGAAGGCGCTCGGTGCAGTAGTTGAGCAGGAGGTCGTAACGTGGAGGGACGTAGCGATTCCAGGTGAGGACAAGACGGAGAGCAAAATGCTGAAGTAGAGCGTTTCCGCCACCCTCAAAGGATGCAAACCCAATGATGTAAATGATGTAACCAAAAAACACTTGAGGCGAAAAGCCTCTCTCTATAAAAACACGGATGCTGAATTGAAAACGGAGACAGAGTAGACCAGTGAATAGCAATACACACAATACAAAAAAGAATAGATTTCTCCATGAATCTTTAATGCCTTGATTTGCAACTACTTGAGTTTGAATCTCTGCCCTCATATTTGCAATAAGCCAGCGAACAAAAGAATTGATCGCTACGCCAGATAGCAATACTATTAGTAAATAGCTCCATCTCGTTCCTATTTTTGTTGTAAGCCAAGCAACTCCGAAAAGAATCGTCGAGGATAAACTCAGCACTACGCTTATAGATGAACTTTGTACTTTTGAAATTCGCTGAATTTTTTCAGTAGGAACAATATTGTCCATTGTTAGCAAATATTTCAGCCAAGGAAGTGTGGCTACTAAAGGAAGCAATGATTCGGGAAAAAGTCTAGCCCACGAATTAACTACTGTAAATACTGATGTAAAAAACAGCATAAACAATAACCTATAACTGTTTCTCTGCTGTTTATCTGGTAGCCAAGACGGTTGCATCCTCTCAATCAAAAGCTCTGTCTGCGACTCTTGTTCCAGCGCCTTTGCTGCAAAAACCAATGCCCTTTGAACCGCTTGTCGCGTTGGTGGTAGCTTTTTGCCGTAGGTTTTGCTACAGATGCCTTGTTGTCGTTCAACAGGGTCGATAATTAGCTCTCGTTCGATCGCTGCTTCCCAATAGGTATCGAGCAAATACTCAATTTTCAGATCAGAGGTGGTGCGCGATCGCCAATCAGAGAGCGAAAACTTGCCCTGTGTCTGCACCAACCCAAACATCGACAAAAATAGTGGCGTTGTCAGCAACTTCTGCAACGCCTCATCCTGCTGTACCGTCTGCCACACATCCTGCAACCCAAACCGAGCAAAATAGTCCTCAATTTGTTCGATGGTTAAAGCCTGCAAATAGATTGCCCCATACAGGCTCAAAGGCTGCCGTACTACTTGCTCAAACTCTTCTCGCCGACAGCAAATTAGGACGCCGCAAGGACGTTGCTCCAGTTCTCCGATTGACCAGGCATTGAGCGCCACAGCACAGGCTTTTTGATGCTGGGGTGCTACCTCATCCAGCCCATCCAGCAACGGTAGCAGTTGATTATTCTTGAGCCATTGCTGCGCCAAATCCTGACGAATCCCATACTTGCTCTTTAACTCGCCTACTAGCCACTCAAAAATTGACTGCTGCGGATTTTTCCAAGAAGACAAACTGAGCAACACTGGGATTGGCTCTGCTTTGTCTGCGATCGCTCGTTTGAGCAAATCCTCTGCCAACTCCAGCATCATCGTTGTCTTACCCGCACCTGGTTCACCCAGAATTAGCAATTGACGGGCAAGTTCTGGGCGATCAAATACCTCCACAATTCGAGTTCCAGCAGCTAGGGGCATCGTTGACTGTGATTGTTGCACAACCTTTACTGACCAAGGACGCTGCACGCGATAGTCCTGTTGCTCCATTCCCAGAGTTAGCCAAACAGCATTGTGCAACGACTGCGCTAGCCGTTCCCGCACTTCCGTTGTGACGGCTTGCAGCAGTTTCTCTTGGGAGGAATCCTGCCTAGCTTGCGTTGGCCCTGGATCTGGATCTGGAGTGCGGGCTACAACTTTTTTGCCAGCGCCTTAGACCACTTGGTGAACGTCGGAAAATTCGTCCGTAAAAAGTTCTCCGTATCCAACTCTGCCTCGTAGGACAAACTGACGAACGGCGGCAATAGCGACAGCGCTCCCTTCAACTTAGCTGCCGCAGGTGTTCCCGGCTTACTAACTTCGGTATAAATTTTCTGTAGCCATGCCAGCACCTCATCAGGATATTGCTGACTGGTTTGCAGTTGCCCTGCTTGTTCTACAATCTCAGCAACGACTACTTCTAGCTCTGGCTCGGCGATCGCAGTTGTCGCTGGCTCATCCGCCAAAATCTGCCAATATTCTTTTTCAAACGGCTGCATCTCTGCCTTCAAATCGGCAATCTGCTGCTTGATCCGAACCCGTTCTTCCGGGGCAATTGTCGTCAATGCATCTTCTTTTCCTGCCAATTGCTGACGCAAACGGGTCAAATTTCTTTCAACTTGGCGCAGGCGATCGCTTGACATCCGTAGACTCCAGAACTTCAAAACCACTATATCGGTTTTACTCGATCAACTCTGAAATGTCTGCGATGTCTTCACGGAAATCAGGACTCCTTATGTTGCCCGAAGCTTGTCAAATTCTGTTGTATTTTCTTAACCCACATAATGTGCTATTGTGGTGCCGAGATTCTCGCTCCCTGAGCTTCTCCAAACGAATCTGGATGAAACCTAATTTGTCTCAGCGACATTAATCTGTCACCAACGAAAAATAATTTAGTCACTATATAATTTCAGATGGGCAGTACTGGACTCGAACCAGTGACATCCTGCTTGTAAGGCAGGCGCTCTACCAACTGAGCTAACCGCCCAAGTTCACACACTTTTTAGATAATAGCAGACGCTGCTAATATTCAAACAGAATAAATTTTAAAAAATATCAAATTCTAACGGATGCCCTCTGGTCGGACGCACGATCGTATCACTTTATGGTGCCTGCCTTGGGTGGCTGGCATGACGTTCGGGCTGACTCGCAGTGGTGATCTGACGTTAATTGTTTCCGGAGGATTTTTATTCAGCGGGCTAATGTTTAGCCCAGACTTGGATCTAAACTCCCGTCCTTATCAGCGCTGGGGCTGGTTGCGGTGGATTTGGATACCCTACCAGAAGAGTTTGCGTCACCGATCTATTTTTTCCCACGGGTTGGCAATTGGGACAATCGTGCGATCGCTTTATCTCTCCTGCTGGCTCTTTCTCGTGGGATTATTGATATTGGGGATGCTACAGCTAGTCTTGGGTGTCGGGTGGACTTGGCAGGTGGTAGCGAATCAGGTGCAGCGATCGTCTCAATACCCGGCTGAATGGATGGCGCTGTTTGTGGGTTTGGAATTGGGTGCAATGAGTCACTCGTTGAGTGACTGGGGGGGTTCTGCCTACAAGCGGTTTCAAAGGGATGGATTGAAGGCGGTGATGCCTAAGCGGGTGAAGACTCGGAAGCGAATAGGCAAAGTGAATCGGCGTAGAGTTAAGAAACCAACCGCCAAGACGCAGAGGACGCGAAGGTAAGATCGAAAGGCAAACTGAGTTTTCGTTTATGTTGAATTCCCCAGAATCTGCTTATCCCATGCCTCAAACTGCACTAGAAGCGCTGCAACAGTTGATTGAGGTTGTTGCCCAGTTGCGATCGCCTAGTGGAGGTTGTCCTTGGGATTTAGCGCAGACTCCCCAAACCCTCACCCCGTATGTAATCGAAGAAGCTTATGAGGTGGTAGATGCGATTCGCACTGGGGATAAAGATGCGATCGCTGAAGAACTGGGCGACTTATTATTACAGGTGGTACTACAAGCTCAGATTGCCAGCGAATCCGGGCAATTTAGCTTAACCGAGGTGGTTCAGGGGCTTACTCAAAAGCTGATCCGCCGTCATCCTCACGTCTTTGGAGATGTTGAAGTCGAAAGTGCTGAGGAAGTCCACCAAAATTGGCAGAAGATCAAAGCCGCCGAAAAAGGAGAAACGACTCAAGACACTCAGCTGCTAAGTCGCAAACTCACTCGTTATTCCCGCACATTGCCGCCGCTGATGGCAGGGATGAAGATATCTCAAAAGGCGGCGGCGGCTGGGTTTGAGTGGGAGAATATTGAGGGCGTGTGGGCAAAGTTTCACGAAGAGTTAGCAGAATTTGAAGAGGCACTGCAACAGGAAGACAAAGCTCATCAGCAAGCGGAACTGGGAGATTTATTATTTACTGCGATCAATCTTGCCCGTTGGTGCGATCTAGATCCTTCAGAAGCTTTGCAGGGAACGAATCAGCGATTTATTGAGCGTCTGAAAAAAATGGAGGCTTTTGCAGACCGTCCTCTCTCTGATTACACATTAGATGAGTTGGAAACGCTTTGGCAACAAGCTAAAGCTCAGTTAGCAGCTTCCAACGAATTAAAAATGGAACTCTGAATTTTTTATTTTTCAAGCTGCTACTTGGGAATCCTGAATTAGGATGCGATACAGTTCCTCTTCCAGCCAGCACTCATCTTCTTCTGCCAGCACCAACCGTGCCTGCCGCCATATCCCAGCCATCTCTGAATCTGTGTACTTTGAGGTCAGTTTCTCCGATAGCTGTTCCAATGCTCTTGCATTCCGAGCGATCGCGATTGATGCCATTCTCCAGGAATCCCATCCATTTTTTGAAACTGCACTCATTTTCTGAAGCCCACTTCCTGACTGTTCTTTACCTAACTTAGAGGTCATTGAATTCCAATATCTTCCGTCAAAATACTGAAACTGTGTAACTTTATATACTCTTCACACAAAACTGATACTTATATAAATTTGCGATGAAATTTGCGACCAACTGGTTTGTCGGTTCGAGTCATCAGCACCAAGAAGAAGGCGAACAGTGCGCTTGCAGTGTTCGCCCTTTTGAAACTACATGCGGGATGAAGAAAATTTCCGAAATTTAGAACAGGACTTACGGAAAGCTTATACATATAGCGTTTTTTCGGGTTCAATCCCCCTGGGGGATTGCGGTGGCAGATGTGATGATGTTGCGTAAGTCCTGAGAACATATAGCGTTTCTCAGTTGGATGGAATATACTGCGGTTCTAACGTTTGGTAGGGGAATGGCACAGAAAAAGCCCCTACAGATGTATCGTGGCAGGATTGCTTGAGTAATTGAACTGCCTCTTGATAACGCCCTTGTTTAAGGGGTCTAGATAAAAAAATTCATCGCCGCCAGCGACACTCTTTGAGTGTCGCTGGCGATAAATTCATCATCCTCTGACCCATCTCCGCTTAAATATTGAGCGAGAAACTTGTCAATCGCTTTTATAACTTTTCCCCACTCAGGGTTATCGGGAGATTCCTGGGATATATCCCTATCTAAGACATCTAGCTGCCGATTTTCTATCAACTGCTCTTCTTTCGGCGGAAATTTGCCTAAATCAAACGGCAATTGCTCAAGGGAGTTCTCAAGCGATCGCAAATTTTCTGCTACCTCTAACTCCAATTGATCTATCATTTGCAGACGAGCATCTACCTCAAACTGCGATTGGACGAGCGCCTCGAAATCCTTAAATGAATCTAAGGACGACTTTTCTATCGCGGGAAGGCGTCCATCTAAATCAAAGTCTAACAGCTCGATCGGAACACTTCTATTTGAACTAGCCCGTAACTGCTGCGACTTTTGACACTCTTTAGCACTATCAGCCAACAACTGCTGTAATTTTTGACAGCTTTTAGGCAAATCAACTTGCAACTGCTGCAATTTTTGGAGCTTTTTAGCGCAATCATCCCGTAACTGCTGCGATTTTTGGCACTCTTGAGCCAAATCAATCCGCAACTGTTGTCTTGATTGCAACTGTTTATCTGCGGGTAAGCTAGCAGCAACCAACAGTTTTTTTTGATGTATCTTCATTTAAGTTTGATTTTGTATTTTTTTTAAATATTATTTTTATAATACTTATATTTTTTATAAATAACAATTAAGTCTAAAGTCGCGGCTAAACAAATAAAGCCTGACCAGAGCAGGCTAATATAAAGCCGTTGCGTTGGTAGGCTTCGTTCTTCTAGCCCCAGGCTTCTAGCCTGTGGACTTATCTTTGCTGTCATCGGGATGCTCCCGTTTGACTCAGGCATCCCACCCATGAAAATTTAAACAGAAGCCACATTTTGTTAAACTTTGGCTTGAACGTAGGCGTTTGATTCAGAGCCATGACTGTTTCCCAGATTGCTTCCATGTCTTTAAGTGCGATCGCTCAAAAAACTCGTCAAGCAGCGCGAAGCTTGGCAGTGCTGTCCACAGAGGCGAAAAACCAAGCGATTGAAGCGATCGCGCGATCGCTAGAAGCCGCAGCACCAGAGATTGTGGCAGCGAATGCGGCAGATTGCAAGGCAGCGGAGGCGGCAGGAATTCCCAAACCGCTTTACGCCCGCTTGAAATTAGATGAAACAAAGCTAAAAGCAGCGATCGCGGGCGTGCGAGATGTGGGACGTCTGCCCGATCCCGTGGGCGCAGTGCAGGTTCACCGGGAACTAGATGATGGATTAATCCTCAAGCGCGTCACCTGCCCTCTAGGCGTTCTGGGAGTGATTTTTGAAGCGCGTCCCGATGCGGTGATGCAAATTTCCACTCTTGCGATCAAATCTGGCAACGGTGTCATCCTCAAAGGGGGACAGGAAGCGGTGCGTTCTTGTGAAGCACTGGTGAAAGCCATTCGCCAGGGATTAGCGAAGACTGAAGCTAACCCAGATGTGGTGCAATTACTGACAACTAGAGAGGAAACCTTAGAACTGCTGAAATTAGATCAATATGTGGATTTAATTATTCCCAGAGGTTCAAATTCCTTTGTCCGCTTCGTGCAGGAAAATACTCGCATTCCTGTTTTGGGTCATGCCGAAGGGATATGTCATGTCTATCTGGACAAAGCAGCGGATCTGCAAAAAGCTGTATCGATTACCGTAGACGCCAAAACCCATTACCCAGCCGCCTGCAACGCTTTGGAGACTCTGCTGGTGCATCGAGCGATCGCATCTGAATTTTTACCGCAAGTTGCTAATACTTTGCAAGAAAAGAAAGTAGAATTGCGGGGAGATGAAAGCACTTGCGAAATTCTGAACATTCCACAGGCGACAGAAGCCGACTGGGCGACAGAATACAGCGATTTAATTCTCTCAATCAAAATTGTGGATTCTCTCTCAGAAGCCATTGACCATATTAATACCTACGGTTCTCGCCATACTGATGCCATCGTCACAGAAGATGCCGCCGCTGCCACTATTTTTCTGGCACAAGTCAATGCTGCTGGAGTATTTCATAACTGTTCAACTCGCTTTGCTGATGGCTTCCGCTACGGATTGGGCGCAGAAGTGGGAATCAGCACCCAAATGATGCCTCCTCGCGGCCCGGTGGGCTTAGAAGGACTGGTGACATACAAATATCAAATCGCTGGTGATGGGCATATTGCTGCTACTTATAGCGGTGCAGATGCCAAACCCTTCACCCATCGAGATTTGTAAAGAGTCATTGGTTTCTTCTAAGTTGAGTCTGGGAACGAGACAAGGTAAATATTAAAGTTTTTGACGAAATGGATAGCATTCAGCTAACAGGAATTCGCTGCTACGGCTACACTGGCTACCTACCAGAAGAGCAGGTATTGGGACAATGGTTTGAAGTGGACGTGACTTTATGGCTAGATTTGGCACCAGCAGGCATCAGCGACGCCATAGAAGACACTCTGGATTACCGCCAGGTGATTTCGACAGTGAAGCATTTGGTAAAAACCTCTAAGTTTGCCTTAGTAGAAAAGTTAATCAGCGCGATCGCAGACGCCATCTTAGAATTCCAGCAAGTGTCACAAGTCCAAGTGCGATTAACGAAACCGGGCGCACCGATTCCAGACTTTGGCGGCAAAATCACGATTGACATTACGAGAACGAATCAAAAAAGGAATGGGTAATGGGAAGAAGACCCATGAACAAGGCACAATTAGCAATTAGCCATTAGACTTTACAGCAGTTTTTTGTGGAGAAAAAAAGCGTGACTTTTCGCATTTTGAGCTTTGACGGTGGCGGTATTCGGGGCGTCATTTCTGCAACGATGCTGACAGAGATTGAGAAAATTATCGGTCAGCCCTTAAGTCAATACTTCCACTTAATCGCAGGAACCTCCACGGGGTCAATTTTGGCGACGGCAATTGCTAGCGATCGCCAAGCCCAGGATATCGTGGATGTGTACCAGAAAAAAGGAACTCGCATCTTTCCCTACCGAAGCCTTTGGTCTCCGCAACGGGTAGGGTTGGTTCTTCAGTACGGCCCTTCTGCCCCCAAGTACTCAAACAAAGGTTTGATTGACTCTCTCAAAGAAGAATTTAAATACAAAAAACTGTCGGATATCACTTCAACAAATCTCTTGATTACTGCCTACGACACAATTAACCGAGAACCGATTATTTTTAAAAGCTGGCGCAAAATTTTTGCGGAAGTTCCCTTATGGGAAGCGTGTCTCTGTTCTGCCTCTGCCCCAACTTTTTTTCCTGCACATAAACTGGAGAAAAAGGAAGAAGGCATTGCCCAAGGCGGAGACACGAACTCGATTACGTTAGGGCAAGAAGCCGCAGAAGACAATGGGGATTACAATCAAATGCAGATTGAAATCACTGGCGGGACGGGACGCGGTCAGATTCGCACTATTATTGGTTACAGAGGGGCGAATCGGATGGCGCTTGTGGATGAGCCGTGGAGTGCAGTGCCCGATAATACTTCAACTTACCGAGTCACCAACGTATACTCAGTCATTGACGGCGGTGTTGGGGCAAATAATCCTACAGCTTGCGCGATCGCTGAAGCCCTGCGGTTGGGCTATAAACCCCACGAAATTTCGGTTTTATCCCTCGGTACGGGAAGTCTTACCCGTGCAATTCCGCTGGAAAGTGCCCAACAATGGGGTGCGATTCAGTGGGCATTACCGATTCTTGATGTAATATTTGATGCTTCATCAGATATTAATAATTACATTGCCAAACAGGTGATTGATGAGGATAATCGTTACTTGCGCTTGCAATTCAAATTAGATAGCAAGTTGACTGGGAAACGGTTAAGTGACGATATCGATGATGCGAGTCCGGCAAACATTATGAATCTAATTGAAGCCGCCAAGGTTTACATTAATCTACCACAAGTGCAAAAATTGTTGAGGGATTTTATAAATAGTGAGCAGATTCATAGAAATTAAAAATTATCTTATTTTTAATTGTCTTACCATTGGGGTGTTGAGGCAATGAATGCTCTAGCAGATTCGCTATCTAGTGGCTTAGAAAAGAAGAATCCTTGCCCAGCTTCGCAGCGTAGCGATCGCAGTTGTTCCATCTGAGTCGCTGTTTCTACACCTTCTGCTATCACATCTAATCCCAGATTGTGAGCCAGGGTAATAATTGTTTGTACAATCTCGGAATTTTCGCCTTCTGCATCCATCCGGCTGACAAAAGAGCGGTCAATCTTCAGAGTATTGAGCGGAAAGCGGTGCAAATAGCTCAAAGAGGAATAGCCGGTTCCGAAGTCATCAATACTGAGTTGAATGCCGGAGTTGCTCAGTTGCTCTAAAGTAGCCGTAGCGGCGGCGGCATTTTCCATAACCACACTTTCCGTAATTTCCAGTTTGAGACTTGGCGCTGCTAACTCGGTTTCTTGAAGAATTTGCTTAATTTGCTCGGCTAAATTGGGTTTTGAAAACTGTCTGCTGGAAAGATTAACGCTCATGGTTAAAGACGCTAAGTCGGGAAATTCTTGTTGCCAGAGACGCATCTGACAGCAGGCTTCGCGCAGAACCCAAGCTCCCAAGGGGATAATCAGACCTGTTTCTTCGGCGATAGGGATAAAATCAACTGGGGAAACCAAGCCGCGAACCGGGTGAGACAAGCGCACCAGTGCCTCGAAACCAGTAATTCTGCCAGTCGAGAAGCAGACAATTGGCTGATAGTGAAGGATGAAGGAATGACTGAGGGATGCGGACTCTAGGCGCTTCGCCTTCCCGAAGGGTGGACTGAGTGAAGAGTAACCAGAATTGACCATTTTTGTTTGATGCCCGTCTTTTACCTCAGTCCTGGCTAGGGCGTGCCTGAGATTGTTTTCTAACTGCAAGCGAGCCACCGCATGAGTGTGCATGGCGGTGGTAAACACTTCGTAACGGGCTTTGCCTAGCGCCTTGGCTCGATATAAGGCGATGTCGGCGTCGCGCAGAATGTCTCCGGGGTAGGGGCAAGTTTTGTAAGTGGCTGATGAGCCATCTCGTTGCTCGATTGCACTTAAGGTAATGCCAATGCTGGCTGTCACGACAACCTCGTGTCTGCTCAGATTGAAAGGCTGCTGGAGGTCTTTTTGGATGCGTTCGGCGATCGCAGTGGGGACGCCGATATCTGGAATTTCCTCTAGTAAAATGACGAATTCATCGCCCCCAAGCCGTGCCACAGTATGGCTGCCACACACAGAGGCTTGCAGGCAAGAAGCGACGCTGCTTTGCAGCCGATCTGCTAACGCAATCAGCAGTTGATCTCCGACGACATGACCGAGACTATCATTGACGACTTTGAAGCGATCCAGATCCAGAAATAGGACAGCAAACTGATATTGTGACTGTCTTCTGGCTCGCGCGATCGCCTGGGACAGCCGCTCCATAAATAAGGCTCGATTTGGCAAACCTGTTAGCGGATCGTGAAATGCATCATAGATTAGATGTTCCTCAGCCACCTTGCGGTCTGTAATATCCGTCTGCGATCCTGCCATGCGGTAGGCTTTGCCATTGGCATCTCGAATCGCCAGTCCTCGACAAAGCATCCAGCGGTAGGTTTTATCTTTATGCAACATCCGATATTCTTTCTCGAAGTGGTGAGTCAGCCCTTCTACATGGGCAGCGATCGCGCTTTTGACTCGCTCCAAGTCTTCTGGATGCACGCGGCTCAACCACTCATCCGGGCTATCGCCAATTTCATCCTCCTGGCAACCCAGCATCGATTTCCAGCGGGGCGAAAAATAGACGGTTTCGGCTTTCAGGTTCCAATCCCACAACCCCTCATTACTCCCGCGAACTGCCAGCGCATAGCGCTCTTCGCTTTCCCGCAGCGCCTCTTCCGCCAGCTGGCGTTCATTCGCGGTTGCCAAGACATTCGCAACTGCTTGCAAAAAATGAACTTCGTCTTCAGTAAACCGTCGCTGGGTCGGGGTGTGAACGCTCAAAACACCGAACGGGTTCCCCTGACTATGAATAATTACACTCATGCCAGCGATCGCGCGGTGGTTGTGCAGCAGTGGCGTTCCTGAAAAGCGCGTTTCGATGCGGAGGTCTTCCACAATCACCGGCTGACCCGTCAGCAAGGTATATCCTGCCTGGGAACGATCGTGGGCACCGATGATTGCCGAACCCACCAGCCCTTCCTGCCAGCCAATGCCCGCCCGCAGGAAGAAAGCATTGCCTCCCGGCATCAGTTCCAAAACCTGGCAATAGGGCACTTCCAAGGTTTGGGCAACCAGAGTCACCGCTTCTTGCATCAGCGCGTCAAGATTGGTGCCAGAGAGCGCCCGTTGACCCAGTTGCGCCACCGCTGCTGAGGCACGCGCATAGGATTTTAGTTCGTACTCAGCGGCTTTGCGTTCGGTAATATCTCGTTGCACCGCCAGCAAATGGGTAAACCAACCCGTACTATCTGCCAGGGGTAAGATATTCAGTTCTACCCAAAAATCGGAGCCGTCTTTGCGGTAGTTAATCAACTCGACTCTGACCGGCTCCCATCGTGACAGAGCTTGACGTATTTTATCGAGTTGCGATCGCTCAGTTTTCGGTCCTTGCAACAAGCGGGGAGTCTTGCCGATTACCTCTTCCGGTTGATAGCCCGTCATTTGGGTAAAGGCATTATTCACATAGACAATTCTGGGGCCAAGCGGCTCTTCCAATGGCTCCGCTTCCGTAATTACAATCGCGTCATTCGCGTTGACAACAACTGATTCTAGTAGGCGCAGGCGCTCCTCTGAGATCGTAAAGAAACGCTCCCGCTTTTCCTCTCGCGGGTGCGGTTGGGGGACACGGGTTAAACGGTTCAAACCACGGCGTAATTTTTGTTGAGTCGCAACCTGACGAGCGATGATTCGCAGTGCTTCTGCTTGTTTTGGGCTAATCTGACGCGGCACGAAGCTTATACTCTTATTAAAGATACGAGGGTAATAATTCGTATCCAGCTTAACCGCTTGATTAGCAGGCAGTTTTGGTTCGATCATTCATAAATGCTTTCCACAGGTTGGATGCGGTAGGATGCAAACCCGTTTTATTAACCTTTGTTTTCTTATTTTGCCTCTTTTTTAAGGATCATTTTAATTTCTTAATGCTTCTCAATCCTCCGGGGAGGGATAACTCACTCGATCGGCAACACGGACTTGCCTGTTTATAGAGCGCTAGTCTAGTAGAAGTTATTTGACAAGAGAAGCAAAATATATAGGACTTACGCAACATCACCACATCTGGGGGGCAACCACAAGGGGATTGAACCCGAAAAAAGGCTATATGTATAAGCTTTGCGTAAGTCCTGTTTCCTTTTAGGACTCGGTTTCGATGGGGAAAAACAGCATACTGTCGGGTTCAAATCTCCAAGATATTCCTTCTGGATCTCGACCCTGGCTCCAATCTGCGAAGTATGGCTCGCTTCTGCGTTTGTGAATGGTACTGGAATGAACATCCAGCCGCCTTGCAAGTTCGGATTGGATCAGCGCTTTAGAATCCCTCTGTTCGTCAGTGGGTTCTTCAGGTTCCTCCAACTCCTCGTCCGCTGATTCCTGCGGTTGCGGCTCCTTGCGGGAAGGTGCCAAAGCTTCTGGGGCATCATTGAAATAAGATTCGCTGGAAGGTTCGCTGTCGTCAAAGATGCTACCTAAAGTGTTAGCGGTGATAAAGTAATACACTTTGCCTTTGTCTTGATAGTCAAGGGCGCGTGCCCCAAATTCTTGGGCTTTTGTATCCAAGTACCGCTGCGCTGCCGCTCCAGAGAGATTTGCTTTCATTGCCAAGTCGAGTGCTGTAACGCGCCCTTGGGTTTCCTGAATCAGCTGATGGAAAAAGGGATTGACTTGCTGGCTCCACTTTTGCCATTGATAGTTTTGCCAAAGCCTCAAACAGATGCCCACCAACACCAGTGCCAGTAGCACAGGCCATGCTACAAACAGGAAGGCGATCGCAAACGCCATTGGCAAGAGGACAACAAGAAAACCACTGGCACTACTATTTATTGTTTTTCCCGCCATGTTGCTTCCCTTATGAATTTACTTAGGTCTTGATATCGCCATAACTGCCGTTGTGGCAAACAATCTAATCTTTGCAAAGAAAGGGCGATCGCGGCAAAACTAATCGGCAAGCAAGCAAAAGTTAAAAGGCAAAAGTCAGACAAAAGGCAAAACTAGGCAAAAAATGGGTGCGATCATTCGCAAAACAAATGATGGCACCCAATATCTCCTTCCCTAACTCAGCCTGCAAGAAACTTTGTGTTTTCTTGGCGTCTATAGGCTACGTTAGTTTGCCTTGGTGGTTAATCGTCTATTTTTTACCTGACAACTGACTCTAATCCGACACTTTCAAAGTAGAAGAAGCCGAGCGTCCAAATTCTTCTGGGGCATACTGTAGATGGACTTCTGCACCAGGCCAAAGGAAGGTACCTGGAGTAACGGAACGGACGAGGTAGTGTAGGGAGTAGACTCCGGCTTCCAGGCGATCGCTATATGCAACAATGCGATCGCGGTAAATTGTCTTGAAGCCAAAGTTATCTTGTTTTGCCTGTAATGCAGGCGTAGAAGTTTGAAAACTCGCATCCACTGCTTCAAACCCGGCTGGGAGAGGATCGGTAATCACCACACGATCTACAGGATGATCGGTAATAATCTCCAAACCAATATCAAACACCTGACCGCTTTCCACCGTCAACGGCTCATCAGAAGCATAAAGACTGAGCTTTCGCAACACCTTTTCTTCATTGGCAGGACGGATTTCTCGCGTCACCCGTAAGCCGTTAAATCTTCCCGGTTGATTTCCCTGTAAGCGATAGCGATAGGCAACCAGGAAGTGCAGCGTACCTTGACCCGATTTTTGCACAATCAGATCGTGGCGATCGCGTGGCAACTGGGTCATCGGCACCTTAAGATCCTGGCTGGGGTTGGCGTATCCCTTAAACTGAGCCGATGTCAATTTTTTGCCAGCCAGTTTCACCGTTGCTGCAAAGTTAGGCGGTGTTGGCTGCGTCTGACTATATTCCACCAAAGCGGTGAGTGCTTGAGCGTTGTCGTAGGTATTCTGCCAAGTTCCGTTTCGTCGCAGTGTTAGGAGACTTTGCAACAACCGATCCAAAATTTCTGGTTTAGTGTTTTGCGCTAACGCTAGCCGCAAAGCTTGAGCTTGAGCTGTTGTTGACGAGTTGAGCCAAGATAAACCTTGGGGTAAATTTACCGTAGCGGTGCGACCCGTTTGATAAATATTCTGCTGGAATTGATTCGACAGAGTTTGAGATTCTTCTTGCCACTCCGGGAATTGAGACAGGTAACGCGCCAGCTTAATCTGCGTAACCGGATCGAATTGACTGCGCTGTGCATAGATATCTGCAAGGAAGTCATTGCGCTTTTCACCCAGTTCCGCCAAAGCAGAGAGTGCTTCTAATCGCACCTGATTCTTGCAGAGTTGTTGCTTACAAAAATCGTATTGACCGGGATCTGCGAGAATTTTCTTTAAGTAAGCCGTCAAGCGAGATACCATTCTCGGTTCTACCGTTAGTCCCGCTTTCGAGGCTCTCGCCAAAGCTTGAGCTGCGTAAGGAGATATTAACGGATCGGACTTCTCTTGACCAGGCCAAGCGGCGAATCCACCATCCGGTTGCTGAAGTTTTTGCAAGCGTTCTAGAGATTGAGTTGCTTGTTGAGTTGGGTTGAATTGTGCAAAGGTTTGACCGTATTTTTGAGAAAGCGTTTGCAAGCTGGATGCGATCGCTAATTGACTCGCCGCTGGTTCTAAGAATGGCAATTGTTCATCCTGCAATACTTGACGCGCCGGTGCGGTAATTTCCGGGATCAGCGTACTGGCAAGGGAAATCTCCAAACCTCCCGCATCAGGGACAACATTTTTATCCACATTCAGGGGAATCTTCACCTGATCTCCCCCCCTTTTGAAGGGGGGGTTGGGGGGGATTGTACCGCTTTCTACGACTTGTTCGGTAATCTCTAGCGCTTTCACCTCCAAAGGCACTTCAAACGCATCAGAGGTGCCATTCAACTGAGTGGTAAACTTCACCTGAGATTTACCCGCACTACCCGCCACGATGGGAAAGCGATAAGCACGAGTGCCAGACTCTCCTGTAGAGACGCGATTAATCGCGTCTCTACTCTGGTTATTCTCTACAAACTGAAGCGAACCGTTCGCCACACCATTGATTGCCAGATTTCCTGTTTGTCCGGTGTTGTTTGTCACCGATAAGCCAGCTTCCAAGCGATCGCCCGGACGTGCAAATTGCGGCAATATAGGGTTAGACAGCAGCGATTTCGTCGTGATAAATGTCGCCTCGCCGTTGCCAAAGTGCAGATTCCCATCGGTAGCAACTGCCATCACCCGCCAAGTTGTCAAGTCATCCGGCAACTTAAATGTCACCTGCGCCTTGCCTGTCGCGTCTGTGAGAACAGAGCCGTTGTAGTAAGCTAAGGCTTGGAAATCCTTGCGGATGCGCGTATTGGCTGCGCCTGCTGATTGTCCCCCGCCATAACCCCAACCTTTCGGCTTAGCTATTGAGGTTGGTTGCACCACCACATTAGGGCGATTATCGCTAAATCGAGTCGAAATCGACTGCTCTGCATAAACAGTCTTTACTAAATCAGGCGGACGATAACCACTGAGTTGCAGCACCGCTTCATTCACCGCCATCACGGTAAATTGTCCTTTTGCCGGGTTGCCTTGTGTATCCTTCAGTTCTAGTTGTACTGTTTGCTCCGCACCAGGTTGTAGAGACGCGATTAATCGCGTCTCTACACTTAAATATTTATCATCCAAGTTGGTTTTAAAAGGAGCAAAACCAATCCGCACCAAGTTTTCTAAAGTTCCGGGTTCTACTTGACTAAGGGGAACGCCTTGGCGAACCAATACTGCTTCTACTGCTGCATTGGGTAGCATTTCTGGCGTTACTTGGAATTGAATTTGCGGCGCACCCCCTTTTACTTTGGTAATTGTCTTGTACAGGGGTTTGTCGCGGACAACGGCAAAATATAACTCGGCTTCCGGATAGGGAGATTGAATTAAAGCAGTGGCAGTTTCACCCGGTTTATAGGTGTCTTTATCGAGTTTAACTTCTAAGCGATCGCGATCGCTTTCTCCCCAACTTACCGCATTTCCACCAGTCGCCCAAATCTGCAAGTCTGTTGCTGTAACTTCATCTTTTGTATCGACAAAGTTGGCTCGGATGCGGTAAGAACCCGATTCCGGAGGTGTAAGCGAGACAGATTGAGGATTATTTCCCGATTTTACCTCTGTCTGCGCCACTGTCTTGTATTCCACTTGGTTTTTAGCAGTATTACTGCCTTCTACCACCCGCGTGACGCTGCTATATTTCATCTGTTGCAGTTCCACGCGCACCCGTTGCCCTTCCATCGCCTTGCCTGTAGGATCGGTAACGATAACTTGGATGGGGAAAGATTGAAGAGCATCGGCGACGAAATTGGATTGTAACCCGATCAAGCGATCGCTTGGCAATACCGTAAACGTCTTAGAATCAGTAACCGACAAATTCGACACATCGGCGACTTGCACATCTACCCGATAAGTCATCGGGTAAGGCAAATCCTTGGCTATCTTGACAATTTGGCTGCTCTTTCCACTACCATCTAATACCTGATTTGATTGCAACACATCACTGGGGACAGTCGGACTTTCTTCAGGCCAAAACCACTGTCGCCCAAAAGAAAATTGCTCCCACCCTTTCGGGTTAAAATCAGCTTGCGATCGCGTAACGTAATATTGAGCTTTCCCGCCTTCCACAGGCGCACCAAACAGGTAATTGCTAGCAGCTTTCGCTTCCACCTTTTGGTCTTTTAGAGCAAATTCTTTATCTAGATTTAGCTCTACTTTGAAATTAGGCGGTTTAAACTCTGCAACGCGAAAATCGCCCAAAACTTCTACACCACTTTTCCCTTGAGCTTGAATCGAATAATAGCCAAGCGGCTGATTAGTCTTAAGCGGCAATTCTAGAGAAAAACTGCCAAATTCATTTGTTGTCTGAGTACCTAAAGCCGTTTTTTGACCATCCGGATTTAAGAGAGTAACTTTGTAAGTAGCATTTTTGTCCTGCTGGATATTGCCATTTTGTAAATAGTAGGTAAAACCCGTAAACGCTGCCTTTTCACCAGGTTGATAAAGCTGTCTATCCGAGAAGATTACCCCCCGCGATGCTGGCTTCCCATCATCCCATCCAGCATCAACACCGTAGCCATAAGCACCGCTATATTCTTCCGTGCGGACAAATGCCCAATCTTGATTTTCGCGGGCAATTACTAGCAATTTAGGCCCTTGTTCAAATCCAGTTCTGGATTTTGTACATTGCTGCATATCCTCACGACTCAACAGTAATGTTCCCGTTTGATCGGTTTTCCCCGATGCACAAGGTACGGGTTGAGGGCGAGATTTTGCCTCCAATTTCGACTCATAAATTTCTACGGGTGCAGCTGCTAAAGGAGAACCATCTGAGAGATGATGCACGCGAATCAATCCCGAATCTGGGAACCACTGTGCAAACACTCCCAAATTAGTTAATTCCACCATTCCATAAGTCGTCGGTTCGCGCCATTGTTGCTTACCATTTTCTTCATAACGATTGGTTCGCGCCTGAATACCATAAGCTAACATTCCCGTACCAGTACCCAGTTTTTCTCGGATGGGAACAGCCACATCAATTAACTGATTTTTCTTACCGGATACCTTGACATTTTGCCAAGAATTGGGATTCGGCAATAAATCGTTCCCATCACCTTTGGGATAAGCGGAATCTACATAAACTAAATCTGTCGGCTGCAATACACGATAAGCAGCTTTATACTTCGATTCCGGCAAGTTTACAGTAGAAACATTTAACTGTAAATCTTTACCAGCCGGGAAAATATTTAGATTAGATGGTACCCAAATATCTCCAGCTAGATCGCCTGTTTCGTACTTCAGCGTGACTGGCTTCTCCAACGTTTGTCCAAACTTATCCTTAAGTTTGGCACCGATAGTAATTGTATAATTCGTGGTGGGTTCTAATGCCCAAGGGTTGAGGCTAACCAGACTATCTCCATCATTAACTTGAACCAGCTTAGGAGATTCTTTAGTTTTAGGATTAATCGTAATATTCTCAATTGCTGAATCTGCAACAATTCCATTATTAAATTGCAGTTGAGGGCTTCCTTTCACAAACCGTCCGTAGGTACCGCCTGCATCTGGTTGTCCGTAAGATAGAATCTTCTGGAATTTCAGCGGCGAATAAGTTGCTACCTGACTAACATAAGGCATTTCGCTAGGCAGATTGCCACGAGTAGGACGCAAACCTGGAGAAAATTCTAAGCGGTAACGAGTCGCTTTTTCTAAAGTCTGTTGCGGTACTAAATTATATGTCCAGTTGCGAGTTGAAGGGTCAAGTTTCTCCTGTGGCTGTTCATTTTCTGATGGTGTCTCTGCTTTTTCTAACTCAACTTTGAGCCGTATATCCTTCTGTTTTCCTTCCGGAATTAGCTTCAAATGCTCTTGAACTGAAGCGACATCCAGTTCTACATTTGAGTTAAATTTCAGAGTTGGCTTTAGCTCAATAGCTTGATTATCAGGATTTTCACTATTAGTAGTCGGTAAATTAGTTAATTTAATTGGTTCGGTATTGAAAGTCCAAGCCAAATCCTTATCCAGACGCTGATTTTTCAGATCCGCCAAACCAGCTTTCAAGGTGACTCTGACTCGCGTTGCTTTCGGCAATGCTTTGTCGGCTTGAAATCCCACCAT
Source organism: Coleofasciculus sp. H7-2 (assembly GCF_042747725.1). NCBI lineage: Bacteria > Bacillati > Cyanobacteriota > Cyanophyceae > Coleofasciculales > Coleofasciculaceae > Coleofasciculus > Coleofasciculus sp. H7-2. Next base: position 20,048 of record NZ_JBHZGO010000099.1, read on the forward strand.
TCGCGGCGTCAAAAATCGAAATTGTCCCGGTAGCGGTGGCAAAATCTCAAATTGTTTTAGCTTTTGCTGTTGATCTGGGCTATCAAGACTCTCAACCGGAATCAAAGCATCTTTAAATCGGATGCGAATCTGCGCTAATGGTTCAACCTCGCCAGTGGGACTAATTTCCTCAATCCAGTCTGGTAGTTGCGGCGTCACCAGAGAAGGAACTGCTGGAAGTGGCTCATTTCCAGAGAGATTAATCACGCCACATCCGGCTATTCCCACTACGAATGCTACGACAACCAGAAACCGCATCCAAATTCTCACGATCGTGCCTATCTGTTGTAAGGATTTATCTGTACTATCCTCTGCAAGGGGGGAAAACAGCGAATCTGTATCAGGAATTGAAACTGGCATAACTTCTCCCCTTATTGCAAATAATTTATCAGAGGGGCAACTACAAGAGTTATCCCTACATGATTCACTATCAAGAGGTCTACATCTCAACTAATCTGCCTTCCGGGTAGCTTAACAATTAAGCTTAAAATCTTTACTTTATGCTGAGCTAACGCTACTCACGTTCGCCTAAGATCCAGGCAGTAAGTCTAGGGAAAGCTGTTATGATACAGTACGACCTGTTGCCCTGTCTGCCATCCTCAACAGAACTACCTGATTCTGACGATACCCCTGCGGATAATAAACTGCAAAACCATGAATTCTGTAAAGTATTATAATATTATATGTAACATAGCTAACTTTCTAAGTCTTACATATTAAGACAGTAGGGATGTCACCAACGTTGGCTTGCCATAACAAAGCAACGCATTTTAGGAGTTTAAAACTATGCTAACGCTTGTTAGAGCCGAAAAAAGTTGTGAATATAAGCTGAAGCATTGTGCTGCTATCTACCTTGTCTTCAGAAAATACTTTGAGACTTCGACTTGTAATAGAGAAGTTGCTAGCTCATATAACAATGAAGCTCTGGTACTATCTGAGCGCGATAGCGAGTTTTTCCTGGCAGTCATGGAAAATCCACCGGAGCCTTCTGAAGGTTTGCTCTCAGTATTTGAATAGATTTGTGGTTCAACGCAGGAAAAGCTGAAGCCTTGTGAATTGGATCGTATGTCCCATAAATTCTACAGGGCGTAGCCTTAGTAGCCTTAAGAAAGATCCATTTAATTCTGGGGAACCAGAACTGGATAAATATCTCAAGCAATATGCGAAGAAAAACGATGAAAGTGGGATTGCAAAAACATTTGTAGCTCTCCCAGAGGATGAGAGTGGGGTAATAGCTGGTTATTATTGCAGCATGAGTGTGATAGCTCCTCAAGGGATACCCGCTGACCTACGGAATAAGCTTCCTAGCTACCCCACTCCTGCCATGCTTATTGGAAAACTAGCTGTTGATAAGTCGATGCAAGGAACAGGTCTTGGAAAGAAACTGTTGAGGCATGCTTTTGAAAATGCAATAGATATCTCCCAAAAGGTAGGAGTCTATGCTGTCAGGGTCGATGCATTGCATGAACAAGCAAAAGGGTATTACAAAAAGCGCGGTTTTCTCGAATTGCAGGATACCCCTCTTTCTCTTTTTCTTCCTATCGAGACGATAAAAGAAGCTATCAAGTGCATACAAGAAAAAAAAGCATAGCAAAGTGAAAATATCAGTATTTCAATAAAACTAGCTAACTAAATAGGAATTCAGTAGTATTTTAATGAGTTTATGCTGATGTGGGTGACGATCTCCCTACAGATGAAGCCTTGAGAAGGCGGCTGCAAATTTTCCTGATGCAAAGGTGCGAACCGACAGGTCGGCGCTTCGCTATCGCGCCCATCAAAAATTGCTCTAATCTTTTAAAGGCGCGATCGTCCCCACAAGATTGTCACACAAACGAGGTGGACGCACTATGAAGCGTAGCGTTCTTATCTTTTTTCCATTGTGCTTCCAGCGCATCGCAGGCAACTTTGACTCCGTTTTCTGCCCGTACCTTAGTGCCAACTTCTGCGGCTTTAGCGAGGTTGCGAGGTTCGCGCAACAGGCGATGGAGTTCTTTTGCCGCACGAGAAGCTGTGTAGCGATCGCGATCAACAGTACGTCCTACTCCTAAACGAGTAATGCGGGCGGCATTGTCTGGTTGGTCGTGACTAAAGGGTACCACCAACATCGGGCGACCGGAACGCAACACCTGTGCGGTTGTACCCACGCCTCCTTGATGCACAATCGCAGCAGCCCGGTGAAACAGTTCCGAGTAGGGAGCGTAGTCAAAAACACCAATATCCTTAGATTGCAACTCTTTTGGCAGGGGGCGGTTATCGTCGCCAACCAGCAATACAGCCCGATAGCCCAACTTTAAGGCAGCTTTGGCACTTTCAAGGTAAAAGTCGTCAGCAACCCACACAGCAGAACTTCCTAAAGTAAAGACAATTGGCGGATCTCCCGCATCCAAAAATGACGCCAGTTCCGGAGATAGACCAGTATTGCCATTGCGATCGTAGAAAGTAAATCCGGTGACACAAGTCTGTTTTGGCCAGTCGGGTTGGGGAGTTGCGAGAACTTCTGAGAATAAAGCCAACACTAAGTCGGGGGAGTTCATCCCTTCAAACATAGGATCGGCAAGGGGAGATAAACCAAGCTGCGCCCGTAACTGTCGCAGAGGTTCACCCCAAGAGCTGAAACGACTTTTGGCGAGGCGGATGAGCGCTCCATTGACCCCAGGGCCAAGTATGCGTAGATTCAGCCAACTGGGGAAAGTTGCCACGATTGGCGGATCGTAGGCGGAGAGCAACGACATCGGAGACAGCACGCTGGAAACCCAACGAATTCCTGTTTTCTCCACAACGGGCGCTCCGGCGAAGCTGAGGGGATGCGTCACCAGCAGGTCAGCACCGCGCACTGCTGACATCATATCCTCATAAGTTTCTTGGAGATACGGTAAGAGTGCTTGGCGAAAGATGTATTCTGTGCCGTTTTGCTTGTCCATTGCCAGACGCAAAACTTCTTGTTGCTGTTCAACGTCTGAGGGAAAATCGGGACGAACTGGGTGAAACTCAATGCCAGCCGCTTCGATTTTGTTACGGTAGTACCCAGCTGTGGCAATGACCGCTTGATGCCCGCGTGCCTTTAATTCTAGAGCGATCGCCATATAAGGATGCAGATCGCCTAGCGAACCATAAGTGTGCAGAACAATCTTCATAATGCCTACTGTATTTTTTTGTAGATAAGTTACTTGTACCACTACAAAATTACGGCGGTTTTAAGGTACTTGCTTCATCTGATTGGTTCACCCCATCGGGTGATTAGGAAGAGTTTTCTGCAATCCAAGCTGCATCTTGGTGCGGTTCTAAAGGCGCGAACTGACAAGTCAGCGCTTCGCTATCGCATCCCTTTAAAACACCAAAGGCCATAAATCTGTCACCTGAATTTCCCATCCTGGTAGCAGTTGGGGAATTGTCAACGTGTCACCATCACCTAATATTATTGGTTCAGCACCAGGACGATAAATTGTGACAGTGTGCTTGTCTGGGTCAATCATTATCCCAACTTGCGCCCCTAACTCCATAAATCTCTCAACTTTGGCTTTCTGTCGTTTGACGCTATCAGTGGAGGACTTGACCTCAACGACTAAATCCGGCACTAAATTAGCATAGGAACGCGGACTCTGCCTCAGTTTCTCGGCTGTTACAAACGCCACATCAGGTGCTACCAAGTCACCGTTAGGCATCGTGAATCCAGCAGAAGAACCAGTAACGCGCCCTAATCCGCGAGGTCTGACCCAATTAAATAACCGTGCGACTAGAGTGGAACCAACTTCATCTGAGGCGTAATCAGATGGACTCATAATTATAATTTCCCCATCCCACAGTTCAAACTGTAGGTCAGGATGTTCGCTTTGTAGTTTTTCTAGGTCTGTAATGGTGCGGGACATAGGCGACCTCCGGGCAAGTTGTAAGTCTATCCTAGACTCAGTTACAGGGAGAATCTACAGTTATGGCGATCGCATCCGGTAAAGGCGATCGCCACAATGAAGATAAGGTGGTAAGTCTTCGTTGGCTAAAGGGTTAAGCGATGAGACAACCCAAGCAGTGGCAAATCCAAATTCAGGAACTATTTTGGCGTTGGGGGAGAAACAAAAAATTTCGCGGATTCTTAGCTTTGGTGTTGCTGGGTTTGACAGTGCGATCGCTTCCTTATCTGGCACCCGTTCGCGCCAAAGATATTACCCAGGATACGCAAGCGATTGAATTTAGCGATCGCAATGGACTTCCTTTAGGAAGGTTGCTGACCCGCGACCAAGAGCATACCGCTGTGGTGCCGCTGAATCAAGTTTCGCCCCACTTTATCAATGCGATTTTAGCTGCTGAGGATGGCTCATATTATCATCACGGGGCGTTGGATGTGAAAGCTGTCGCGCGATCGCTTAAAGATGCCATTCACTCGAAAAGAATTACCTCCGGTGCGTCCACGATTACCATGCAACTAGCGCGGATGTTAGACCCCGTTCCGCGCACCTTATCGGGCAAGTTGCGCGAGATTTGGCTATCTTGGCGCATCGCCGCCGGTATGAATAAAAATGAAATCCTGACTGCTTACATCAATCGCCTGCCAATGGGGGGGAATATCTATGGATTAGAAGCCGCATCCCGTAACTATTTCGATATTCCTGCAAGCGAACTCAATCTTGCCCAAGCGAGTCTACTCGCTGCCGTTCCTAATAATCCTACTTACTTCAATCCCTACGACCATTGGAAACGCCTCAAGAAGCGGCAGATTTATGTCCTGAATCGCATGGTTGAAGACGGGTATATCACACGTAATCAAGCAGATCGAGCCTATAAAGAAGAGGTTTCGCTGGTACCGAGACAACAGGGGATTATTGCTGCGCCTCATTTTTTATTTTGGGTAGCTAGTAGAGACAAGGGTTATCGCGTCTCTACAAAACAGAATTCTTCTCAAATTCGCACTACCATCGATCGCCCTTTACAACAATTTGTAGAAGCGCAAGTTCAGCAAGTAATTCGCACCCTCACCCCTAATAATGTCCATCACGCTGCTGCTTTAGTAATTGACAACCACACGGGGGAAGTTTTGGCTTATGTTGGTTCTCCCGATTACTTTAATGAAGCACAACTCGGTCGCAACGATGGAGTACAGGCATTGCGTCAACCCGGTTCTACCTTGAAGCCTTTTTTATATGAATTCGCTTTAGAAAATCGAACGATTCGTCCGAATACTATCTTGGCGGATGTGCCGACCCATTATGCCATCCCTGGCGCGAAACTCTATAGTCCTACAGACTATGATGAAACTTTTTTAGGGCCAGTGCGAGTTCGCGTAGCTTTAGCAAATTCCCTGAATGTTCCGGCGGTGCGGGTATTAGAAAAGGTAGGCGTGCAAAATTTTCTAAATCATCTGCATCAATTAGGTTTTGAGCATTTAAATCGGTCGCCAGAATATTACGGATTGGGGTTAATTTTGGGTAGCGGTGAAGTGAGTTTGTGGGAGTTAGCGAGGGCTTACGTTACTTTAGCAAGACGGGGAGAAGCCACACCGCTGGTCACAACATTCTCAAAGATGCAATCTTCCAACCTAAAATCTTCCAAGATGCAACCTTCCCTCCCTTCCACCTGGGGATTGATTGCGGATATGTTGAGCGATCGCCATGCTCGTGCGAGTGCCTTTGGTGTAGACTCGGTGCTAGCTTTACCATTCCCCGCAGCCGTTAAAACGGGCACTTCCTCCGATTTTCGAGATACTTGGACGGTTGGATTTACCACCGACTACACCGTAGCCGTTTGGGTGGGTAATTTTAATGGCGATCCCATGCGGCAAGTTTCTGGGGTGACAGGTGCAGCACCCCTCTGGAATCGCATCATGTTACACCTACATGAGAATCAAGAACCCGCCACCTTTCCCCCTCCAGAAAATCTGGTGCAACGTCCAATTTGTCCGATTACCGGGTTGCGATATACCCCTGATTGTCCCTCAGTAGTGCAAGAATATTTTTATGCAGAAGATATTAGCGATTATGAGCGTCAGTCAGGTACTGCAAAGTTGCCCCCAGAGTACGATGAGTGGTTAGCAAGACAGCATCAACCGAGTTTTGTCTCTAGTGGCGTCAAGATTTTGTCTCCTCACAATGGGGATGTTTTCTTGTTGCACCCAGGTGAAAAAACGAACCACAAAGGCGCGGAGAACGCAACAGAAATGCAACAACTAGAGTTTAAAGTGGCTGCAACGCCCAGCCAGTCGGTAGAGTGGTGGTTAAATGGTGAAAAACTGGCAACGCAGCCATCGAATTCGCTATTTTGGTCGCTTCGTCCTGGTCAATGGACTTTGCAAGTAAGAAGCGGTGAAATGACTGATACGGTAAGTTTCCAAGTGCAGTTGGCTGAATATCGGCAGACACGCCGGGGATTCTCGCTTGCCAAACCACAGTAAAGGCTAAATGCTTTGTTATTACTATTAGCAATTAGCAATTAAGGTAGGTAGACATAATTAAACTAAACATATCTAATGTAGTAGGTAGACATAATTAAACTAAACATATCTCAGGACTTACGCAACATCACCACATTTGGGGGCAACCACAGGGGGATTGAACCCGAAAAAACGCTATATGTATAAGCTTTGCGTAAGTCCTGATGGATAGGATGGGTAAAGCGTAAGCAAAATCCATCCTAAAAATAATTAGATCCATCTACTATTAGCAATTAGCTGTTTAGTTCAATCAGCATTTCTATCGTACTGACGCGAAAGCCGCAGGAAGAAAATAATCGCCTCGCCGCATCGTTAGCAACAGTAGTATCGAGGCGAATTTGTTTGACTCCAATCGAGTTAAAGTGTTCAATCGCCTGCATCACCATCGCCTTAGCAATTCCAGCTTGGCGATATTCCTCTTCAACCCAGAGATCGTGAATAAAAGCGTATTCCTGTAAACGATAAATCGGGACTTCCCGTTCTACCGTCGCCACCAGAAACGCGACCAGTTGCTTATTTTCAGCCTCAGCTACTAGGAAGATATTGCGATCGCGTTGCGGTGGCCCTTCTAGCGATGCACTAGACGCCATCCTACTCAACCACTTTTCATAACGCAACTCTGGATTCATCAGAAATCCATACTTTGCCGAATCCCAAGCTTCATGCAAGGCACAAATCTTGGCAACCATTGGTAGGACAGATGGCACGTCAGCAGGTGTCGCAGTGCGAATAAGCATATTTCAGTCTTTTGATGCTGAAACTGTATACTTGCTTATCCGTAGCATAGAAATGAAACATCTGGCAAAGGTGTCCGCACTTCGTGCCGCTTCGCAAACAGACTAAAATCTGGTACTAAACAAACCAATACTGCCCGTACAGTCTTTATGTTTATTTCAGTCCGCGCAGGCGGTACGGGCATGAAAGTGCTATGTCCCTACGTTTGTTTAGCTGCAAATTCTATTCGCCTGATATTTTTGGCAACTTATGAACCCTGAAAAATTTTCCAATCCCTTTTTAAATCTCAATTATGAGACTGCCTTAGAAGCTTTAGGCGACGATTATTTTGATCGAGTAGCTGCGGCAGACTTTCCCAAATATATTCTGCGCTTTCGCAACGATGAATTATTGCCAATCTTAGGACTGAAACCAGAAGCGGTGACAGACGATGATTTTATCGAAGCGTTTGGTATGTTTCAAGGCGTCAGACCGTTTTTAGCTTTGCGTTATCACGGCTATCAATTTGGAGAATATAACTCTCGCTTAGGCGATGGCAGAGGATTTCTCTACGGACAAGTGCGCGGTAAGGATGGAGAACTTTATGACTTTGGAACTAAAGGTTCTGGGACTACTCTGTATTCTAGAGGTGGCGATGGTAGACTCACGCTAAAAGGTGGAATCAGAGAAGTTTTAGCCGCTGAAGCGCTTCACTATTTAGGAGTTCGTACTTCCCGCTGCTTATCGATGATTGAAACGGGAGAAGGACTGTGGCGAGGCGATGAACCTTCTCCTACAAGATCCTCGGTGATGATTCGTTTCAGCCGTTCCCACATTCGTTTCGGAACATTTGAACGGTTACACTTTTTTGGACGGAAGGATTTAATCGAAAAGCTTTTAGATCATGTAATTGAGCAATATTATCCTCATCTGAATGATAAGGAAGACCGCTACGCGCTATTTTATGCCGAATTAGTGCAACGGGTTGCGGAATTAGTTGCACAATGGATGTCAGTGGGATTTTGTCATGCTGTTTTAAATACAGATAATATGTCAATTACTGGGGAAAGTTTCGACTATGGCCCATACGCTTTTATTCCTACCTACGATCCCGAATTTACTGCCGCCTATTTTGACTATTATGGGCGTTACAGTTACAGCAATCAACCAGGGATTTGTCAGGTGAATTTAGAAATGCTTCAACAACCGCTATCAGCGGTTATTCCTGTAGCAGATATGGAAGTTGGTATATCCCAATTTGCAGAGCATTATAACCAAACTTACAAAGCGCGGATGATGAGGAAATTGGGATTTGAAAATCTGCCCGATTTAGCAGCAGAAGAATTACTGATGCAAACCCTAAGATTGCTGGTGGAAAGCCAAGTAAGCTATCACACTTTCTTTTGGGAAGTAACGAAACAGTTTGACCGCAATTGGCGCGATGATGCGACAAATATTCTTAAAGCGGATGAATTTTTGAATGCGCCTGAGGCTACAGCATTAGTGGAAGATTGGAGAAATATATATTTACAAATTTTACTGAGTTTCCCAGATAGCGAGCTAGATAATATAGTAGCTCGGTTGCGTCGTCATAATCCCAAAACTGCGTTACTCAGACCAGAGATAGAAGCAGTTTGGGAGAAAATTGACCAAGAAGATAACTGGACGCCGTTTTATGAATTAATTGAGCGGCTGAGATTTCACAAGAATGCGATCGCTTAGTTAAGAACTGGGGTGGGAAAGAAGGCTGTTTGTTCCTTCTATTTGCATCCTACTCAACTCCTAAAAATAGAAAATCCGTAAATTGATTTAATCGGCAGTAAATAGTCTATTCTGATTCTCAGAAAGTTGTTTACAAGCGATCGCTCTTTCCTACGAGTTCTTCTCTGGCGATGCCTGCTATTAGCACAAAAACGCTGATAATGAGGCGAGAGAGAACTAAAAGAGCCAAAGTCTATGGGCAAAAGGTATCGTCAAAACTCATTGACGCGCTTTATGAGCCGGGATGGGCAGCTGAACATCGTGCGGCGGGGTGTATCGGAATTTCAGCGGGGCGATCTGTATCATTTGCTGCTTACCCTTTCCTGGGCATGGTTCTTAGCGCTGTTGTGTCTGTTGTATCTAGTTTCCAACGCCGTGTTTGCCTTGGCATACCTACTGGGAGGAGATTGCATCCAGAACGCTCAACCGGGTTCCTTCCTTGACGCCTTCTTTTTCAGCGTCCAAACGATGGCTACCATCGGCTACGGTGCGATGTATCCGCGCACGCCTTACGCGAATGCGGTGGTGACTCTCGAAGCGCTAGGAGGTCTTTTCGGAGTGGCAATGGCGACTGGACTGGCGTTTGCGCGGTTCTCCGTGCCAACGGCGAGGGTGCTTTTCAGTCGCGTAGCAGCGATCGCTCCCTATGATGGGGTGCCGACTCTGATGTTTCGGGCTGCTAACCAGCGCCGCAACTTAATTGTAGAAGCGCAGATTCGGGTGACTTTAGTTCGCAACGAAGTCAACCGAGAGGGAGAATTCATGCGCCGGTTTTACGATCTCAAATTGGTTCGCAGTCATACATCCATGTTCGCATTGAGCTGGACGGTGATGCATCAGATTGACGAGACGAGTCCGCTTTATGGGGCTACGCTGGACTCGCTGGCTGAGTCGGAAAGCGAGATCGTCGTGATGCTGACTGGGTTAGACGAAATCGTTTCACAGACGATCCATGCCCGTCACTACTTTGCCACGTCAGATATCGTGTGGAATATGCGTTTTGTGGATATCTTATCTAGGATGCCGGACGGGCGGCGCTCGATCGACTATACCCGCTTTCATGACGTGATGCTGATAGAATCGGTCAGGGGGAATGAGTAATTGGAAAAAGATAGTTTTATTTACCCTAGCCTCAGTTCAGTGAACCCGATTGGGGGCTGGAGGTGAGGTAGTTTAACGATAAGCTTTTTCCCCAGACTTGATATCATTTTCTTTCAATCGTCACCTGCCAGGTTTCTAATGTCGTGCCAACAGATTGATCGAGATTTGTCAAAGCATTTAGATACTCAATCGTTGCATCCAGTTCTCGGTTTCTTGCCTCTACTAAATCATTCTGAAAACTCACAACTTGGAAAATTTGCGATCTTCCCAATCTCAATTTTTCTTGTTCTATTTGTAGTTTCCTTTCAGCTAATTGCCTTGCTTGTTGGGCAAGTTGCACCTGTCTGAGACTCGAATTTACATTTCTTACCCTATCAGTTACTTGAATATCTATACTTTGACGCAGATTTTCTAAAGTATTCTCTGCTTGCAGGAAGTTTACCTGACTTCGTTGATAATCTCTTTCCACAGTGAGATCGCCGAAGGTACGCGACAAGATTAGCCCAGCAGTTAATTGGGTTGTATCATCTAGGGAATTGCCGTAAGCTGCATCTAAATCTAAGTTCCAGCGTCGGTTATTACCTGCTATTAATCTTTCAAATTTTGTTTTTTCAAAGCTTAACTGTGCTTGCAAATAATCGGGTCTGTTTTGAGAGGCGACTTGTTTTAGATTATTTAAATCTAAAGACTTCGATTGCAATACAATTTTTTCTACAGGTTCAATATTAAGAGTTTGCTCGATATCTAGAATATCCAATAAAGCTAATTTGACAGACTCCAGATTATTTTGAGCCTCTAATAAGCTGACTTCTCGATTCGCAACGTCTGTCTGGTTTTGGACAATTTCAACTGGCGCGATTCTGCCAGCCTCAATCAAGACTTGGTTAAATTCTAAAATTTGTCGGGCACTTTTTAAGGAAATTTGCTCAATCTTAAGTCTTTCCTGCGCTCTGAGTAAATTGCGGTAGGCTAAGATAGCTTCAGTGATAGTATTAATTAAGGTTGACTTTAAACCTTGAATATTGGCTCTTTCATCGAGCCGAGCAATTTCAACGGGAGCTTTATTAACTGCAACACCAGCACCTCGTAGTAGAGGTTGAGTTAAACGCAGTTGAAGATTTGAACCAAATAGATCGTCATTTCTATTCAAACTTAAATTATTTATATTTGACGTTTGACCGTTGGTTTCCCAACCGAAGCTCAGCCTACCTCCCGTAGGAACCGTGACAGCAACAGTTGCGCCAACGCCAACATCAGCATTAGTGCTTGTGCTTCCACCCGAACCAAAGCGATCGATATTAAATGTTAATTTAGGTATAAAATCAGGGACAAATCTATCTTCCGCTACTGCCAGGTCTTGTCTTTGGGCTATTCTTTCTAAATAAGCGTTTTTGATATCTTTGTTGTTTTGCAATACCAAGATGACAACATCAGCCAGGGTTAATTGAATCCCCCGTCCAGTTGTTACTGATTCTTGTTGTTTGGGTTTTTGTCTAGTTTGAGCTAATAAAGCGGCTGGTTTTCTGGCTTCAGATAAAGTCTGAGAAATTGGCTCAGATGTTGGAAGTGAAGGCGAAGATTGAATGTTAATACTTTTTGCTGATGGGGAGATAATAGATTCCCCCAACCCTCCTGGCAAAGGGGGGCTAGTACTAGGAGGTGGGAATTGTCTTTGCTGGGTGTCAAGAGTTTGACGGGTTTTGGTTGGGAGTGGGGAAAGAGAAGAAGGAGCGATCGCCTTCTTTAAACCAGTTTCCCAGAATGCGATCGCCTTCCCTATTTTCACCCCCGGACTTTCTGAGACTGGAGCCGTTTTGACCGTTGTATCCGTTGGCGAAACAATAATCGGGCGTGCGAGTACCGGCGGCTGTGTCTGAGCGATCGCTGTCCGAATATTAGCAGTCGTCGCTCTTACCGCCGTTGAATGAAGCTTAAAAAGGGCGGCTAACGTCAACGCCGTGCCCAAAGTTGCAGTCACAAGCAGAACCACATCCCCAAAAAAAGAGCGGATAGGCAGCAAAAACCTACCGCTAGAACGGGAATGTCCAGAATTTGGGTCGTCGCGCTTGTGCATGATAACGGGTAGCTTTTAGCTAATTGATTAGGACTTACGCAGAGATCCCCCTTGCATCCCCCGATTTAGCGGGGGGTTAGGGGGATCTAGGTTTCAAGCTTTCAGTGCGTAAGTCCTGTTGATTTTAGATTTTAAATGGAACAATTGCCGATTTAATCCAAAATTCAAAATTGGGCGGCTTTACGCAATGCCTACGGCTGAAACTAGGAGTTACGCAAAGCTTATACATATAGAGCAGGACTTACGCAAAGCTTATACATATAGCGTTCTTGTCGGTTCAATCCCCCTGTGGTTGCCCAAGAGATGTGGTGATGTGCGGCGAGTCCTGATAGAGTTTTTTCGGGTTCAATCCCCCTGTGGTTGCCCAAGAGATGTGGTGATGTGCGGCGAGTCCTGACTAAGAGTTACGCAATGCTTTCACTGGATCGAGCTGGCTGGCTCTTAGCGCTGGCAAAAACCCCGCGCCTACTCCCACCAACAGTGCAGATCCTAGAGACAAAGCAGCTGTCTTGCTTTCAAATTCGTAAGGTAACTTAAAAGTTTCGGCGACAACCATTGTCAACCCATGCACCGAGATAATAGCGGCAGTTCCCCCCAATAAACTCAGGATTGCCGCTTCCAGAATAAATTGCAGCAAGATGTCCCGCTTTTTTGCCCCAATTGCCAGCCTCAAACCAATTTCTGGGGTACGCTCCATTACCGCCGCGATCGTGATATTGGCAATGCCGACACCACCGATCAGCAGTGAGATAATCCCTACAGCTGTCAGCCCATTTGAAGCCATTTCTAGCGTTTGCTGCTGCGCCAAAATTTGCTGCACATTGTTCCTGGCATAAACATCTTTGCCTGGGAAGCGCTGCTCCATCAGTTGCTTGGCTTTATCTGCCAAATCTTTTAAGTCTTCTATTTTGTAAGGGCGTATTTGGATGGAGCCAATGTCGCGGCTACCCGTCAGGGCGTAGTAAAACGACATCGGCATCAATACCTCACCTTCAGGTTCTCGAAAAGATGAGGTAACGGTGGGCACTACCCCGACAACAACATAAGGTCTGGCGTTGGCATAAATGGTCTCTCCAACAGCCTTCTGACCTTTAAAAAGTTTGTCTACTAAAAATTGATCGATCACCACGACAGGGCGATAGTTTTCAAAATCGGCAGGAGTGAAGAAGCGCCCCGCCGCCAATTGCTTACCAGAAGTGAGCAGAAAGTCTTGAGTAACGGGTGTCATCTCAGGTTGGGCTTCTTCATCCTGAAATAAGGTTTGAGGATTCGGATAGAACCCACTAGAGGCACTGATTGCCCGCACGCCCTCTAGCCGCTGTCGCAAGTATTCCATGTCTTCTGACCGGAGTTCCCCTTCCACGTAGACAGAGACCTGAGGGGCGTCTTTCTCAGCTAGTTGCTTGGCAATTACCGCCCGACTGATGCTGCCAACTTGAAGCGTGGCGCTGACTGCCGCTACACCCATGAAAACGCCCAAAGTGGTGAGGGTAGAACGCAAAGGGTTGCTGCGTAGGGAGTTACAGGTGAGCGCTAGGAGGTCGAAGGGAGAGAGACTCATATTAATTAAAAATTACCAATTACCAATTACCAATTACCAATTACCAATTACCAATTACCAATTACCAATTACCAATTACCAATTACCAATTACCAATTACCAATTACCAATTACCAATTACCAATTACCAATTACCAATTACCGATTTCTTCTGATTCTTCTTTCTAATTTATCTTGGGCAATGACGGGCGTTCCTGGCTCTAGGGAAGCATCAGGCGGGGGCAGCACTACTGAGTCGCCCGGTTGCAAGCCCGAAGTTACTTCCACGGTCGTTAATCCCTCTAGCCCCAAAGATAAGTCCCGTTTTTGCGCCTTGCTTTGAGAGTCTCGCACCCAGACAAAGGGTTTAGGACTAGAGCGCTGTATGGCTTCCGTATTCAAAACCACTACGTTCTGGCGCTGCTGCAAAATGATTTCGACGCTGACTTGGCTGCTAGGAATTAATGTGCGGGTGGGTTGGTCAAGCTTGACGATTGCAGGCACAGTGACTTGCCCAGATTGGCTTTCCTGCTCGCTGCTGCTAGATGCGATCGCTTGGGGATACAAGCTTTGCACTCGTCCGGTGAATTTCTTGGCATCGGGGCCAATCACACTAATGCGGACAAGTTGGTTGTTCTTCACTTTGGCGGCATTGAGCGTGGAAAGATTGAGTTTCACTAACTCTTGTGTCGGATCGCCCAAAGTCAACAGCTCATCCCCTATATTGACCCCATTCCCATTCTTGACCATGATGTTGAGAACTTTGCCACCAATGGGTGCAGTGACGATGTTGTTTTGGAGTTGCTGCTGAAGATTTTTGATTTCCAGCACCTTCACCTGGATATCCCGACTTGTAGTATCCACTTCTAATTGCGCCTGCCGCAGTTCAGCTTGTGCAGTTGCCACCTTGTCTAAGATTTGCTGCTGGTCAGTTTGACGCTGCTGCTGAAGGTTCTGGAGTTCCAGGCTACTCGTACTCGCTTCTAACTGAGCGTCCCGGAGAGCAGACTGGGTATCGCGGACGTTTTCTTGCTGATCCTGGAGTTCGTTGGCTGGAATGAAGCCCTTTTCAGCCAAAGCTTGCAGCTGCTTGAGTTCCTGTTGGGCAGCAGTTAGCTTTTCCTGAGCTTCGGCAATTTTCTGCTGATTGCGTTTGATGCTGAGTTCTTGTTTCCGAATCTCCGCCTGCTGATCGATCCGATTTTGGAGTTCTCTTTGGGCAGTTTTTAACTTTTCCTGGGCTTCTACAACTTTCTGGCGACTGCGTGCTAAAGCGAGTTCCTGTTTCTTAATCTCCAACTGCTGGGCGTCGAGGCTCGTTTCTTGCTTGGTGTCGCGCAGAACGATGAGTTTTTGACCGGCTTGAACGCGATCGCCAAGTTGCACTAACACCCGCTCCACAGCGCTTTCTGCTGGGGATTTCAGGGTTTGCTGACCGCTCAATTCAACGACTCCGCTTTCATTGATCGTGTTCTCAACGGTGCCTCGCTCTACTTTTACTAAACGCACCGCCACCGGATCGCCGGAGCGATTTAGCAGCAACCCATAAACTAGCCAACCCCCTAAGCTTGCTACTGCTAGACCTGCTGACCAAGCTAACCATTTGACTCCAGCCTTGAATTCTGGTTTACCCAGTTTCCCGATTCCCAACACTTTGCCCGTCCAGTTTGCAGTGGTAAGCTGAATCACACTGCTACTGATGATAGTTTACCGTTGAGTCTATTTTTGAGTGGGTTTGGAAGCTTGATTTTGTCCGCAGTATTCGCCGCATTGCTGGATGAGTTTGGCGACGATGCCTGTCCAGCCAGTTTGATGGCTAGCGCCAAGTCCTGCACCGTTATCGCCCTGAAAATATTCATGGAACAGAATTAAATCGCGCCAATGGGGGTTGTTTTGAAAAATTTCCAAATCGCCATAAACCGGACGTTTACCTGATTCATCCTGAAGGAAAATTCGGATTAGCCTTTGCGACAATTCTGTGGCGACTTCCCAGAGATTCATCATTTGACCAGAACCTGTGGGACATTCGACTTGAAAATCATCACCCAGGTAGTAATGAAATTTTTGGAGAGCTTCAATAATTAAATAATTAATCGGAAACCAAATGGGACCGCGCCAGTTGGAATTCCCCCCAAATAAGCCGGTGCTGGATTCTGCGGGTTCGTAATCTACCCGGTATTGCTCCCCATTTACCCGGAAAATGTAGGGATTGTCCGCATGAAATTTTGAAACGGAACGAATGCCATAGGGGCTTAAGAATTCGTTTTCATCGAGCATCTTCTCTAAGATCCGGCGGAGTTTATCTCGATAAGCGATCGCCAGTAATCTTCTAGCACCAACCCCTGGCGTTTCCATACACGCGACATTTTGTTTCAGGTTAGGGCGATTTTGAATAAACCATTGCATTCGTTGTTTAAAACCTGGAAGCTTCTCCAACATTTCTGGTTCGATAGTAGCAACTGCTAATAGGGGAATCAGCCCTACCATTGAACGCACTTTTAGTGGCAAATAGCTACCATCGGGTAAATGCAGCATATCGTAGTAAAAACCATCAGCTTCATCCCACAGAGATGTCTCTGCTTCCCCCATACAGTTCATCGCATCAGCGATATAAAGGAAGTGTTCAAAAAACTTGCTGGCGATATCTTCGTAAGCGGAATTTTCCGGTGCCAACTCTAGCGCGATCGCTAGCATATTTAGACAGTACATTCCCATCCAACTTGTACCATCCGACTGTTCTAAGTTTCCTCCTGTAGGAAGTTCCACATTTCTGTCGAAGACACCAATGTTATCCATTCCTAAAAAACCGCCCTGAAATACATTTTTACCCCCGATATCTTTGCGGTTCACCCACCAGGTAAAATTGAGCAGTAACTTTTGAAACACGCGCTCTAAAAACTTCTTATCAGCGCCACCATACATTTTTTGTTCAATCTTGTAAATGCGGAACGCTGCCCAAGCATGAACGGGCGGATTACCATCGCTGAAATCCCATTCATAGGCTGGCAATTGACCGTTGGGATGCATATACCATTCCCGCGTCAATCTATCGAGTTGCCGCTTGGCAAAATCAGGATCGATCGTTGCCAGCGGGATGACATGAAATGCTAAATCCCAGGTAGCAAACCAAGGATATTCCCATTTGTCCGGCATAGAAATAATGTCATCATTGAAAAGATGAATCCACTCATAATTTCTAATGGTTTGGCGCGACTTTGGTGACGGATTAATCGCATCACCTTTTAACCATTCCTCTACAACGTAGTAATAAAATTGCTTATTCCACAACATTCCAGCGAAAGCTTGTCGTTGCACATTTCGCCTGTCTTCCGTTAGAGAACACGGAGAAGAAACTTGTTCGTAAAATTCATCAGCTTCGCGTTGGCGATTTTGAAAAATCGTGTCGAAATCAACGCCAAATGGTTCTGTAAAGTCGGGAAAGTCACTTAGCCGTAGTCGAATGACTTTGGTTTCGCCTGCACCAATTTTTAATATATAATCTGCGGCAACTTTAGTTCCTATTTGATTAGGATTTACAGCATCTTTTTGACCGTTTACAATATAATTATTAATTCCATCTTTTACGTAGGGAGAGGGATTACTTACCCCAAATAATCTTTCCCGATTCGTTTCATTTTCTGTGAACAATAATAGAGGAGGCGTTTCCTCGCCTTGGTTTCCCTCACAATAAAGCCAGCGTTCGCCCAGCGTGGCTTCAGTAGCTTCTAAAATACTCAGATTATTGTCACTTTTGAGCTGTTTAATTATAGGCTTCTCTTGAGAATTATTCCAAGACCATGTATTGCGAAACCAGAGGGTTGGCAGAAGATGCAGAGTTTTCTCTTCCGTTCCTCGGTTGACAGCACTGATTTGAATTAAGATGTCCTCCGGTGAATTCTTGGCATACTCGACAAAAATATCGAAGTAGGCGTCGGAATCAAACACTCCAGTATCGAGTAATTCAAATTCTCGGTCTTGATAACCTCTACACTTATTTTCTTCAACGAGTTGGGAATAAGGAAAGGCTTGTTGTGGATATTTATAGAGACATTTCATGTAAGAATGGGTGGGGGTGTTGTCAAGATAGAAGTATTGTTCCTTGACATCTTCCCCATGATTTCCTTCGTTTCCGGTTAAGCCAAAAAGCCTTTCTTTAAGTATTGGATCTGCCCCATTCCAAAGCGCGATCGCAAAACAAAGTCGCTGATGGTTATCCGAAATTCCGGCAATCCCATCTTCTCCCCAGCGATAAGCGCGGGAACGAGCCTGATCGTGAGTAAAATAGTCCCAAGCTGAGCCATCAGGACTATAATCTTCTCTCACCGTTCCCCACTGTCGCTCGCTCAAATAAGACCCCCATCGCCGCCAATGAGCTTGGCGATCGCGGTCTTCTTTTAATCTTTTTTCTTCTGGAGTCATAGTACTGTTAAATTATTAACAATTTTCTAATTAAACTCAGGAAAAACTTAAGTTAACGGTCGAATGATGCGACAGGGATTGCCAGCAGCCACGACATTTTCAGGAATATCTTTAACAACAACACTACCAGCTCCAATTGTGGTGTTGTCGCCAATTGTCACCCCTGGACAAATGATAGCGCCGCCTCCAATCCAGACATTATTGCCAATCTTAATCGGTGCAGCGAGTTCCAGACCAGTTTGACGGATTTCGGGATCGGTTGGATGATCGGCGGTGTAAATTTGCACGTAAGGGCCGCACAAGACATTGTCACCGATATGAACGGTATTACAGTCTAGAATTATGCATCCATAATTCATGTACAACCCGTTGCCAGCGTAAATATTGCTGCCGTAGTCGCAATGAAAAGGAGGTACAATTTGAACCTTCACTCCTACCTGAGCGAACAAGTCGTTGAGAATTTGCGATCGCAATAGCTCTTCCTCAGTTGTAGCGTTGTACATTCTTAATAGACGACACGCCCGCTTGTTCTCAGCAGCTAGTTCCGGGTCAGAGGCTAGATATAGCTCACCTGCCAGCATCTTCTGTTTTTCCGTTTTTTCCACGGCGTTGCTTCCTGCACACTCTCTACAAGTATGCGTTGATCTACAGGCGCGATCGCAAAGCAATGAGAAATAGCCGCTTTTTTATCCCAAACTTTCCTCGTTTACTCACTGCTACCTGGTAACAAGAAAAAAGGATGCTCCGCCTCCTCCTTTGGTAAGAAATTCAAGTATGCATTCCCAAGCATCTGCCTGAGAACGAGAAATTCGGATTATTTTCTCAGATGGGTAGCGATCGCTTCTAGAAGTGAGGCAGTTGTAAACGGTTTAGTAAGATAACCGTTTGCACCTAAGAGTTGCCCTTGGCGAAAGAAGTTTTGAGTCGTATCAGCCGTGAGAAAGATGAAGGGAATTGTGGCTGTAATTGGGTCAGAACGAAGCGCTCTGAGAACTTCGTACCCATCAAGTTCTGGCATTCTAACATCACATAAAATCAGATCGGGAAGAAATTCTTTTGCCAATTGCACTCCGATGCTACCATTTTCAGCACCAATGGCAATAAATTCTCCTTCAATCAGGATGTCTAGGATGCTCTCACGGATGACTTCTTCATCTTCAATCACTAACACTTTTGTCATCAGTTCCTATCTAACTATTCAACGACGGTATGACAACAAAAATGGTGTGCAGCAATTCCATTGCTCAACCCACTTGTATCAGTTTTATTTAAGATGTTACTCTCAAAAAAACTCTCTTGTTTCTGAGGGTCGATCTCCACCAATCGAGAGTGCCTTCTTGCTCTGCTTCAACTGCTTCCAGAGACGCTTCACTTGTTCGTATGCTTGTTCGGGAGCAAGCTTGCCTCCGGTTTCTAGAGCAGAAATGTAGCCAACTTTGTGAGCAAATTCTTGCAAATTGGCATTAAAAGCGAGATGTTCGGGTGTAAATGAGCCGTAGTAGCGACTTTGAGGGGAAAGAAAGCTGTTTTTGCTCACTTGGTCAGGATTGGTCATGGCTATCTTTTTATGACATTGAGTCTTAATTTCAAAATCTCTTGTTGATGTTACCTTAACCTAAATTTAATCTGGTTCGATTACTCCCTAGGGAATATTCACAAATATCAACTTTCCTGGCAACCCAAACAGTAGGGATGATGTTCCGGCTTGGCTTCGCCGCTGTAACGTTGAGTCAACTGTGCATCCAACTCACATCTTGTACCAGTCGCATTACCAGCATCAGCGATAGAATCTCACAATGCTGAGGTTACGGAGCCAGAGCGATCGCCTGAATCAACTGCTAACATCAGGAAATGAAATCTAAGCCGCCACTCATTGGAATTACTACCGCTGGTCAGATGGATACGCGCCTGTTTAGCATCAGAGGCGACTATGTAGAGGCAGTGCGCTTAGCGGGTGGCTTACCGATGTTGCTGCCACCGGGAGAACCCGATCCCGCAGCCATCTTAGAAAGAATTGATGGTTTGATCTTCTCTGGCGGGGGTGATATTGACCCCGCTATTTACAACGACTCATCCCATCCCACCGTTTATAACGTCGATCGTCAGCGCGATACCTTTGAGCTAGCCTTAGCCAAGCTGGTTTTAGATACAGATATCCCAGTCTTGGGTATTTGTCGCGGTTTAGAAATTTTGGTAGTCGCAACAGGTGGCAACTTGGTGCTGCATCTGCCGGATGAATTTGGGGACGCGATCGCGCACCGCACCCATCAGTCTCGCTTCTGCGAACATCGCGTGCAAATTGATCCCGACAGTCACCTCGCTGCAATGATTGGCATCACAGAGCCGCAGATAGTCTCGTGGCATCATCAAGCTGTGCGGACAGTACCGTCTGGGTGGCGGGTTACGGCACGCGCTTCTGATGGCGTAATTGAAGCGATGGAACACGAACACCATCCTTGGGCGATCGCGCTTCAGTGGCATCCAGAACTCGCTCTCCACGATCCTTATCAGCAACGCATCTTTCAGGCATTAGTCGAGACAGCACGTAAGCGCACGATCTAATTTTCAAGAGATCGAGGTGTTCTCGACTACAACGCACTGGTACATCTCGAAAAGGCTCAGGACTTACGCAAAGCTTATACATATAGAGTTAGGGGCAATCCCCCTGTGGTTGCGGTAGCAGATGTGGTGATGTTGCGTAAGTCCTGAAGCTGAAGGATGAAAAAATTCTGTTTTATAGACTCTTGATGAAGGTGATTCTGAATTATTAAAGATCATCAAACAAGAAAGAAAATCGCTAAGTTTAACGGAACAAGTAAGACAAATCGATGAAAATTTAAGAATTTACTTAGAATTTGATGATGAATTAGCTTTGAAGCGGCACATTCAGCAAGTAAAGGCAGCCCAAGATCAGTTAAGGCAGCTACAGCCTAAACTGGATAATCTTATACAAAATTTAGAACTAAATGTCGAGCTTAGCGATCGCATAAAAGCTTTTGTATTTTACTTCGGAAAGTCTATTTTTGCCATAGACTGGGTTGATGATGAGGAAGGTCTTATCTTATCTCATGCTGATCAGGTGACAACAGCCGCAAGTATTTTTAATGATTGTGAAGCTCTCAAACACAAAACTGATGCTTTAGTTGACAAAGCTAACAAACTAAGAGGACAGGTAGAAGAATCTCTAAAACAGCTTGAAAAACAAAAACGTCGGCAACAAGATGAACTCCAGCAACAAGCGCAAAAAATACCTGTGGAGGTAAAAAAATATAGTTACACGGAGGCAGAACCTGCAAAAAATTGCCATCGCGTAAAAATTCTATTGGCGACATCAATTGTGGCAGTTTTAGGTTATGTAGGATGGAAAACCTGGTTTCAGTTCCCGCAAAGTCAGCAGGTGACAGCAAACGTAGCTATTCCTGTAAATCCTGGGGAGCATAAACCGAATCCTAAACCAGAACAAGCAGTGGCAAATTGGGAAACTGCCCAGAAATTAGCTATAGAAGCAGCTAATATGGTTCAAAACGCACCTCATCCCCTAGAAGTTTGGCAGCAATCAACAGTCAAATGGCAAGAAGCAGTCAAGTTATTAGAAGCGATTCCAGAGGATTCTTCTATTTCTACTCAGGCTAAGGAAAAGCTTATTACCTATCAAACTAACTATACTACTATTAGTAACAGACTCGTAACTGAACAGAAGGCAGCAGCAAATCTGGAAGCTGCCCAAAAATTGGCCTGGGAAGCTGCCCTTATGGTTCAAAACCCACCACATCCTGTAGAAAACTGGCAGAATGCTCAGTCCAAATTGCAGCAGGCAATTAACTTATTAAATACCATTCCGCAAGGTACATTTGTTGCGACTAAGGCTAAAGATAAGCTAGCTAACTATCAAATTAACTACAACACTATTAGTAATTTAATCAAATATCAATCGCCGCTGATTTCTGTAAGAAATTGAAATGCGCTCGCATCCATTATCCCCATACTCAAATTCAAGAGCGATCGCGTCTAAACTCAAGCAATAGCGATTGCTACCTTTCCTAACTCAATTCATCTATTGTCCAATCTTCTAAATTCAGACTAGGAATCCGTGCAAAATCCTGCCGATTGCGCGTAACCAAGATACCATTCCTCGAAATCGCAATAGCAGCAATCCGTAAATCTTGCGTGCCAATCCGGACTCGTTGACGAACCAATTCTGCATAACAATTGCCAGCATCTTGGTCAAAATCAAGCAAGTTGACAGTTCTGAAGTAATTTAAGGTAGCCGCCAACCTTGCATAAGCTGATATCAACGCCTCTGGTGAGTTAGCCCGCCTGATACTATTAAGCCGTCCATACATTTGTTCTTCGACTGTAATAATTGTGACACCAATCTCTTCCGGATTGACTGCATTAACACGCTGGTTTACAAGTAGATGTCCTTGTTGAAAAAGCGAAACAATATCTGTATCAAGTACCCACAAACTCATTTATCCTCATTTTCGGCATCAAGTTGCTGATAGTAGGCTTCCATTTCCTCATCACGTTCGCGACGAAGGGCTTTTATATCCTCCAGCATTTCATCAAATTTCGGATCGTCCTTAAACATTCCCGCAAACTTCATCCAAGGATGTTCGGGTTTAGGCAATTCAATTTCCAAAGAAACTATTTCCGCCTTTTCTAGACGCGCTGTTAAAAGCTGACGTAGATTTGTTAGCGCTGCTTCGCGGGTAGCACCAAAAGTAGTGCAGTCTGGCAAACCCAACACACTTGCCATATAGCTACCTTGTTTTTGGGCTTCAATCAATACAGGATAGGTCAACTTAGTCAAGTTGCCTTCAGAAGAAGTTAAAAAATTGACACTCATAAGATTCAGCCTATACAAACTTCCCTTTAGATCATAACTCCTCGCTCTGCGTCACGAAAATACTAGAATGCGATCGCTTATTATTTGAGTGCGAAATTGAAGTGCGATCGCTACCTAAACAACCGCTAAACAGAACAACTAAATCTAGATAAGAGGCGATAGTTGCACTGAAGATACGCGAAATTTATTAACGCATTAAAGGACTCCCGTGGTGATGGACTAAATACCACTTTTGTGCCATTCGCTCAAAAATATTCGTCGCCATCGATTGTGCTTTAACTCTTCTGCCACCACTGACTTGAAACACATTTTCGACAAGCACGACGTAGGCAATATTATCTCGAATTTCTGTAGCGATAATTTCTGTTTCTATTTCGATGTAACTGGTGTTTTTAAATATCTGCTCCCAGGAAGAGCGAATTTCCTTCCCCCCTTTAAGTGCTTTGCGTCCGGGGTGTATACAAAGAGTACCTGTTCCCTGCGAACAGATCGCACTCATCGCATTGATGTCTTTTTTCTCAAAAGCTCGATAGAAAGCCTGATTTGCTGCTAATACCTCTTGCTCGTCGCTCATTGTTGCCCCACCTGATTTAAGTTTCTGATAGAATCAATTATTGCCTTCTTAGCTTAGGTGTTTCAGTATCAAAATATTCACGCCAGCGACTAATCCGACCCTCTTTGAAATTAATAACAATGACATCATCGGCTTTGTTACGACGACCAGTTGCATTTTCAGGATCTTCGTAATACCACTCGACTACTGCGCGATCGCCATCAACGATAATCTGCGGAATCTCAATTCTTACATCTGAATACTGCTGAGCAAAATGAGTGACTTCTTGCCGAATTCTCTCTTGTCCCTGCCATCGTTGACCCGGTACGATGATTTCACCGTCGGGCGCAAACAGTGCCGCTAGAGCCTCGGCGTCACGAGCAATCCAGGCATCTCTAGCGATCGCGATCGCTATCCGAATGTCTTCCGGATTCATATACTGATTGGCAAACGCACCTTTGCTAAAAGCTATATTCAATAATATGACTCCTAACCCTACCCATGTAAACAATTTTAAGTGACAAATATCTCTTATTTTACTCTTCATTAGCTGAGCCTCTATAGTGCTGTTGCCAGACGCTATTAATAGAATATTCAAGGCTATAGCAATTGTATTTGATTTGTAAAATAGTCTTTTTTAACGAACCGCAGAGGACGCAGAGGACGCAGAGGAAAGAAATACAGAGAAAATTTATAAGTCAGTTAGGAATGCTATACACGCCTCTAGCAGCAGAATGAGTTTATCCTGAGAATCAGATTAATTTACCTAGAAAGTATCTAAAAAATTCCTCAGTTAAATATCAGCATTTTAAACGCCATCTCTAAAGATAAAATCATCTAAACCCTAATTTCTTGAGCAATAATTTTTTTTAAGTCTGAGATAGAGACTGACAGAGCCAAATGTTGTATCAAGGATTAAAAATCATGAAGCTAAACCACTTAGCAATACTAGGGATGACGTTCCTGGTAACTTCTGTTGCTACAGGACTGACAGAAATCCCACTATTTAAAGCCGTCAGTCCAACTTTTACATCAAATGGAATTGCTGTAGCGCAAACTCGCCCCACAACTCGCTCTGGCACCTTTGTTGCCGCAGAACAGCCCACCTCTGGAACCGCTCGTATTGTTACAGAAAATGGACAACGCTACTTAGAATTTAATGCTGCTTTTAAGACGAGCGAACAAGGGCCGGATCTTCATGTTATTCTAGACACTTCTGAAAAGCCGCCGCAGACGTATCAAAACCAAAACCGTTTCATAAACCTAGGCAAACTCCAAAAAGTTAGCGGCGCTCAGCGCTACCCGATTCCTGCTGCTATTAACCTGGCAAATTTCAAATCTGTCGTCATCTGGTGTCGTATGGCAAATGCAACCTTTGGCTATGCTTCGCTCGGTGGTGCTAGCAACGCCAGCACTCGTTAGTCTCGTTGAATTTCAAGATTGCTGCTACAGAAAATGAGATCCCCGACTTCGTAAGAGAAGTCGGGGATCTGAACTGCTGGCAACTCACAACTAAAATAGGATTGCTATAGGATTTTGAATTTTGGATTGTAGAAGACTTGCAATTATCCTCGTCTCTACCAATCGGTAGCTTCAGAAATTCAAACATGGCAACGGTCAAACAAAATAGGATTACCAAGGAAGGTAACGGGGGTTAATAAAATCTCATCTCAGCGCTTCTTATCACCCTGTCAGAAAATTTACCTTAAAGTAGACTCAGGCTGGTAAGGAAATAGGCTTGATGCTGGAATTTTTGAACATCTTTTTTACTTCAGGAGGGTTTATCCCCCACGGACATTGCTACCTCTGGAAGCCAGATTTGGTGTGGCTTCATATCGTGTCCGATTCTCTGATTGCCCTTGCTTATTATTCGATCCCAGTGACGCTGTTCTACTTTGTCCGAAAGCGTCAGGATCTCCCATTTGACTGGATTTTTCTGCTATTTGGGTCGTTTATCATCGCCTGTGGTACCACCCATGTCATGGAGATTTGGACGCTTTGGCATCCTACTTATTGGCTGTCGGGGTTCCTCAAAGCAATTACCGCATTAGTTTCGGTGTATACTGCTGCGTCTCTGGTGCCATTGGTTCCTAAAGCGCTTGCTCTCCCAAGTCCAGCTGTACTAGAGGCAACTAACCGAGAACTGGAAAACCAAATCGCTTACCGCTTGCAGACAGAGGCGGCGCTGCAAGCTAGCGAAGAGCGATTCAAGAGTGCCTTTGACTATGCGGCGGTAGGAATGGCGCTGGTGGCAACAGATGGGCGCTGGCTGGAAGTCAATCGTTCTTTATGCAAGATTGTTGGCTATGCGGAGCAAGAATTACTGGCTACGAACTTCCAGGCGATTACGCATCCAGACGATTTGGAAACCGATCTGGAATATATGCACCAAATGCTGGCTGGCGAGATTCGCCATTACAACCTGGAGAAGCGATACCTCCACAAACAGGGACACATTGTATGGATTTTCTTGAGCGGGTCGCTGGTGCATGATGTCAAGGGTGAACCATTCTATTTTAATGCTCAGATTCAAGACATCACGCAGCGCAAGTTGGCAGAGGAGGCGAGAAAGGCATCGCAAGCGCGGCTGGCTGGGATTTTGGATATTGCTGAGGATGCAATTATCTCGGTAGACGAAACTCAACAAATTACCTTATTTAACCAGGGTGCGGAAAAAATCTTTGGCTATACCGCGAGTGAGGTAATCGGTCAGTCCTTGGATTTGCTGCTGCCAAAGCAGACTGCGATCGCTCACCGTCAGCATATTCATAATTTTGGCACCTCTAAGGGTACAGCACGGAAAATGGGAGAGCGCCGCGAGGTTTTTGGGCAGCGTAAAGATGGTATGGAGTTTCCGGCGGAAGCTTCGATTTCTAAGCTGGAATTAGCTGGAGAAAAAATATTTACCGTGATTTTGCGAGATATCACTGAGCGCAAACGGGGGGAAGAAGCTTTATCGCAAGTAGCCTCGATTGTCGAGTCTTCAGAGGATGCGATCGTGGGCAAAACACTGGATGGAACCATTACCAGCTGGAACTCTGCGGCTGAACGGATCTATGGCTATACCGCCCAAGAAGTCAAGGGGCAGTCAATCTCGATTCTGCTGACATCCGACCATCTCAATGAGATGCCGTCAATTTTGGCAAGAATCAAGCGGGGAGAACGCATCCCCCCTTATGAAACCGTGCGTCTTAGAAAAGACAACAAGCAAATTGATGTGGCGATCGCGATCTCTCCAATCAAGAATCGGACGGGTCAGGTTACGGGTGCCTCAGCGATCGCCCGTGACATTAGCGATCGCCGCGCCGTAGAACGCCTCAAAGATGAGTTTGTCTCCATCGTCAGCCACGAACTGCGGACGCCCCTAACCTCGATTCGCGGTGCCCTCGGCTTGCTGGCAGGGGGTCTGCTCACTGCTAAACCTGAAAAGGCTCAACGGATGCTGGAGATTGCCGTCTCGAATACCGACCGTTTAGTGCGCCTGATTAACGACATCCTCGATATTGAGCGCATTGAGTCGGGTCAGGTGGCGATGGAGCATCAGATTTGCGATGCCGCAACTCTGATGCTTCAGGCATCCGAAGTGATGCGGACAATGGCTGACAAAGCAGGAGTCACCCTATCCGTGTCTCCCACATCCGCCCAACTGTACGCCGATCCTGACCGGATCATCCAGACCCTAACGAACCTACTCAGCAATGCCATCAAATTCTCGCCTCCTAACAGCAGCGTCTATCTCAGTGCTGAAATTCAACCGGCAAGGGAGCAGCTTGTAGAGACGCAATTTATCGCTTCTGGAGCCGGGGAGCGTGGAATAGGGGAAGAATTTACTCCCTCACCTCCTCAACCTCTCACCCTCACGGTATTGTTCAAGGTGAAAGATCAGGGACGGGGGATTCCAGCACAGAAGCTGGAAAGCGTCTTTGAACGATTCCAACAAGTTGATGCCTCTGACTCGCGCGATAAAGGCGGCACAGGTCTGGGATTAGCCATCTGCCGCAGCATTGTGCAACAGCATGGAGGTCGTATCTGGGTCGAAAGTACGCTGAATGAAGGCAGTACGTTTTTCTTCACACTGCCACTGTTGAGCGGTAAGACACGAGTGCTGAATGCTGAGGATGAACGGGAGAATCTCTCTCAGGGGAATGCAACTACAGATCCAGCAGAACATCTAGATACTCAGTACGATGCCGTACCCTTACCTTTGGACACCGACAATGCACAGGGTACTTCTCTAGTGCTGGTGTGCGATGATGAGCCTGCGGTCTGTGCGGTAGTACAAACTTTGCTAGAACAGCGCGGCTACCAAGTCAAGACGGCTTTCTCAGGTCAAGAAGCAGTAGAATTGGCGCTACAGGAGCAGCCTGCCGTGATTCTGCTCGACCTGATTATGCCCGATATGAACGGCTGGGAAACAATGGCGGTTTTGAAACAGCAACCAGATACCAGAGAGATTCCGATCGTCATTTTCAGCGTTTTATCCCTAGAGGAAAGTAATATCCTCAAATCTTCTTTAGAGAATAAGATTTTAAGTAGTCTGCTGGATATAGACCTTCCGCAAACCGATCTTGGTCAGTTGCAGCAGTCTGAGCAGTCTGATGCGATCGCTTCCAATACAATTGCAATGGAAAATGCAGCCGTTTCTGATGTTGGCAGCGCGGATTCTACAATCAACGACATTTCGCCTCCGGTATCGCTTCGGGCAAACTCAGCTGATGGTAAGCCGCGCACTCCTGATTTTACCGGCTGGGTTCGCAAACCCCTGAATGAGGCATCATTATTTCAAGCACTGGAGCAATCGTTGCAACAGGCAAAGGTTGCCAGAGTTTTGCTGGTGGAAGACGACTTGGATCTCGCGCGGGTACTGATTGCTAGGTTTGAGCGCCACGGTTTGGAAATTATCCACGCTAAAAACGGACGCGAGGCAATCCAAAAATTAGCAAATATGAATCCCGATCTGCTAGTGCTGGATATCGTGCTGCCGGAGTACGATGGTTTTGCTGTAGTAGATTGGCTGCGTCAGTGCGGTAGCGAAGCGGTTTTGCTCTTAACAAATCGCCTGCGCCAAATCCCAATCGTGGTATATTCTGCTAAAGATTTGGACAATGCTGAACGAGAGCGGCTGCGGCTGGGACAAACCGAGTTTCTCACTAAAGGTCGGATTACTCCAGAACAATTTGAAGGGCGCGTCATTGCCTTGCTGAATCGGATGGTTCCCAACAGGAAGGAAAACTGCAATAGTGACAACGAAGCGCATCCTGGTAATTGATGATGAAGAGGATATTCGGGAAGTGGCTCAGCTGAGCTTAGAAATGGTAGCCAGCTGGGACGTCTTGACAGCGAGTTCTGGGAGGGAAGGGCTTGCCAAGGCTGAAGTTGAACCACTTGACGCCATCCTTCTGGATGTGATGATGCCCGACTGGGACGGTACAACTACTTTTCAACAGCTGCAAGCCAATCCGGCAACCCAGCACATCCCCGTGCTGTTGTTAACTGCTAAAATGCAGGCTGCCGACCAACGCCGTTTCGCTCAACTAGGAGTAACGGCAGTGATTGCGAAACCTTTCGACCCGATGACTCTTGCAGATCAAGTTGCGAAGTCTTTAGGATGGGATGTGTGAACTGATACTAAGTTGTTCTTGTTCAAGCGTAGGTTGGGCGAGCGGTACTCAACCCAACCAAATATAACTGACATCTTGCACCATTCTCAACAAGCCGCTAATCCCGCCCGGAACTCAAGTTCCGGGCTTACAGAATCAAGTCCATTGAAATGGACTGAAATTATTCCCCAGTCCAGGTTTCGTGGACTTGAGCTATAAGCTGTGGGGTTTGAACCCCTGGCGGGTTATTGCAACTGGTGCCAGCTCTCAGATATAAGCAGTTGGGTAACGCTTACGCTCTACCCAACCTACTATGTCTCAGGGCAACCTAGTATCAGAACAGGACTTACGCAAAGCTTATACATATAGCGTTTTTTCGGGTTCAATCCCTCTGTGGTTGCGGTGGCAGATGTAGTAATGTTGCGTAAGTCCTGAGAAGTTAGCTAGATCGTTCTTTTGATAAATAGACCAGCTTCTTGAATGAATCTTCTCTACACTCCCAGCGCTCTGCGAGTTTGCGGTCCCACTATTCCATCTGCACGTAAGCCATTTCTCGACTGAAAGTTCCGAACTGCTCTTTGAGTCACGGAACCATAATATCCAGTCGCTGAAACTCCCAAAGCTGATTGAACTTGTCGAACCGCAGAACCTCTAGAGCCTAGGCTGAGATATGCACCCCCAACACCAGAACCCGAACCCGAACCAGAACCCGGTCTCGTGCTGATATAGTTAGCAGCAACGTAACGACCCGTAGAAAGCTTGGCAAACCCGTTGCGATAAGCCACAACTGGTGCAAGTACAGCTCCATTACGGACGCAGCTATGCACTCCGTAAGATGTGCTGGGACCGTAGCGAACGTTGAGACAACGACCGTTTGTATTTACAAAATACTGTGCTGCGTTGGCTGGTTTGAGGTCGCTGAGACCTCCGAACAAGAAAGCTACGCCAAGTAAACCCAGCCAAGCTGAACTCGGTGGTTGCTTCCAGTTCAGCGAAAAGTCACGCAGATGATACTCGATACCAGCTTCTGTTTCTTCATAGGTATTAGAAACATGAATGTAAGCAAGCGTTTCCATGATTTTTCTCCTTATGGTTGAGAAACACTTTTTGATGCTTCACGATCGCTGCTGAGTTTTTCGGAAACATTTTTGAGAAACTAGGTGATTTTCTGATGAATTGTGGAGTTTCAGCAGCGTTAGAGGAAGCCAATGTGCAACTTATTTCTAAATTAGATGCTCAAACTGTAGCCGTTCCAAACCATGCAGACACTTCAGCTATACACAAATAATGCAAGCTGACAGTTGACGATGCAATCAACGGGTCTTCCCGAAATATCTGGTCTATCCCTTCTCTAGACTGAATCGTTTGCTCAGTTGTCTGACCGCTGTTTTAACGAAATCATGCACCCTTTAGAGAAATTGCACCAATGCGGGATGGTAATACTGGTGTAAGTTGGAATCTGTTTATCTGTCAATCGAGACTGTAAGGCTTTAACTCCTCAGATGGTAAAACAATAGTGTAGCCTTTAGTGCAATAGTAGAATCTTAATTTTTTATTCATAAAAAAAGTGAGCAAAGGTAAGTTTTCTAAGAAAAGTTAAGTAAAGGCGATCGCTTTGTCACCTCACAAGAGAAAATCAGGGTAGAGAGAGCGATCGCCCGTAGACAACCTGATAGTGTAGCTTGAGAAGAAATCGGGTAGCGCATTCTTTGGAGATTACCAACCTCACTTGTAAAACCTTTTAGAACCGTGAAATCCTCAAAGAACCGTTAAAAGGCTCAGAACGTATCTGACGACCATTTCGCCAAACTTCCACTCCGCGTGGGCTAATAAAATAGGAATAACTGCCGTTATCCGCTTGATACCGATCCTGTCCAACACGCCAAGCAGCAAGCTGCATCGAAGCGCTCGGTTGCTGCTTTAATTGCCCCACATAAAACAATTGACCATTTTCCCGACAAACTTTCACGCGAGAGCTTGCCGTCTCACCTTCAATCAAGGCGTTGCTGCATTGATTGAAAGTCTCAGCAACAACAGAAGTAGCTGCCACTGCAATCGGTTGCAGCAGTTTGGGCTGGGTGATTACGCGCGTTACTGGGAGAGAGTTCCCTCCCTGACGACCCCCAGGATAAACATTTAGATTCGGGTAAGGTGTAGTGTTGTTGCCTCTAGTGTCCGCGTCGTTGCGTACAGCCTGAGACACTGGAGGCGCAATGGGTTTAGGCGCAGCGGTTGCTATTTGCAGCGGTGGAATCCTGCCTGCGACTAAAGAGGGCAATCCGGCAGCCGGGTCAACCGCTAGACGACCATCAGGATGAAATTCAAAGTGGAGGTGAGGACCTGTACTATTGCCTGTCGAACCCATCTCGGCAATTACTTGACCCTGAGTAACTTGTTGACCCTTGCTCACCAAAAGACGACTATTGTGACCATACACCGTGTGGCTTCCATTACTGTGCTGGATTTCTATTTCATTGCCTAATCCCCATCCCGAATCATCACGACCAGCTTTGATGACTGTACCCGATGCCGCAGCAACAATCGGAGTCCCAGTGCTACTCGCAATATCAATTCCTTCGTGATAAGTATTAAAGCCTCTAGTGATATTCCCTTGAGTGGGCCATATCAAGCCAGAAGCAAGGGAGGGATGACCTTGAGTAGGGGAATAGTCTTTTGCTTGAGTCAGGACGCAGAAATTTGTCCCTAGCACGGTGGCGCATGAGATAACGCCAATTAAGCTATATTTACGGAATTGAGAAATGGCGAGTTGTTTCATTAGATCAGAGCCTGGAAGAAGAAGGGTCTAGGAAGCATGCTTGGTTATCTGGTGGCTTCAGCTTTGAGCTAGCAATATCAGGACAATCGCTGAGCAGATTGGGATACCCGTTTAAAGTGGGATAGTAGAACCTCCTCCTATCTTCACAGAGGAAGCCGCGTCCCCCAATCCCTCCCTCAACGGGGAGGTGCTAGCGAGTCATTAAACCCGTCTGAAAAGTAGTTGAACTTTGTGCTATTCACTTGAAGTTGAGCTTTTGGACAGGTCTAGAGATTAAGAATCTTGCTATTTAGTTTAATTGGATATTTTCTATTAGAAGGGTTGCTTAGAAGTATGTTCCTTCTTTGGGGATAGAGCAAAAACTACTCAAAAACGCTGATAAATGACTTAATTTGTGCAAATTTGCTCTAATTCAGAACGACTTACGCAACATCACCACATAGTAAGGGCAACCACAGGGGGATTGAACCCGAAAAAATGCTATATGTATAAGCTTTGCGTAAGTCCTGACATATCGCTTCTCAATGAACCAAATACAGCAGCTCAAACGGGAGCATCTCAATTAAAGTAAAAATACCTGGCGACTGAAGTCGCGGCTATAAAAACCAAGTCCGCCTACGCGGACTAATAACAATAACGTCAAGAGTACATTTAGCCTGGTCGGCAGGCTTTGTTTTTGTAGCCCCATTCCAGTCTGTGGGTGATTTGCATGCGCTGGAATGCACCCGCTCAAACAGCCTGACTGCAAAGAAGTGTTAGATATTTGGCTAATTCTTATTGAATAAATCTATCGGATTATTTCTGAAGGAAATGAAAGTTACACCAAGTGGCAGAGGAAGCCGCAAAGTTGAAAATGATACTTTGTAAGTGTCAGCCAACAAAAGAAGTTTAAATAAACTGTTCATTTAGCTTCATTTTCAGACACATATCAATTACTTAACTCTAGTTTTTGCCCTGGTTGGGCACAGGAGACTATTATGGAACGACCCATTGAATTGTCTTTAGAGCAAGAATTTAGCTTGATTTCTTTTGCAGATCAAGTACAGCATATGTCTCGCGAGCAAGCTCAGCAATTTTTGCTCCAGCTACACAAGCAGATGATAATTCGAGAAAATATCTATCAGAACCTGCTGAAGCATCAATGGGGGCTGGATTCAGTCCTGGGATCTGTGTAAAGCTTGAAAGCGATCGCCTAAACTTTGAAAAAATTACATATATATGAGTAAAGCCCTGGTTTATAGCCAGGGCTTTGGGTTTTTAGCTTTGGTTTTTAAATACTTGCACACCTTGGGTTAACGCTGACGTGAAGTTTCTTGGTGCTGCTTGCGGAACAGATTAGCTAGACCGATTAGACCCAGGAAGCCTAACCAGCCCCAACTGGAGTTGCGATCGCTTCTTGCAGAGCGAACTCCTTGGTAAGAGGTGGTGTCTGAAGTCGTGCTATTGGGAGTCGTGCTACCGGGGATAGTAGTTGTATCCGAAGTGGTGCCACCAGGCGTCGTAGTCGTGGCGTCAGGAGCAGTGGTAGTCCCGGAAGTAGTGCCACTAGGCGTCGTAGTCGTGCCATAAGGAGCAGTAGAAGTCCCGGAAGTAGTGCCACCAGGCGTCGTAGTCGTGGCGTCAGGAGCAGTAGAAGTCCCGGAAGTAGTGCCACCAGGCGTCGTAGTCGTGCCGTAAGGAGCGGTGCTAGTCCCTGAAGTAGTGCCACCCGCACCCGTCGTACCGGAAGTTGCACCACCAGGAGTCGTGGTTGTACCGGAAGTGCTACCACCGGGAGTCGTGGTTGTACCGGAAGTGCTACCACCGGGAGTCGTGGTTGTACCGGAAGTAGTGCCACCAGGAATCGTGGTTGTACCGGAAGTAGTGCCACCAGGAGTCGTGGTTGTACCGGAAGTGGTACCACCCGCACCCGTTGTACCGGAAGTTGCACCACCGGGAGTCGTGGTTGTACCGGAAG
Source organism: Coleofasciculus sp. H7-2 (assembly GCF_042747725.1). Taxonomy (NCBI): domain Bacteria; kingdom Bacillati; phylum Cyanobacteriota; class Cyanophyceae; order Coleofasciculales; family Coleofasciculaceae; genus Coleofasciculus; species Coleofasciculus sp. H7-2. Next base: position 53,849 of record NZ_JBHZGO010000099.1, read on the forward strand.
TAGTGCCACCCGCACCCGTCGTACCGGAAGTTGCGCCACCTGCACCAGTGCTAGTACCGGAAGCTGAACCACCTGCACCAGTGCCAGTTTGGGCAAAAGCAGGCAGAGTTAAGGGTAGAGTAGCTAAAGTGAGGGCGAAGGTACTTGCAAAAAGAACTTTGGACAAATCAGAAGGTTTCATCGTAGTGGTTGCTCTTATTCTCTAGAACTCTGCGGCTTCCTATTATTCAAAAACGGTCTTGTCAACTTCATTGACGGCTGAATTGAGAAGACAGATATGCTTCCCGCTCATGAAGCCCCGATCTAGGACAATCGTGGTTTAGAATACGGGTCTGGAATTACCAGAGCATTTCGCTATTGTGCATCTAAGAGCGATCGCTCTTATGCAGAATAACTGCCATCATTTCCCTCTACTTCTACCTGAGGGATTGACTTGACGTTAAGTCAGTCTGTGCTTATGAATACAAACAGTTCTGTGTGGAGCTATGCTATGCTATGCTTCTCTCGATAGCACAGTACATAAGCCTAGGGATTGGTTGGGACTTTGTCATTGAGGGGAGAGTATTTTCCTTTCGTTGTGAACTTTCCTTGGCTATTTTCCCCTTTTCTCTATCTGCTTTACAGTTTCTCTGAGAAAGCGATCGCTCAACACTCAGTTTGTAACACAGAGTCAGGATTCATCACTCCTTTGGGGAGGGTGAGCTAATTCTCCCAGAGAAGTCACTATCTACTCTTCAGTAACTTGGCAAAAAAGTCTTTCCATGCAATTCCTCGAAGCATACTCCACTTTCAATAAAATTTATTAATAAATTATTAATGTGTTTATTTAAAGCACAAATAAGATTATTTTTTGTGTGGCTTTAAATATTAAAATGTTCGCAAAAAACTTTTACAAGCTTTTGTACTTGCTACCAAACGCTATGCATAAACTATAAATTATATAGATTGAGTGCTGGATTTTTTAGCTATACAAGCATTTGATTCAACGTTTACTCGATCCAATTCGAGCGATCGCGCGATCGCCAGTTTCGGCGAACACGACTCTTATTCAATAACCTGCGACGCAAGTGTCTAAAGTAATAAACCTAGCCAAACAAGTTACGTGTGATTAGGTGTGGATTGTCACTAAAGAAGATACAGCCATTGAACCTGGACGCAACAATGCTGCTACTTAGAAGCATTTTTCTTTAATTCCTGCGACCCACCCGCATCTCTTCCTTACTCCCACTAGAAGCCGTTATACGTAGAGTTTTTGTATTATTTGGCACAAACTAATTTAACATTAAATTTATTTTTTAGGAAGAAGTAGCGTCATTCCTCTGGTAGAAGCTAGAACTCAACAATAGCAATTATTTTTTTAGCAGTAACAGCAAATTCATTCTCCAGGCAGAAGTCAATGGCAAGAAAAACGGATAAATTAAGCAGAGGTGTTAAGTCAACAAAACTGCTTTAGAGTCGCAAAAAGGTAAACAAGGCAGGAAAACATACTTTCTAGCTGCTTTTTGCAGTTATAGCTAGAAATTTATTCCAAGTGTTTTTTCAGTTCAAGGTTTTCCACTTTGTTCTTATTTTTGTGTAGGTAGGCGATTCTGAAAGCTTTAATCAAATCTACAAATATCTGAGGCTATTTATGTCCCAGCCCAAAAATTTGATGAAGAATAGTGCGAGTAATGGGGGGGCATGGGAGATACAGTTCTCCTTAAAAGATGCACTTGAGTCTCCCTCAGCGAGTGCATTATCTCCAAAATTACAGTCGGATGGTTCCCAAACTTCCTTGTCAAATCCACCGGCACTTATTTGTCTGTCGCATTTGCGTTGGGATTTTGTCTACCAACGACCGCAACATCTCTTGAGCCGCTGTGCAAAGGAGCGAAGAGTATTCTTCATTGAAGAACCGATTTTAAGTTCCGATCCATCTTGGCGACTGGATGTCAGCATCCGTGAAAGTGGTGTCTCGGTGGTGGTGCCTTACTTGAGCGAAGGAATCAGTGAGGATGAAATCATAGCTGCTCAAAAGGGGATGCTCGATGATTTGTTGGCACAAGCGCAAATCCGCGAGTATATCCTGTGGTACTACACACCGATGGCGATCGCGTTCGCGCACCACTTAGATCCTCTAGTCATTATCTACGACTGCATGGATGAGCTATCGGCATTTAAGGGAGCGCCACCCGTGATGATCGAGCGCGAAGCCGAACTCTTTAACCGTGCAGATTTGGTATTTACAGGGGGACAAAGCCTTTACGAAGCCAAGCGCCACCAGCACCCGAATGTCTACGCCTTTCCCAGTAGCATTGAGAGAGCGCACTTTGCCCAAGCAAAAACTCTGACAGAAGAACCAGCCGATCAAATAAATATTCCCCACCCGCGTCTGGGATTCTTTGGGGTAATTGATGAGCGCATGGATCTTGAACTGCTGAGTGGCATTGCCCAAGCGCGACCTGACTGGCATCTGGTTGTGATTGGCCCAGTCGTCAAAATAGATCCCCAAAATCTGCCCCAATACCCCAATATTCATTATCTGGGTGGTAAATCTTATCAAGAGTTGCCTGCATATATTGCTGGGTGGGATGTGGCGTTGTTGCCTTTTGCTCGTAACGAGTCAACCCGCTTTATTAGTCCTACCAAAACTCCAGAATACCTCGCTGCTGGGAAGCCAGTCGTGTCTACCTCCATCCGGGATGTGATTCGTCCTTACGGGGAGATGGGTTTGGTGAAGATTGCAGATACAGTCGCCGATTTCGTTACCGCAGCCGAAGCAGCAATCAAGCAAAATCCTGATGAATCGGAATGGCTGAGTCAGGTAGATGCCTTCCTAGGGCAGAATTCGTGGGATTCCACTTGGGCGCGGATGATGCAACTGGTGGACGGTGTAATGGACGACGCGAGTGTATCTCAAGAATTGCGCGATCGCCTTGCCAAAACCTCAGCGTCAGAATTGGACAAGCGTGCAGGAGTTACCTCGGTTAACAAACCCAAACAAACATCCAAAAGCCAGTCCGCCCAAAGTGAATAAGGACTGGCTTTTTAGTTGAATTTCTGACTTTTCAGTTTTTCATTTTTACTTCCTACCCAAGGGTAGCCATTTCATTCCCCTTACTTGCGTAAGGATGTTAGCGCCATATTGCTATTAAATAAGCGAGGCTTTTAGAATGTTTGATTATCTTATTGTGGGTGCAGGGTTCGCTGGGAGTGTCCTTGCGGAACGGCTGGCGAGTCAGTCGGGCAAGAAGATTCTAATGGTTGATAAGCGATCGCACATTGGCGGCAACGCTTACGATCATTACGATGATGCAGGCGTTCTCGTACACAAATACGGTCCCCACATCTTTCACACCAACTCCCGCGAAGTCTTTGAGTACCTTTCCAACTTCACCGAGTGGCGATCCTACGAACACCGCGTCTTGGCAAGTGTAGACGGTCAACTGGTGCCAATCCCCATCAACCTTGACACAGTTAACAAGCTTTACGGACTGAATCTCACCTCCTTTCAACTCGAAGAATTCTTTGCCTCGGTTGCTGAGAAAAAAGAATATATCCGCACCAGTGAAGATGTGGTTGTCAGCAAGGTGGGACGGGAATTGTACGAAAAATTCTTCCGGAACTACACCCGCAAGCAATGGGGAATCGATCCCTCTGAACTCGATAAATCAGTCACCGCGCGGGTACCCACCCGCACCAATCGAGACGATCGATATTTCACCGATAGCTATCAGGCGATGCCATTGCACGGCTATACCCGGATGTTCGAGAAGATGTTGGCTAACCCGAACATCAAAATCATGCTTAACACCGATTATCGGGAGATTCAGAAAGTCATTCCGTATCGAGAAATGATTTACAGCGGACCCGTTGATGCTTACTTCGATTACCGCTACGGGAAGCTTCCCTACCGTTCCCTGGAATTCAAGCATGAAACGCTCAACAAGCCTGTGCATCAATCAGCGCCAGTCGTCAACTACCCCAACGAGCATTTATACACTCGCATCACTGAATTCAAGTACCTGACAGGACAAGAACACAATAAAACTAGCATCGTTTACGAGTTCCCCCGCGCCGAGGGAGATCCTTACTACCCGGTACCGCGCCCAGAAAATGCCGAACTCTACAAGAAATACAAGGCACTCGCTGATGCAACGTCGGGGGTGCATTTTGTAGGACGGTTGGCGACTTACAAGTATTACAACATGGATCAATGCGTGGCTCAGGCTCTCACCGTTTACAAACAGATTGGCACGAAACGCGAACCAGTCGTTTTAGAACCCGTAGAAGCGAGAAGCAACTACACCCAGAATGTTTCTCTCAATGAAATCGTTGAGCAACGCCCACAGACAGAAGTTGCAACCACAAATGGTCACGGAAAAGCGGTTAGTCATTAGTCATTAGTCAGTAGTCAACAGTCATGAGTCATTAGTGATTTGCTAATGACTAATGGTTGCTTGACTCGTTTTTACTGCCATGAACGATGAATAAAAAATCAGAAACAATAGCCATGAGTAATGGGCTACTGACACTTCATGCACAAATTAATTGGGGGTGAGGAATGGTAAAAGCAGCATTAAATAGAGAATTAATAATTAGCAATTCTGAATTAGCTCAAAACTCACTAGCAAAGCGGCACGAAGTGCTACCTAAAACTCAAAACTCAAAATTGGAGATGTGGGCTGGGGTAGAGTGTACCGTTAACCGCGTAGGCGATCGCTATTTCAACCAGTTGGAGCAAAACGGTCACAAAACGCGCTTAAGTGACCTTAATTTGTTTGCCGAACTCGGCGTGCGTGCCATCCGCTACCCCGTCCTCTGGGAACTAACCGCCCCCGATGGGCTAGAGTATGCCGATTGGTCTTGGGCGGATGAACGACTGGGACGTTTGCGAGAACTCGGTATCCGTCCCATTGTGGGTTTAGTTCACCACGGCAGCGGCCCTCATCATACTAGCCTGGTCGATCCCACCTTTGCCTCTAAGCTTGCCCAGTTCGCCCAAGCCGTGCAAGAGCGCTACCCGTGGGTGGAAAGTTACACGCCTGTCAACGAGCCGCTCACTACAGCGCGTTTTAGCGGATTATACGGTCACTGGTATCCTCACGGTCGGGATAATTTAACTTTCGTGCAGGCGTTGTTGACGCAAATCCGCGCCACGATCCTCTCGATGCGGGCAATTCGCCAAGTTAACCCGAACGCAAAGCTGGTGCAAACGGAGGACTTGTGCAAGGTGTTCAGCACGCCACAGATGGCGTACCAAGCCGATTTTGAGAATGAGCGTCGCTGGCTGAGTTTCGATCTGCTGTATGGTCGAGTGAATCGCGCTCATCTGATGTGGGAATATCTGCGTTGGGTGGGGATTAGTGAAGCTGAACTGGAGTGGTTTTTAGAAAATCCCTGTCCGCCAGACATAATTGGGATTAACCACTACTTGACGAGCGATCGCTTTCTAGATGAGCGCCTAGAACGCTATCCCCAGTGGACGCACGGGGGAAATGAGCAGCAGCAGTACGCAGATGTCGAGGCAGTGCGAGTCCGTGCTGAAGGAATCGCCGGACCATACACGCTGCTCAAAGAGACATGGGAACGCTACGGCTTGCCAATTGCGGTCACTGAAGTCCATCACGGTTGCACCCGCGAGGAACAACTGCGCTGGCTCAAAGAGGTGTGGGAGGCAGCAACCAGTCTGCGTTCTGAAGGCATTGATGTGCGTGCCATCACCGCTTGGTCGCTCCTCGGTTCCTATGACTGGACTAGCTTAGTGACGAGGGCTGATGGTCATTACGAGCCGGGGGTGTTCGACTTGCGATCGCCCAAACCCCGCCCAACAGCGCTTGCCCAAATGCTGCGCGATTTGGCACGCGGCGAGATGCCCCACCACCCCCTTCTTGATGTGCCGGGATGGTGGCACAGACCCCAGCGACTGCTCTATCCACCCGTAGAGGAGAGCAAAGGCGCAGAGGAGCAGGGGCGCAAAAACCCAGAAACGCAAAAGCCAACAGATGCATTACACTCAGCACTCAGTCCTCAGCACCTCAGCACCTCAGCACTCCATTCTTCCTCACCGCGTGCGATCGCCATTATTGGAGCTACAGGGACGCTGGGGAAAGCTTTTGCTCGAATTTGCGACATCCGGGGTATACCCTATAAGCTCCTCAACCGTCAGGAACTGGATATTGCCGATCCGGCATCGGTTGATAAGGCACTGGCTGAACTCAAGCCTTGGGCGGTTGTAAATGCTGCTGGATACGTTCGCGTAGACGATGCGGAGCGCGAACCGGATGCTTGTCGGCGCGAAAACGCGGTTGGTCCTGCAACTCTCGCGGCTGCTTGCGCGAGGCGGAAAGTGGCGCTGCTCACCTTCTCATCGGATCTTGTATTTGATGGGACTCGTGTTGCTCCTTATGTGGAGAGCGATGCCGTTGCACCGCTCAATGTGTATGGACGCAGCAAAGTAGAAGCCGAGTTGCGAGTTCTAGAGTTTCATCCCTCGTCGCTTGTCGTTCGCACCAGCGCCTTCTTCGGGCCGTGGGACGAGTACAACTTCATTACAATGGCACTCCGCACCCTAGCGGCAGGAAAACCCTTTATTGCGGCAGAAGATGCGGTCGTTTCACCAACCTATGTTCCGGATCTGGTCAATGCCAGTCTTGATCTCTTAATTGATAGCGAGAGCGGTTTGTGGCACATTGCGAACCCTGGTGAGAGTTCTTGGGCAGACTTGGCACGGTTTGCCGCCAAGCAAGCAGGTTTCGATGCTACCCAAATTGAAGCTTGTCCCATGCAAGCGCTCAGGCTATTGGCACCGCGCCCAATCTACAGCGTTTTGGGCAGCGAACGGGGGGTACTGTTACCGTCGCTGGAAAATGCGATCGCCCGCTACTTCCATGAATCCAAGATTTCCCTGTAAAGATCGCTACTTTAATTCACTTTATGGTGGGCACTTCCCACCTTACTCCATTTAGTCATTGAGGCTTTTAAGATGAACGTTCTTTTTAAAATCGTTAAGTCCCCAGATATTTTTGATAGCTCTAAAGCAGCTCAGTTTCATCAAGAAATTGAGAATCTAGTCGATGCGGGAGTCAAACTTGTTCTACTCGACCTCAAAAATGTCACTTTTATCAGTAGTTCTGGCTTAATGGCTCTCGTTTCAATTGTCAGGCTTACCAGATCCACGGGTTGCAAACTTTTACTTTATTCCAAGAGCGAACAGGTCAGAATTTTATTGGAGATGACGGGTTTAGAGCAAGTTTTGGAAACCTTTAATAATTCGGAAGAATTTCCAAATTTAGGAAGCCTAGCGCGAACTAATCTTAATCCAATATCAGACCCATTGCCAAAGCCAGTATATTCCCCCAAACTGAAGTCTACCAGCTCGCCAATCCAGCCTGCTTCCGCACGTTAAATCGTTTGTTTCTCGCTATTTGCCTCCAGAATTGGAGCGTGTGTTCCTTCGGATTACCGGCGATACTTTAGTTAACCAGTAACTGAAGGAAATTCCTCAGCGGTATTCTGATATTGATTTGACTTTGCTGCACTTGTGTGGAACAAAAGCATTCAGAATTCTTCTGACAATGGATGCCAAGCAAGGAGTAAAGGCAATTCAAGCGATCGCTCGCCGCACGCCATCCCAATTCACTACAACGAATACACGATTTTTAAATCGCCGTTAGAGGATTTTATGCAGGTTGTTATCGCAGCGGGACTCGAACAAAAAGTCAGGTATCTCAGTCACGGCGAGACTGACAATTTTGAGGTGCCGATAACACAGTAACCGGATGTATTGCGTGAGACGCAACATACTTTTATCCTGAAAAGATTACCAAAATGGTGTAGTCATGACTATAGCCATTACTTATCCTCTAAATGGCATCAAATAGCCCTAGTCGTTAAGTTGGATTTTTGCTGGAAACAAATTAAAACTTAAATTGCTCAAATCCAGACTGTGTAGACATTTAAACAATTTTATATAAAATAACCAAAAACAGTTAATAGTCGGATCTTTATGGGTAATCTAGATATATAACCTTGGATAGATGACTATATGCACTCTTTGGGGAAGTGGCTGGAAAATTGTTATGTCGCATCTGGCGGCGCTACTCAGTCTGATTTTGAGCAGCTCGAAAGAGCGTATCCGCGTCCGCAGTTACAGCGATCGCACTGGATTTGTCTCAACGGCTCCTGGAAGTTTACCTATGACGATGATGGGAAAATAACTCGACCCTCAGATATTCCTGAGTGGACGCATACAATTGAAGTTCCCTTCGCTCCAGAATCCTCAAAAAGTGGCATTGGCGACACGGGTTTTCACGCAAACTGCTGGTATGAGCGGGAATTTAACATCGTCAAGGGTGAAGGTCGGGTGCTTCTCCACTTCGGGGCGGTAGATTATCGTGCCCGCGTGTGGATCAACGGTCAATTTATGGCTGACCATGAAGGCGGACATACTCCCTTCAGCATCGATATTACGCCAGTATTTAATGAAAACGGGCCGCAACGGATAACAGTCTGGGCGCAAGACGACCCCCAGGACTTAGCGAAACCGCGTGGTAAGCAAGATTGGCAACTGGAACCGCACAGTATTTGGTACCCGCGCACCACTGGGATTTGGCAGACCGTTTGGGCAGAGATCGTTCCTTCAACTTATATTGAGCGCATCCGCTGGACGCCGCACTTTGAGCGTTGGGAGATTGGCTTTGAAGCTTTTGTAGCGGGTGAACAGTGCGATGGCATTGAGGTGAAGGTAAAACTAACTGTTGGCTGCCAGTTGCTAGTCAACGATACCTATGAAGTAATCCACGGGGAGATTCACCGACGCATTGCCCTTTCTGACCCTGGCATTGACGACTACCGCAACGAGTTGCTGTGGAGTCCGGAGAAGCCAACTTTGATCGATGCGGAGGTGCAGTTGTGGTCTAATGGCGAGTTGCTGGATGAAATCAAGTCTTATACCGCAATGCGGACGGTGGGAATCCAGCGCGATCGCTTTATGCTCAATGGTCGTCCCTACTATCTGCGACTGGTTCTAGACCAAGGCTATTGGCCTGAGACTCTGATGACCGCACCTTCCGATGAAGCGTTGCGGCGCGATGTTGAGCTAGTCAAAGCAATGGGATTCAACGGGGTTCGCAAGCACCAAAAGATTGAAGACCCCCGCTTCTTGTATTGGGCAGATGTGCTAGGACTGATGGTTTGGGAAGAAATGCCCAGCGCCTATCGCTTCTCGCCTAAAGCGGTGGAACGGATTACTAAGGAGTGGACTGAGGTCATTGAACGCGATGCCAGCCATCCTTGCGTTGTCGTCTGGGTGCCCTTCAACGAATCTTGGGGCGTTCCCGACTTGACGGCGACGGAAGCCCACCAGCACTGCGTCCAAGCACTGTATCACTTGACCAAGACTCTTGACCCGACTCGCCCTGTCATCGGCAACGACGGCTGGGAGAGTGCGGCAACTGATATCCTGGCTATCCACGATTATGATAATAAGCCGACTCGGTTGGCAAAGCGCTATGGCCCAGAGGTGAAGCTATCAGACCTCTTCGATCGCCAGCGTCCGGGTGGGCGCGTTCTAACGCTGGACGGCTATCCCCATCAAGGACAGCCGATCATGCTGACTGAGTTTGGCGGCATTGCTTATGCGGGTCGGGAAGATAAAAAAGCTTGGGGATATGTGCGTTCCCATGATGTCTCCGAACTGCAAATCAGGTATACGGCGCTACTAGATGTGGTGAACAGAGTCGAATTATTTAGCGGTTTTTGTTACACCCAGTTGACGGATACCTACCAGGAAGCTAACGGACTGCTATATGCCGACCGAACTCCGAAATTCCCCTTAGAAGCGATCGCATATGCGACTCTAGGCAGGGGTGAGGAAGACGAAGAGGACGTTATGCTCACAACAGTTAAAGCTGCATGGCGGCAAGAGGAAAATGTATTCCCAGGAGCTGTTGAAGCCGGATGGTCGCAAGCTGATTCTATACAGCAGATTCCCCATTGCGGAGGAAATTACAACCACTAGCCCTAGTAATGAACCAGTCGCCGCGAATCCTCACCTGCGCTGGCATCCGTTGCGGGGCGAATGGGTTGCTTATGCAAGTCACCGTCAGGGGCGGACTTTTATGCCGCCCCCAGAATACAATCCGCTTTCCCCCACCAAAGATCCTCAGTTTCCGACAGAACTCCCCCAAGGGAAATATGATATGGCGGTGTTCGACAACCGCTTTCCCTCAATGGCTTTGACGGCGCACGATCCACCTGCCAGCATTGTGCAAACTCTCCCGGCAAACGGCGCGTGCGAAGTGGTGGTATTTACGCAAGATCCGCAAGCTTCCCTCGGTTCCCTGGAATTAGATCAATTGGAGTTATTGTTGCAAGTTTGGGGCGATCGCACTCGCGCTTTGGGCGAAACGCCGCAGATTCAGTATGTACTGCCCTTCGAGAACAAAGGGGTTGAGATGGGGGTGACTCTGCAGCATCCCCACGGGCAAATCTACGCCTATCCCTTTGTCCCACCCGTCCCAGCGCGGATGTTAGAGAGGCAACAAGCTTATTATCAGGAGCATCAGCGGGGTTTACTGCAAGATTTGATCCAAAAAGAGATTTTGGATAACCAGCGAATTATTTATCTAGATGAGGAAGCGATCGCCTTTGTCCCCGCTTTCGCCCGTTACCCTTACGAAGTCTGGATTGCCCCGATTCAGCCCGTCGCTACATTTGTGGATCTGAGGGCACAACAGCGTCAAGGACTCGCCAAAGCCTTAAAAACTGTCACTCTCAAGTATGACGGCTTGTGGAATCGTCCTTTCCCTTACTTGATGGCGTGGTTCCAAGCACCCACAGATGGAAATCCGCACCCAGAAGCACACTTGCACGCAGAGTTGTATCCTCCCTATCGGACTCAGGATCGGCTCAAGTATCTGGCGGGAACCGAACTAGCCGCAGGAATGTTTGCGAATGATGCGCTTCCGGAGGAGAAGGCGAAGGAGTTACAAGCTGTCGCGATCGCACTTGAAAATCCCCTGCGGTTGTGAAATTAAAACTTAACACCCTTCCCACCTCTCCCTAACCCTCTCCTAACAGGAAAGGGAAGCGGAATAAATATTTTTATACGGGGAAGAACTCCGGTTCCCCTCCCCGAAACGGAGAGGGGTTTTTTGGTGTAAAAGGTGAGTTATGAATCAACTTAGTGAAGAAGTCTCTCAGAAGCTAGAGTTAATCCGAAACGCCTTAACGGAAGCTGAAGCGCAGGGTTTGCGATTGCGCGGCACAGATTGGTTCGCCTGGGCGACTGCTGGCGGTTCCAACACCGTACTGCTGACGGCTGAAACTGGAGTTGCAGAAGTGCTGGTGACTGCCGAAGATGCCTGGATATTAACCGATGAAATCGAAGCGCAACGGTTAAAAGATGAGGAAATACCCGGAAATTTCCAGTTTTACGTCAATCCTTGGGCAGATGCACAAAAGCGGGAGTCTTTTGTGCGCGAGGCGACCAATGGAGGGGAAATTTTAAGCGATCGCCCCAGCGTTAGCGCTCCTAGCCCTGCTCGCTCCATCCCTCACGTCGAAAAGCGATTACCCGCATCTCTACAACAGCATAAACGCACCCTGATGTCAAGTGAGCTGGAGCGATATCGCCAGCTAGGGCGTCAGGCAAGCGAAGCGATGACAGAGGTACTCAAAGCCGCTAAGCCGGATTGGACAGAATATCAGCTTGCCGGTGCGGGTGCCGAGGCGTTGTGGGCGAGGGGGATACATCCAGCGCTAACTCTAGTAGCTGGCGAGAGGCGTTTGCCGCTGTACCGTCATGCTACCGCCACTGGCGAAGAGATTGGACGGCAAGCGATGCTGGTATTTTGCGCGAGAAGACATGGTTTGTATGCGAATCTTACCCGATTTGTCTCATTTGGTGCGTCCGATGAACACGCCAAACTGCACGGTGATGTTCGCCAAATTGAAGCGGAAGTCTTGAATTTTTTAAAGCCTGGAATCGCTCTGAATGCAGTTTATGACACTTTAGCCAATACTTATCAAAAGCATGGATATCATAATGCCATGCGCGAACATCATCAGGGTGGAACTACGGGATATTTGGCTAGAGAAGTTGTGGCAAATCCAAAGACTAATGACACCTTAGAAGAAAACATGGCTGTAGCTTGGAATCCAAGTTTACCAGGTGCAAAGATTGAAGATACTTTTGTAATTCTCGACAATGGATTGGAAAATCTAACTTTCGATCCAAATTTTCCTAGTGTTGAAGTAGCAGGAAGATTGCGCCCTGTGCCTTTAGAAATTGGATAATGTAGGGGCTTTCGCATTCGGGCGAAAATATAGTGGGTAATTTCAGATATGTATTCCCGAATGCGAAAGCCCTGTTTGCTTATCTGTAACCCAAAATGGGTATGGGTTTTATGAGTTTTGCTATCCCTCTCCTCATCCTACAAATAATTAGCTCCATCTACTTAGCTCAAGTCTAGCCAATCCCGCCCGGAACTCAAGTTCCGGGCTAATAGCTCAAGTCCACTAAAGTGGACTGGGGAAGAACTTCAGTCCACTAAAGTGGACTTGAGCTATTAGCCTGGGGTTTAAACCCCAGGCGGGTAATGCGACTGGTGCAAGATGTGAGTTAAAGTCGACTGAAGCTATTAACTCTACTAAAATGGACTGGGGAAGAACTTCAGTCCACTAAAGTGGACTTGAGCTATTAGCCTGGGGTTTAAACCCCAGGCGGGTAATGCGACTGGTGCAAGATGTGAGTTTAAGCCGAATTAAGCTATTAGCTAAAGATTTAAATCCTCAGGGGGTAAGTTAGGTTATCATGCAGCCTTCTTTTTCAGCAATCAGCTAACTGCTACACTATCTCCTGACTTCGAGGGCCACCGGACAGTTAGAATGGTACAATCTGACTCAGCAGACCAAGAATGGGGCACACCTGGAGACCAGAGAACGTAGTCACCTTCACGAGACAGTAAGACTTCTTGCTCTGGAAATTGAAGGCGAAATCGTCCTTGAATCAGGACAGAAAGTGTAGTTGCTTCCGCGTTCATTGCCCACTCGGATCTGCCGTCTCCTGCTGGGTGAATCCCCCATTTTACTTCTAGGCTGGAAGTCGAACGAATGTCATCGGTTGGGTTTATAAAATGACCGAGAAACCAACCAGAACGACTTGCACCTTCACTATGAGCATTCCCAACAACAACTTTAGACTGCATTCGCTAATCCTGGCTTCTATGCAAGCATCAATTTTATAAAACTGCACCTTCACTATGAGCATTCCCAACAACAACTTTAGACTGCATTCGCTAATCCTGGCTTCTATGCAAGCATCAATTTTATAAAACTCAGCAAAATTTTCAAGTCGGATGACTGAGCTTTGTTAATACCAGGACTTACGCAAAGCTTATACATATAGCGTTTTTTCGGGTTCAATCCCCCTGTGGTTGCCCTTACTATGTGGTGATGTTGCGTAAGTCCTGAATACACAAAGAATGTGCAAAATATCAGGAATTGTAGAGACGCGAAATTCTACGTCTCTACAGGATGGGATTTCTACTCCAGGCGAAATGGTTCCTTAACGCGACGCCACGGCTAAGCCGCTATGCCGCAGTAAAGGTTCGGTACTCGGTTCGCGTCCCCGGAAGGACTTGAACACTTCCATCGGGTGCAAGCTACCACCCAACGCCAATACGGTATCGCGGAAGCGCTTACCTGTAGAAGCTACAGCCGTCTCATCTTCTAAGCCAGCATCTTCAAAAGCTGCAAAGGCATCAGCACTGAGAACTTCAGCCCATTTGTAGCTGTAATAACCCGCCGCATAGCCGCCAGCAAAGATATGTCCAAACCCGCATAAAAAGGCGTCTTCTGGCAGAGGGGACAAAATTGTCGTGGTTTTGGCAATGCGGTTCCGCACATCAGCCACAGTTTCATTCCCACCCGGTTGATAGCGATGGTGGAGTTCGATGTCAACTAAGCTAAAGTGCAATTGCCGCAGGGTGCCAGTACCGCTCATGTAGTTGCGTGCTGCCAAAAGCTTTTGGTAATAATGCTCTGGTAAGGTTTCGCCTGTTTCGTAGTGCTTCGCCATTCCCATCAAAGTGGGTCGGTCATAGCACCAGTTTTCCATGAACTGGCTGGGTAATTCTACAGCATCCCATTCCACATTGTTGATGCCTGCCGCCCCAGGATAATCTACCTTGGTTAGCATATGTTGCAACCCGTGACCGAACTCGTGAAATAAGGTTTCTACTTCGCCAAAGGTCATCAGGCTGGGTTTGCCATCGACTGGGGGGGTTTGGTTGCAGACCAAATAGGCGACGGGTAAGCGTGTGGTGGGCGTGCCAGCTTCGATAATTTTGGCACGGACTAGGCACTCATCCATCCAGGCACCGCCGCGCTTTTCGGCTGGACGGCTGAAAGGATCTAAATAGAAATAAGCGATCGCATTGCCCGTTTCATCGGCAATCTGGAAGTAACGCACATCCTGATGCCACACTGGGGCTTGACCATCAGCCGCCGTGACGGTAATGCCAAATAACCGCTTTACGAGGCTGAATAGCCCATCTAGCACTTGCGGTAGCGGGAAATAAGGGCGTAACTCTTCTGCACTGAAGGCGAACTTTTCTTCCCGCTGGCGTTCCGACCAAAAACTGATATCCCAGTGCTTCAAGTCGCTGCTTTCTGCGGCTCCTTTACTAGCAGCATAAGCTTTTAATTCTTCTAATTCCTTCTTGGCAGCATCATAACTAGCGCCGCGCAGTTCTTCTAGCAGCGCCTCCACTGCCTCAACGCTGGGAGCCATTTTTCGGGCTAAGCTTAACTCGGCAAAACTGTCAAAACCGAGTAGCTTTGCCTTTTCTTGTCGCAGTTGCAAAATGCGCTCAATGAGTGGGGTGTTATCCAACTTGCCACTCGATGCACGGCTGATATAGGCTTTATAAAGCTTTTCGCGCCAGTCCCGACGAGTGCTGTGCTGCATGAAAGGACCAAAGCTGGGAAAATCCAGAGTGATGCGCCAGGGGCCATTTTCAGGGGTGGCGTTTTCTTCGCCAGCAGCACGGGCAGTTTGAGCGGCTAGACTAATTAAACTGGACGGTAAGCCGTCAACTTCGTCTTTGCTAGTCAGCGTCAAGCTAAACGCTTTGGTGGCGTCAAGGACGTGGTTGCCAAACTTAGTGGAAAGTTCTGCTAATTCCAGTTGAATGGCATTAAAGCGAGCTTTCTCCGAAAGGGCTTCGCCTACGCGCTTTTCTCCTTCCAACCCAATACCGGAAAGTTCGGCATCTTTGATCGCTGATTCTACAATACGCTTTTGGGCTGATTCCAGGCTATCTGGGCGATCGCTATTTTGCAGTGCCTTAAATGCTTCATACAGCGGCTTACTTTGGTTCAGCTTATTGGAAAACTGCACCACTTTTGGCTGCACGGTTTCTTGAGCTTCGCGCAGTTCGGGGCTATTCTTCACAGCCATCAAATGACCGACAATGCCCCAACTCCAGGTTAAACGTTCTACCAGTTGTTGGAGTGGTTCGACTAAACCGCTCCAAGTCGGCTCTACCTGGGTTTCTAGGGTGGCAAGTTCCTGTTCTAGTTCAGCCAGTAGCTGCGTCATCCCCGGAACGATGTGTTCCGGCTTGATGGCATCAAATGGGGGCAGCCCTTTGCCGATGAGTAACGGGTTATCAATAACAATGGCGTTTGCACTCATAGGTGATTTGTTCGTAAACGTGTTTGGGCTGAATCGTCCTGGTTATCCGAATCTTAAGAAAAAAATCAGCTACCCTTACAGGGTGGTTAACCGTAGCGAAGTTGCTGCTTATCGTCGGTATTCGTCGCCGCAGTCACCGATGAGCTGGTATAGATCGTGCGATTGTTGAGCGATCGCATTCATTCGCTTATCATCCTCTGCATCCAGTATCAAATCAAACACCCTGGCATTGTCTTCGATATGCTCCGACACTCCTAACCGTGCGCCGACGATTGCACCGGCTACTGCTGACTGCTCCAGAATATAACGCACCGCCACATTAGAGATATTTACCGCGTGCTTCTGGGCAATCTCTTGAAGCCCAAAAAGTAACTCTTGAAATAAACTCCAACCACCCCACGTATCCACCATATTCTTGTATTTTCGCAAGCTAGCAGTCTTCAGTTCTTCCCCTCGCGGTTCTGGTTGTCCCAGGTACTTTTCTGACAGCAAGCCGCCGCAGAGTGTCCCATAAGCAAAAAGCTTGATGTCGTTCTCTTGACAAAATTGCACCATGTTAACTAAAGGACGGCGATCGATAATAGAAAATTGCACCTGATTGGACACAATTTTGATCCCTGCCTCGGTAATAATTTTCAGGCGTTCTGTATCAAAATTTGTCAAAGCTAGATGCTTGATTTTTCCCTCATCTTGGAGTTCCGCCATATACTTGAGCGCATCCAAGTAGTTTTTATCGCGGTAATCCCACCAGTGAAACTGCATCAAGTCTAAGGAATCAACTCCCATCCTTCTGAGGGAAATATTAATATTATCTTCAACCAACTTGCGCGTCATTTTAGTGGGTCTTGGCACCCATTTTGTAAAAGCTTGCAAGTTAGACAGCGCCTCTCTACCACGAGTTTCTACCAATTGTCGCCGGAACTCGCCAATAAAGTCCTCGGCGGGACCATAATGGTCGGCTAAATCCCAAGTTGTGAAGCCTGCATCCATGTAATCAAACATACTTTGGATCGCAGCTTTTGAGTTAATTCGTCCGTGTGCGCCTGACACTTGCCACATTCCATTCAGTACGCGGCAAATATTCAAATCTGGGGTAAATTGCAGTCTGCTTGATTCGGGTAAGTTCATTTTGATGCTTTGTTAGGGTTATTTTGGTAAAGTTTGAAAAGAAAAGCTTATTAACAATTATGACAACGAACCAACCAGAATCGCTGAAGACTTTTTATGCCATCTATGACAGAACCGGTTCCGAACGTCGAGTTGTCAGAATGCTCGAAGCTGAAGATATAGATACGGCATGGGAGATTGCAGAAACCTTAGAGACAGGTTTGTATAATGTCGAAGATATTCCACCAACTGGAGATGTAGAATTTTTAGACAATTCTGTAATTCCCTAAAGCTGCCAAGAAGGTAAATTTAGTTAAGGCAAAGACGATTCTTTGTGAATTGGCTGGTATGTTAAGAACGCCAGTCTTTTTCAGCTTGTTCTAACACGTAAGCGGAAACAGCTTGGATTTCTGGTTCGGTTAAGCGGTCTTTATAGGCGGACATATTGTTTTTGCCATTGGCGACGATAGACGCGATCGCATCCACGTTATCCATGTCATTTCTTTTTAATGCTTTGAGTTTCAGATTCTTCCCTCGTCTGATGATATTGCCGCCGTTGAGATGACAACCAGCACAGTTGACGCTAAAGATTTTGGCACCGTTGGCAGTATCTGCGGCTAAAGCTGGAATGCTAAAGGCAATTAGCATAGTGAATGTTAGCAGTAGGACGGTTAGTAGCTTCCTCAAGGTAATTTTCCTCGGTTTCGATTAAATTAATAACCAGTGGCAATCCACTATTTTATGGATCGGTGTCTCCATCAACTTCGTCGTTTTCTGTAGCTTCCTGAAGAAATAAGCGTGCCAATCGGTTATAGGTGCCAGCGCCAATATATTGAGGATAAGTGTGAGAACGGCTGTACACCCATACAAGTTCTTTCCCATCAAAAATGCGGATGTCTTGAAACAGACTCTTACATTTTGGTTGCAGCGACTTAGCTGTATTTAATGCGTCCGTCCATCTTTCAAACTCTTGAGAAAATTCACGGGTGATGACTCTAAACATAAGCTTGGGCTTCTTTCTTGACTTCCTAATTTGAAGCTGAAGCGGCGGGTGGGAATTGGGGGAATGATTCTGAAAAGCCAGCGACCAAAAGCACCGATGTCAAAGTGATTCAAAGGAAGCCGTGAATCCTTCAAGACTTAAACACTCGTCTTGGAAAGATTCGGCGTCTCCTACATCTTCAACCTTGTATTCCATGAAGCGCTGACCATCTGGCGTTTTTTTGGAAGAGACACAAGTGCTGTGATACTTGTCTGCGATCGCCTTAAAGTCATTCGCATACCGTTTCCAAGCATCGCCCGAACAATTAATCGTTATCAGCCACATAATTGAGTCTCCATTGATATTGGGGGTGCTGCGATCGCTAAAACTCTGAGTTTCTCTGACGCAATCTGATGCATCATATCAAGGGTTATCACCATAAGCCTAACTCCGGAGTTAAGGATTGATATGACTCGCAAGCGCTTATTTTTAACAATCTTGGCGCTGTTGCTGATTGCGCTTTCCTGGTGGGGGGTGGCGGCGGCGCGGACTGGATTGGTGACGCGAACATTCTCAGACAAAGGGTTGCCGATGCTGTACGTCGCACCACAAAATTCTGAGAAAATACCCGGTGTATTAGTGGCGCACGGCTATGCGGGTTCTAAGCAGTTAATGCTGGGCTACGCGCACGTTTTGGCGCACGCGGGGTATGCCGTGATGCTGTGGGATTTCGGCGGACATGGGGCAAATCCAGCACCCCTAGAGCGCGATACACTTCAGCAAGACCTGAATGTGGCTTATGCTGCCCTGTTGGAGCAACCAGAGGTCGATCCCAGCCGCTTGGCGCTACTGGGGCACTCAATGGGTAGTGGTGCGGTGATGTCGGCGGGTATCCGCAATCCCGACCGCTTTGCGGCAACCGTTGCCATCTCGCCGACGGGTGCGAGGGTCACGCCTTCTGTCCCGCGCAATCTTCAGCTACAAGCAGGGAGTTGGGAAGGTGGATTTGTGACGAATGCCCAGCGGTTGCTGGCGGCGGCGGGGGGAGAAAATGATAACTTTGCTGAGGGAAGGGCGCGATCGCTGATCGTCATCCCAAACGCGGAACACATCACCATTCTCTTGCGAAATGTCAGCCACCAAGCCGCCCGAAAATGGCTGGATGCTACTTTTGGGGTGTCAAGCAGCAGTAACTATGTTGACCGCCGGATGGCTTGGTATGGCTTGCATCTGGTGGCATGGCTGCTGTTACTTTTCGCAATTTCCCCGGTTCTGGCTTCGCCGTCGCGCGATCGCAAAACACCTTTACAACCTAATCCATCTGAGTTAACCTCTCCCCCAACCCCTCTCCTACCAGGAGAAGGGCGAAGAGTGATTCTTGTCGGCAAGAAGGTTAGGGGATTCGGTTTACTTTTAGCCCCACTTGTGGCAAGTGGTGGACTCCTGTTGCTCAGTCGTGGGGGCAACATTGATAGCTTGGGTGGCTTGCTGGTTGGCGGTGCAATGGGGATTTGGTTCTCGATCGCAGGTGTGGTTTGGCTGGGTATCCTCTCTCGTTTACCGCGCCCCACAATTCGAGCGGTAGGGCTAGGATTGGCACTGTTTGGACTACTTTGGGTAGCTTTTGGAGCGATCGCGCAGGTAGTTTGGGTTCAGTGGTGGCTGATTCCAGCACGTCTAAAACTCTGGCCTTTGTTGTCGCTGGCTTGTCTTCCCTGGTTCTTGGCGTCGGGGGTAGCACAACAAGATGCTGGGATATTCAAACGGGTGGCGTGGTGGCTGGGACAAAGTGTGGCGCTGGTGGGAGGCTTTATTTTGGTGCTTTACCTGCTGCCTCAACTCAGCTTTATTTACCTCTTGCTGCCGTTATTTCCGCTATTTATGGCAATTTTCTCCTTTGCTGCCGCTCAGCTTAACGAAACGTGGAGTTATGCCCTGGGGAGTGCCTTGTTTTTCGGTTGGGCGATCGCCGCTGCTTTCCCTCTCGCAAGTTAGCCAATCCAAAATTGGAACTTTTCTACCTAAAGGAAGTACCGATTTTGAAGCGATTGCGCCACTATATAGGAAGAGCATTCTAAGCTCTTTTTTTGCTAGAAAGCTTCTACAAGTAGTTTAATTAAAGCTCCATCTAAATCAACTACTACAAAGCGAGGAAGAAAATGCCTAATAATAAGATCAAAGAACAAATTAGAACCGATCTCCATCAAGCCAAAGAAACTGGACAGTTAAGAGCAGAGCGAATTCGAGAAATTGTTCAAGCTGCTGTATCTCAGGTAGGTTCGGAGTTTAAAGAAGGTTCCAGCGAACTTCGCTCAATTGTTAAAGATGCGGTTTCCGTCGTCTTGGAGAACTTGCAAGAAAAAGGTGGCGAACTCAAAGAAGAAGTCACGGCTACCATTGAGGGAGCGGTTGAAGGGTTTAGCCATCTAAGGCATCAAAATATTGCGAAAACTCAAGCAGAGGTTAAACAGCTACAGGCTCAACTCGATAACGAAGAAAATGAACTCCAGCAAGACATTGATAAACTGCTGATAGACATTGAAGAAACAAGCAAAGATACATCGCCTTCTACCAAAACTGCCCTTGAATCGGCGATTAATAGCCTCCAAAACAGTGAAGAGGTAGCATCGCTGAGAGAGCGCTACGCTCAACTGCAAGCTCAACTAGCGATTCTCCGAGCGAATTTAGCTGCACGTTACGG
This sequence comes from Coleofasciculus sp. H7-2, assembly GCF_042747725.1. Lineage (NCBI taxonomy): Bacteria > Bacillati > Cyanobacteriota > Cyanophyceae > Coleofasciculales > Coleofasciculaceae > Coleofasciculus > Coleofasciculus sp. H7-2. The sequence continues at coordinate 74,321 of NZ_JBHZGO010000099.1, forward strand.
GGGACGCGCTGAGGACGTGAAAGAGTACCTGGAAGAGGCTAAGCACTGGTACAATCGTTCTCGTCCTCAAGCTGAAGTAATGGTGCAACAGGTAGAACAAAAGCGATCGCAAGTTGAAGAAAAACTGGGTGATGCTGGGGTAGCGATCGCTAAAAAAGAGCGTCAGGTACGGCAAATCTTGAGTGAGTTGTTACGAACAGCAGCAGATGCGATTCGAGAAAAGGAACCTGTTAGTAAATCGGAGACTTCTAAAGATTCTCACCATTAATTAAAACAGAACCGGCTAAGACTTAGCCGGTTCTGTTTTTTGAAACTCAATTTTTAAACTTCTAGTAGGCTTTTGTCGCGCAACCAGCGCTGAAGATAGACTCTAACCCTCGGAAAGACTATCCAAAACTCCTGAAACATGAATAAAAATCGTAGGGAGTGGTAGAGCGATAGCGTTACCCAACAAACTGCACCACTGCTGGGGAACGTGAACTCAAAGGGAGCCTACCTGCAAGACTCTCCAAAACTCTTGAAAAGTCGTTCTTTGGGTTTCGCTCCCGCTCAACCCAACCTACACGGAAAGATTTGTCAGTCAGCCAGGGGAGGCTACACATTCGAGAATTGGATAGTCTCTCAGTTCTATCCCCACCACTACAGATACAAAGGATAGAAGCGTCTAACTAACGTTGGCTTAGTATACGCCTTCTCTATCCATTCTTTCTTCGTGCTTCACGATTACCCAAACTGCATGAATACTACCGGGAAGCCAACCCAGAAGCGTAAGCAAAATGTTAATGAATAAAGTTGGACCCACACCAACTGTCAGAAAAATGCCTAAAGGAGGCACGAGAAGACCAGCAAGAATTCGGAGTAATTTCATGAGGCTACTTCAACTTTCTTATTTAAACTCTTATTACTTCTATTTTCCTAAATCAAGTAATTGAAAACCTCCTCCTAACGAATTATCTTCGGTTGGATAGATGGTATACAAAACGGCATTCATCTTTATAGCTTCCCAAATAAAAAAGGAGGAACAGCATCTAGCTTTCCTCCTTTCAATTCCCCACTCAATTCTACTTCTATTGATAGAGATTAAGCTCCAGTTTTTAGGTCACTACTGCTGCCGCTTAGTTGACCCAAATTTCTCTCAGCAAAATATTTGCTGATGAAAGTATTCGCAAAAGACAGGACGACGGGTGCCAACAGAAAAGCTAAGATTCCATGCATTCCAAATCCTGGAACCAAAATTGAAGCCAACCAAAAGCAGATCCCATTAACGACGAGCGAAAACGTTCCTAAGCTGACAAAGTTAAGCGGCAGCGCTAGGAAGGATAGAGTCGGCTTAACTGCGGCATTGACGAGACCAATCGCCACAGCAGCAATTAAAGCAGCGGGAAATGTAACAATATCAACACCTGGAACAACTAAATCAACAATCAGCAGGCTAAGAGCTGTAGCCATCCAGGTAAAAAACGTTCCCATCATGGTTTTTTTCCTTAAATCGACACAATAGAAAATTTTAAAGTGCTGATACTATGCTCAGCGATCGCCTAGCCTTCAACCTCCCTACGAAGGTAGATTTTTCCTGAAAGCGATCGCCTGTTGCCTTGGTGTCTTGGTGATTCATTACACACAAGATGTAGATAAGGTAGTTCCTCTCGCCAGGACAAAGCAGTAAATTTTAATACAATCAACACAACTAAGTAGGTGGGATTAATTATGTGTAGTAGTGGTTAGCGATCGCGTAACCCGTGCAGGTGTTGGGTTTCAAGAGCGTCAACCATTCCCTACGAACATCTTCAATTTAATTGCATCCGCCTACTTACTGTTGAGGTGCAGTTATGCTGACGCTGTTGGTTGAGTCATCCAACACAATCCAGCCAGATTTCCCGTCTAAATTATCTGCACTATTTGTCACTTTAAAATAGAACTTCTCTCCGCCGCGAGTTTCAACGGCAAAATCCGCTTTTTCCGCATAAACCACTTTAAAGCCTCTGTCTCTAAGACAATACATAACCCAAGCTTTCAGCGTGTGCTTGTGTGGTTCAAATTCGATCGGAGGCTTGTTTAACGCCTCCTCCATCACCTTAATTAGTTGCACTGGTTGCACACTCCCATTAGATACTTTCCCCTTTAGTTTCTTCTGGATCGCAGCGAATTTCAACCAGGAATCCATCCGGGTCGTAAAAATAAATGCCTCGTCCGGTGGGACGGCTGACTGGGCCACGATCGATGGGCACTTGATTTTGTTTTAGCACCTCGACTGCCCGATCGAACAACTGCGGGTTGATGTCAAAGGCGAGGTGATTGGCGCGGGTAAAAGCGCGATCGGGGTCATTGTCTGGTGGTGGCAGATCCGGTTCCCAAAACAAGTCGAGGACGGTGCCATCGGGGGTGACAAAGTTGGTAACTTTGCCCGATGCTACAAGCGATCGCAGTGTGGTTGGCACTTCTTCACCCGTAAGTTCGTACAAACCCAGGATACCCCCGTAGAAGTGCCGGGAAGCTTGCAGATCGTGGACATTCAAGGCAATGTGGTGGACTCGACGCAGATCGCCTGGGGAAAGGGCAGTGTTGACGGATTGGAGGCTAGATAGCATGGCAGAAAGGACTCCTTTGGTTACTTTCGATAGAAGCCAGACTTTTTTCTTTAAGTCTATTATTTAAAATAAAAATTATCATGCCCTTTGATTACACTTTAGATTTTAAGGCAATCGATTTTCGCTCTTCTCCTGAACTTTATCGAGTTGGCAAGGGCGAACAGGGAGTGCTTTTGGTAGAACCCTACAAATCGGAAATCCTTCCCTACTGGCGCTTCAAAACTCCGGAAATTGCCAGAGAATCTAGCGAAAAAGTCTACCAGATGTTTCTAGATTACCTCGATCGAGATGATTTTGTCGGTGCGGATATGGCGCGGAAGTTTTTACAAATGGGTTATACGCGATCGCGCAGATATGCCAATCATAAAAGTGGCAGGAAATATAAGAGCAATCCTCAAAAAGAAACCTCTAAAGAAGCCCAACTTCAGGCAAGGAAAGATATTTTACCCCATGAAGTAGACCCAGTGAAAGCTGAATCGGCGGCAATCTTTAAAGAAAAATGGATGCAAGCCAAGATGAATGAGAAGTATCTACAGCTTTTAGCGAAGCATAAACAGATGTACGAGCCAGGATAAAATGAAAATAAATCCCGGCGAATATAATTCGCAACTCCACAAACAAAGTCTGTCGGCGCGGATTGTAGAGACACGAAATGAAAGCGTCTCTACAAATGGATTTAAAACCTACGTATGCAGTTTTTTTTCTGTTACAGGGCAATTTTATTTCCCCGAATGTAAAACTCAATCCCTTATGTCAGTTCAAATATTGACACACAATCAAACCAAATTTTTCGGAAACGCTTTTTATATTGGTGTTGTATACCATTAGTTTAGCAACAAGAATCAAAATGAGTAATAGCCGCAAATCAATGCTATTTTTTAGCTTATTCCTCACCATTTGGGGAACAATGTTCTATGGGCAACACGTCATAGCGATCGCTCAATCTTCAGAATCAACCCAGGCAGTCACAATATCACAATCATCACCCTTGGCACAGCTTTCTTCTAAATGCAGCTATGACAATAGAAAAACAGTGGAGACTGTGAAAAACCAAAAGGGCAAGGTGACACTAATTGGTGACACTTATGTCATTGTGAGTGAAGGAAACGATGGCACAAGATATGCCACTTGTAATCTTCCCGATGCCTTCAAAGCTGAAGGGAAAGCCATCGTATTTAGTGGTGAAGTAAAAGAAATCTATCCTACTGAACGTTGGGCAGCTACACCGTTTAAAATCACAGCGATCGCATCCAGCACTTCAACCCCAACTCCCACTACGTCTATTCAAAGTTTACCAAATGGTAACTACACCTTTTGTAGCAAACCACCTTCAGGCACCGGGGATCAGCAGGGTGTAGATTTAGGTCATTGTTATGTATTTAGTAAGAAAGGAAATCGCCTAGTCGGAAACCTCTACGATACCAAAACTTTTGGCGAAGTAACCGCCTGTGTTAGCGGCGCAGTTAATAAGAAAACTGTTAGCGGTCAAGCTATAGAATTGGTCGGAGATATTGGTCGGCAAAATCCACCGCCAAACTCCTCAGGCACTAAATTGGTTAATTGGGATAATCAAGGTTACTTGAAAGTTGCGAGAGCTACTGTAATGGGCAGAGTTAATAGCTCTGGCAGTAACAATGTCAGAAGGATTCGCTATCGTTCTGCTTTACTTAACTTAAATGGTTTTTATCGCCACAATCAACTTAAAAAAGCACCTACAAGCTGTTTAAACCGCTAAGAAAGGCTGCTGCTAAAAGTAAGCGATCGCTCTTTTGGAAAATACAAGCGATCGCTTTTATATATTTATTTAAAAATCTCTAAACTAAAGACTGAATTTATGATATTATTCCCATAAATATTAGCATATAAAAATATGACACAGCAACAATCTAAGCGCCAAGCACGACGCGGCAGAATATTCCCAGAACTTACCATATCTCCAGAAAAACGAGTTAAGAAAGAAGCTGAAGACCAAATATTTGACGAGCGTTGTCGATTGATTTTTGAGCGAGTTCGACCTGAATTGATTAAAGACCACTACAACTGGTTTATCATCATTGAACCTGACAGTGAGGACTACTTTATCGCACAAGATAGCATGGCTGCTTTACAAATAGCACTTGAGAAACACCCGCAAGCTTTATTTTTTACTTTTCGCCTCAACGAGACAGGAGTTGCCGGACGGGTATGATCCAAGGCGAGTTTGATGAAATAGGTCAGTTATTTTTTGAAATTGATTTAATTGCTGCCAATGGCGAAATTTTACCGATAACGGCACTACTGGATACAGGTTCGACTCAGTGGCTAGCAATTAACGACCAGGATTTACAAGGTCTTGGATGGAGTCGCATCGGTAGACGCAAAATAGTAACTGCAATGGGTGAAACTACTCTCGATACCTACTTGGGAAAAGTGGTATTGGATGGAGAGGAATTTACCATTGAAGTCGTTGCTGGAGCTGCATTTAGGGAAAGTCTTATGGGTGCGCCTTGTTTAAGACAGCGGCGGTTAGTAGCGGATTTTACAGCAGGATTATTGACGCTGGGGTAAAGTTAATATCCCTTATTTCTGCAACTTTTATAAAGTTTTGTCTAGGTTGACAGGGTAAAAGCGAGCGAGAGATTACCTCAAGCTTCATTATCAACTTTAATAATCAGGATTCGTTTCGGATAAATTTCAAGTTGACGGTTATAAAAATCATTTGAGAGTTCTATCATATTTCCTTCTCTAGCTTCTTCTCTAGCTTCCTGGCTGAAGAATGAAGGGAGTGTATCATACGAATAAACATCGGCATATATACCATTTGCAAGAGGATGTAGTTCACCATGACACGCGGAGAGTATTAACGGACATTTAACTAAGCAGCGCCAAGGCAAAACCGGCTCATGGGAATGCACAAATTGAAACGTTTTTTTTTCTCCGGATTCAAATGCCTTTCAAATAACATCTACAGGCACAACTGTACATCCGAACTGAAATTTATCATAGTTAAGATTACAATGCCAGTATTTTTGAAGGTTATTATCATCAATAAAATTGTATAAGCAGTAAAGCGGAATACAATTGTTCCCCTGGGCATAACTCTCAAGGATGTCAATTTGAAATCTTTTTTGGTGAAATTTTCCAATTTTATGTCTAAGTTTTCCATATTTTTGGTCAATATCAACTTTTTTAGCTTGGACTGCATAACGCCACCAACCTCTCTGGTCAGAGCCTATCCACCATTCCCAATCTATGCCAGTTTGTGACTCTGTTCCTTTATTGATTTTTGGTATAAAAACTTCGCAAAGTCTAGCACGTTTTAAGTCAAGAATATTGATATCAGTAATAGTCTCTTCTCCTTGACGGCAGCCCAACTTTTCACCAAATTGGATTCGCTCCCAAGTCGCCTTAGCCAACTCTTCAAAAATTTGGACAGCTAAAATAGTCATTCTTAACTCCCTTAAACTGCTATTTACTAATTATTAACACGAATTTCCTTAATAAACTCTGTCATTGCTTGTGTCATATTCTTCTCCCGCAAATGAATCAGGCTACACCGCAACAACAAAGCTAGATTTAAATCGGGGAAAAACTCACTTTGGGCAATTTGCTCATACTCTTGTTCTTGCAAGCGATAGAGAAAAAGCTGTTCATTTTCCCAAAACCAAACTTCTCTAACCCCAAACCGCTTATATTTCTCTAGTTTTTTAGTATTCCCACTGGTATAGACTACTTCAATGGCTAAATCTGGGTAGTCTTTGCCCTCAGTTCCTCCCACATAATAGGAAAGATCCGGTTCCACTGAAGCGCTTTCCACAGCTTCAAGGGTGACACTACCAGTGCCATAAACGTTTATTCCGATTTCAGCAAAGTAGAGCGCTAACAGCACTCCTAAGATAGTGCTGACAACTTCATGGGGTTCACGAATAGTCATAAGCTCAAAAGTTCCATCGAGGTAGGAGAGGCGAACGCCTGGAACATCCTCAAAACTGGCTTGAATTGTTTTAAATTGCTGCCAAGTTAGACCATGCCGGACAAATTGCTCTGGCTGTGGGGTAGATTTGTCTAGGAGTGGTGTAGTCATGGTGGCTGCTGAAAGAGCGGATACCTACTTGCTTTAGACGAGCGATACTATCTTAGTTAGTCTCAGCTTATCCTTGGAAAGGCAGACTGAACTCACACGCTATGCTGAACATTCCTCAACTACTGGCACAAGAGCTTTCCCTCAAACCTTCTCAGGTGCAAAGTGCGCTGGAACTTTTCGCTGAGGGGTCAACCATTCCCTTTATTGCTCGTTATCGGAAAGAGCGGACTGGCACAATGGACGAAATCCAGCTTCGCAACCTGTCGGAGCGATTTACATACCTGACGGAGCTGGAAGAGCGCAAGGCGGCGATACTGGAAGCGATCGCATCCCAAGGTAAACTTACCGATGAGCTGAAAGCTAAAATCGAATCCTCTGTGCAAAAAACCGAACTAGAGGATCTTTATCTACCCTACAAACCGAAGCGACGGACACGCGCCACCATCGCTAGGGAAAAAGGACTGGAACCCCTGGCAGAGTTTATCAAGTCGCTGAACAATCGCACTGCTAAGCCTGCATCCCTGGAAGAAGAGGCGGCAAAGTATATTTCTGAAGGAAAGGGAGTGAAGACGGTGGAGGAGGCGCTCAAAGGTGCTTCTGACATTCTGGCGGAAGCGGTGTCAGAGAAGGCTGAGGTGCGATCGCATTTACGCGACTATTTGATGAACGAAGGGGTATTTGTCTCGCACATCAAAGATAATCATCCCGAAGGTTCTACCAAATTTGAGATGTACCGAAATTTCCAGGCTTCGGTGAAAAATATTGCGCCGCACAACTTGCTGGCACTGCTGCGAGGGGAGACGGAGGAAGTGTTGAACTTAGAACTCTCCTTCGATGAAGAAGTTGTACTGTCCTATTTAGAGTCGCAGGAAATTCAAACGAAAGTCCCGGCGGTGAGAGATTTTTATCGGGGAATGCTCAAAGATGCCTTCAACCGTTTGATGAAAGCTTCCCTGATTAGCGAAGTGCGTGCTGATAGAAAAGCTTATGCAGATGTCGAGTCGATTAAGACATTTGAAAACAATTTGCGGGAGTTGCTGCTGTCGAGTCCAGCGGGGATGAAGCCAACGCTGGCAATCGATCCGGGATTTCGGACTGGCTGCAAAGTTGCCGTTCTTGATGAGACGGGACAATTTTTAGAATACCAGGCTGTCTTTCCCCATCAAGCAGCCGAGCAGCGATTGAAGGCTGCCAGCACTCTCAAGAAATTGATTGAAAAGTACAATATTCAACTGATAGCTATCGGCAATGGTACCGCCGGACGAGAGACGGATGAGTTCGTTGCAGAAATTCTCAAGACGATGGATCGCAAACCGATTAAAGTAATTGTGAATGAGTCGGGAGCATCGATTTATTCTGCTAGTGATGTAGCGATCGCAGAATTTCCCGATCTTGATATTACCGTTCGCGGTGCTATCAGCATCGGTCGTCGCTTGCAAGATCCCTTAGCCGAACTCGTCAAAATTGACCCCAAATCGATTGGCGTCGGACAGTACCAACACGATGTCGATCAAAAATTACTGAAAACGAAGCTAGATGAGACGGTAGAAAGTTGCGTGAACTATGTCGGCGTGGATTTGAACACCGCCTCGAAGGAACTTTTGACCGTTGTTTCCGGGATGACTCCAACGGTTGCCAAAAATATCATCACCTATCGCAACAAGCAGGGTGCATTCAAAAACCGCAGGGAACTTATGAAAGTACCAAAATTAGGTCCAAAAGCCTTTGAACAGGCGGCTGGTTTCTTGCGGATTCGCGCTGGCGAAAATCCTTTGGATAATACAGCCGTGCATCCTGAGAGTTATGGGGTTGTACAAGCGATCGCTAAAGATTTAAATGTGCCGTTGGAGCAAATTACGCAGGTTGCAGAAAAACTCAAGTCAACAAACTTGAAGAAATACGTCACCGATACCGTCGGCGAACCGACGCTGCGCGATATTATCAACGAACTGGAAAAACCGGGAAGAGATCCCCGCGCCGAGTTTAAGTATGCCACTTTTAGAGAGGGAGTCAAAGAAATAAGGGATCTCCAAATTGGCATGGAACTGGAAGGTATTGTGACAAATGTCGCCAACTTTGGCGCGTTTGTCGATATCGGCGTTCACCAAGATGGTTTGGTGCATATTTCGCAACTCTCTGACCGATTTGTAGACGATCCAAAGCAAATTGTCAAAGTAGGACAAGTCGTGAAAGTGCGAGTGCTGGAAGTCAACGAGCAATTGAAACGCATTAGTTTGTCGATGAAATCAGCAGGCGAGGTAAGCGGTGGAAGTAGTGTCAAAAAAACAAGCGATCGCACCCAGCAAAAATCACCCACACTGAACGATTTAAAAACGAAGTTTGGTAGAAAATCGTAAGCTTCCAACTTCCTCGATCGATCCCCCCAACCCCCCTTAAAAAGGGGGTTAGCGGGATAAAATATATAGCAATCCTAACTGATTTGTATAATTCGTATTTCTTTTCTCTGCGTCCTTGGCGTCCTCTGCGGTTCGTTAAAAAAGACTATTTCACAAATCAAGTAGGATTGCTATAGCAGCAGAAGCCCAAAATTATATTATCCCTCCAACTTCTGAAACACCATCAAATGCTGCTGAGGTAAAAAGCTTTTCGTTTCCACCCATTGCAAACCCACCGCCGACATTTCTTTACGCACTTGCTTCTGAGTCATTTTGTGCAGCGCTTTGATCAAAATAAACGGATTTTCACCACGATACTCAACTAAAACTACACGTCCACCTGGTTTAAGCGCCTTCACAAGTGCTTCCATCACTTCTCTGGGATACTCAAATTCGTGATAGGCATCCACCATTAACGCTAAATCAACACTTGCTGTCGGCAGATTCGGGTCTTTAATGCTAGCTAAAATCGGCTCAACATTCGTAATATTTTCCTCCTTTTTCATAAAATTAATCATATCGAGCATCTCCGGCTGAACATCCACCGCCAGCACCTTTCCTTGTGGCACGAGGGGAGCAATGCGAAAGCTCATGTATCCTGTCCCGGCTCCGATATCTGCCACAATATCAGTGGGTTTCAAGTCGAGGGCATTCACCACTTTAGAAGGTCGCTCCTCAGCTTCTCGACTCGGTCGTTCCAGCCAAAATGCTCCCTCATGTCCCATCACTTTGGCGATTTCTCGACCCATGTAAAACTTGCCAATCCCTTCTGAGCTATGGTTGCGCCGTTCCTGATAAATAGCGTTATCAGAAGCAATTGTATTCGCTAGTCCCGTGTCAGCAGGATTGAGCAAGAAACCGCCTATAATTACCAAAACAATCCCTGCTACACGTAATCTTTTCAAAGTTTCCATCCTTGCTTTACCTGAATATGCCTCAGCCTTGTGCTATTTGCTCAATTTAGCACCCAGACAGTCAGGAGCATATCATTCGATTCTTTAAAATCTTCCGAATTCCCGAAGAAACGGCTGTATGAAGAATTGGATGTATTAGGAAGTAGTCGGTGATGCGTAAGCGTTGCGGCTGCGAGAGCAGCATCGCGTTCATCTACAGAGAATATTTGTATAAACAATTACAATAATATCTTGAGTAAGAGCGGAAGCGATGTATTCTCTATTTGTTAAAGAAGTTTAACTTTTTAACTGAGTATTTGGAAAACTTTTAGTAGTTTTTCCATTGCAATTACTCAGTAGTTGTAGGGTAAAAATACTCATAATTTGCGTATTTAGTAGGCATTACCCACCTTACTTAGCCGACCTAAATTCATCATTCAAGGTATGCAACGATGGCAAGACAGATTTGGTCATTAAGTCTAAGTTTAATTATTAGCAGTCTCCTAGGGCTGTCTGGAATGGCTCCGGGACTGGCTCAGCAAGATGAACTCACCCGTGCTGAAGTTTACAAACTGTTAAATAATGTCCAACTATTCTTAAGAAACAAGCCAGCCCGACCTGCCAAAAAAGCGGATATATTAGCGCCTAGAGATGCCCTAAGGACTGCGGCGCGTGCGAGAGCGGAACTACTCTTTAATGAAGGTTCTTTGGCGCGAATCGATCAGAGTACCACCTTCCTATTTAAGCCAGGTCTGCGCCGCTTTCAACTCACAAATCGCGTTGCTACTGAAACAGTATTACAACTGAAAGATGGCATTGCTTTAGTGATTAATCCACCCGGAAGTGCAGTGACGACTGTGGAAACGCCAACCAGTACAATCCAGCTTCAGTCGTTAGCAACCTCAGCAACCCCCGCTGCACCACTGTCACCATCGCAGGGTAGCAGTGCAGTCATGGTCGTGTACAACGCTGCTACTAACACGGCACAACATTTTGCCCTCACTGATGGTGTAACAATAGCGACTCCTACAGGCAGCAATCCCGTTTCCTTGAAAGGGGGGCAGGTTGTAGTCGCCTCAGCGGGCGGGGTGGGACAGCCAGTAGAATTTGACCTTCAGGGGTTTTATAGCACGATTACGCTAGCAGCAGGTCTGGGGCCGGGGCAAGAAAGTATCGTTGCTCAAGAGTCTTATGCGGTTCAGCAGACACTCAATATTGTTCGGATTAGTACGTTGGCAGCAGTCAGAAATCAAGCGAGAAGAATCAGTAGTTTTGAAACAACTTTCTTAAGAGATGCCCTGACTGGTGGGGATAGCAATTTCGATGGACAAAAAGGAAAAACATCCGTTTTGATTTTCAACCCAAGCGTCACTACTGGAGTTTTCACAAGAACGGGTGAAAATACTGCTACTTTTACGGCTACTAATGGAACAGTCAGCAGCATTAGTGTAGATTTCGATACCCAATCCACCACAATTAATAACAATGCTGGTGTCTCTAATTCGGTTGGTTTGAGTGGCAATAATGCATCTGCCACAGTTATCAATGCTAATGGTACAGTCACTAAAATTCAGGTTTTTGGTGTAGGAGGGAAAGAACCTAATGTCGGCAGTTCTTTTCCGGGAACGCTGACAACTGGGATTGCACCTGATAGATAACTAATTTTCAGCAGATTATCAGGGCAGAGAAATTTGCGTTTCTATTAACAGGTGTGAGGTAAAATTGTGGACACTAAAGATTTTTTATTCTTATTCGGAGTATCAGCTTTATTTTTATCTAAACCAGCGATCGCGGCAAATCCGACTGATGGACTAATCCCACTTGGAGATTCTCCAGCAACCGAGGAAAATGAGCGGCGGATTACACCCTTAGTATTGCCGCAGAGTGGTGTATCCAGCGCTCCAGAACAGTCTTCTCGCGTCTCCTCATCACGAACGCCTAAAAGCGAACCGGTTCAACCGATTGATATTGCAGACAATACTCCTGTAACTGCAAGCTCAATTTCATCTGGCGCTGACGAAATACGCACCGACGAAATCGTGCAGGCGACTTCAGAAGAAGCGATCGCGCCGAATGCTACCGATCCAGTCTCACCCGATCTTCTCACTCAGAATGAGGTACAGGAGCCGGAACCAGGTTCGCCTGACAGCAGCATGGAGCAGGTGACACCCGTATTTCAACTGTCGGATGTGCAACCGAGTGACTGGGCGTATCAGGCATTGCGATCGCTTGTAGAACGTTATGGCGCAATCTCTGGTTATCCAGATGGCACTTTTCGGGGAAACCGTGCCTTAAGTCGCTATGAATTTGCGGCTGGATTGAATGCAACCTTGGAAAAAATTCGAGAAATAACTGCTTCTAGTTTAATCGACAAAGTCCGTAAAGAAGACTTAGAAACACTGCAAAAACTCCAAACAGATTTTGCGACTGAACTCGCTACTTTACGAGGTCGTATCGATAATCTGGAAGCTCGAACTACTTTCTTAGAAGCGCACCAGTTTTCTACAACTACAGTTCTGGGGGGAGAAGTCATCTTAGGATTGCAAACAGCTGCTGGAGGCGACCCTCCCGGAAGAGGAGAAAGTAACACCGTTCTCACTCATCTGACACAATTGCAACTCCTTTCTTCTTTCACAGGTAAAGATGTACTGCGATTAGGATTAGCAACGGGTAATTTTGCTAATCGTGGCTTTACAAATTTTGAGTCGCTCAACACCAATATGGCTCTGCTTTCTTATCAAGCAGATTTGGACAATCAGATTGAGCTGAATTCGCTGGAATATCGATTTGCTGGTTTTGGCGATCGCGTTGTTTTTACCCTGAAACCTGTCGGCTTTAGCTTAAGCAGTGTTCTCAGTCTTAATACCCCTTACTCTGATGCTGGACAGGGAGCCATTTCGCGTTTTGCGGGAGGAAATCCCGTTTTTAAAATTGGGAATTTGGATGCTGGGGTAGGCTTTGATTGGTTGCTTTCAAATAAAGTTCGCTTGCAATTTGCCTATGGCACCAGAAATGCTAATAATGGCGAAGAAGGTTTATTTAAATCGGAGCATAGTGCTTTGGGAATACAGCTTTTACTTAAGCCCAGCTCCAGCATCATCACTGGTTTAGCTTATGTAAATGCCTATTCCAGCGATGGTCGATTAGATACTTTTACAGGTAGCAATAATGCCGATGTTTCTGGGGGTTTCAATGAGCCTTCCCAAATTCATGCTGTCAGCGCTACTTTCCAATGGCGATTGAATCCTAACATTACCTTTGGGACTTGGGGCGGTGCAATTTTAACCAATTCTCTAAAATCAGATGCACTGGCTTTAACCACCACTTACCTTTTTTCTTTAGGCTTCTCCGATCCATTTGGCAGACAAGGAGATTTGCTAGCTTTTCTAGTTGGTCAACCGCCGAGGCTGAATGCAGGTCTTCTAATTGAGGACGTAGATGATGGAAATTCCTTGCATTACGAGGTTTTTTATCGCTTTCGCGTCAGTGATAATCTATCCATAACTCCAGGCTTTTTTATCGTTACTGACCCCGGACACATTTCCAGAAATAACGATATTTTTGTAGGAGCAATTCGTACTACTTTTAGCTTTTAGTTATCAGTTGCATATAGCAGTCCTAAATGATTCGTGAAGGCGATATCCTAGGGCAACTCTTACGAAGTCGGGGATCTGAACCAATACGGTTCGGTTAAAAATAATTGTAGGTTGGGTTGAGGAACGAAACCCAACAAATGCTTATGTTTTGTTGGGTTTCGTTCCTCAACCCAACCTACGCGAACTTTGGTGTTTTTGGCTTTACATTCTCTCAGCAAAGGTATATTTGCCAAAGTTGGGTTTCGTTCCTCAACCCAACCTACGCGAACTACGCGAACCTTGGTGTTTTTCACTCTACATTCTCTCAGCAGAGGTATATTTGCCTACGCGAACCTTGGTGTTTTTGGCTCTACATTCTCTCAGTAAAGGTATATTTGCCAAAGTGGGATGCTCCCTTCAGTAACTTTGTCTATCTTCTGACAATGCATATCTCCTGAGAAACCAACCTATTAATCATTACGGCTCAAGTGAGCTACTGTTTCTCGCTCGGAGGGAGCCATGAAAACAAAATATTTCTCCCTTGTATTTACTTCCTTACTGACTTTAGGGCTAATTGCTTCAGTTAATCCATCTGTTCAAGCCAACTCAGATCCTTCTCAAAATAATACCGCCAAAACCGCTTTCAGCATTACTACTGAAACGCCCCAAGCATACAACCCACCGGATCGGGGATATCCGGAACGTCGAGAAGGTGCAGGTAGCTACTAAGGGGGCTGATTAAAAAGAAAACGTTGAGTAAAGTGTTACGTCGGATTGCATAGATGAGATTCGCTCCGATTCACATTTTGATTAGTTTTCAGATAATCACGCAAGCGATCGCATCCTCGCGTCAGTAAGTTATCTAAATCCAAATTCCATAACCTGACGCCGCTATCTTCACTTCCACTAATCAATGTGCCATCTGGACTAAAACTGATGCTACTAATCTTTCCGGAATGTCCAAGAAGTGTTTTGATCGGGGTGGCATCGGCAATATTCCAAAGTTTAATCGTGTTATCAGCACTGCCCGAAACCAACACTCGTCCATCTCGACTGAAACTAATACTTGTCACTCCGTCACTATGTCCTGCAAGCGTATTGATCGGGGTGCCGTCTGCGACTTTCCAAAGCTTAATCGTGTTGTCCCAACTTGCGGTTGCAAGAATTTTGCCATCGGGACTGAAGGCAACAGATGAAATTGCTAAGCCATGCCCCTGCAAATTTTTTACAGGCATTCCTTCTGCATTTTTTTTAGTTCCTATATTCCATAGTTTCACAGTATTATCAGCGCTGCCAGAAGCCAGAAATTGGCTATCAGGACTGAAACTGACACTGTTTACCGCATCGCTATGTCCCCTTAATGTTTGGATTAATGTGCCATCTGCTACACGCCACAGCTTGATCTTTTGGTCGGCACTACCAGAAGCCAACAGTTGACCATCCTGACTGAAACTGATGCTAGTCACCCCATCAGTATGTCCTGTCAATGTTTGAATTAAAGTCCCATCGCGCCACAGCTTAATTGTTTTATCAGCACTGGCAGAAGCCAGTAGGGGCGAGGTTTTCCCACCTTTACTATCAGGACTCCAAGCGACAGCGGTAATGGTAGATTGATGTCCGCTCAGGGTTTTAATTAACGCTTTCCCGGTGATGCCATCTCGACGCCAAAGTTGGATTGTTTCATCCCAACCCGCAGCAGCAAACATCTTGCCATCGGGACTGAAACTCACACTATAAACGCCACCCTCGGATGTTGTTTTCATATTATTAATGGTCCAGATTCTAACAGTTTTGTCTGCACCAGCAGAAGCCAATAGGGGCGTATCCCGCTTCTTAGCATCAGGACTAAAACTTACACTCAAAACTTCTGCGCCATGCGCTTTTATGGTTTTTACAAGTGTTGCTTCTGGACTAGATTTAGTATCTATGCTCCACATTTTTACGGTACCATCAGCACTAGCAGAAGCTAAGAGTTGACCGTCGGCGCTAAAACTAATGCTATTGACTTGATTAGTGTGACCTTCAATAGTTTGCAATAATTTGCCGTCAGCATTCCAAAGCTTTATCGTGTTGTCACCACTGGCAGAGGCGAGGATATTTTGAGAGGAGAACGCGACATGAGTAACGCGATCGCTATGTCCTGTAAAACTTTTAATTAACGTGCCATCGCTGCGCCACAGTTTGATTGTTTTATCTTCACCGGCAGAAGCGAGAATCTTGCCATCTGGACTAAAACTCACACCCCAAACCCAACCAGCGTGTCCGTTCAATGTTTTGAATAAAGTGCCATCAAGACGCCACAGTTTCACCGTTTTGTCACGGCTAGCAGATGCTAAAAACTGACCATCTGGGCTAAAACTGATACTTGTTACCCAATCTCCATGTCCGGTGAATGTTTGCAGTAATGTGCCATCAAGACGCCAGAGTTTGATAGTTTTATCGGCGCTAGCAGAAGCAATCAAATTACCATCTAGGCTAAAAGCGACACTGATAACCCTCTCTTTGTGTTCTAAAGATTTGATTAACGTGCCATCTCGACGCCAAAGCTTCACCGTATTGTCATCGCTAGCAGAAGCCAGAAAATTCCCATCGGGACTGAAAGTAACGCTATTCACTTTTTGAGTGTGTTGCTGCAAGCGATCGCTCTCTTGCGTTTCCTCAACCGCTTGTCCTAAAGTCGCTACCGTTCTCACTTTGGTAACTTCAGGTGCAGAAATTTGCTTGAGTTGTTGCCCCGCTTTAACACCGGCAATCAACGCTTCTAATTGCTGATTTGATAATAAAAGTGCTTCCGATGATGCATTTAATGCCTCAATTTCCCGCACCTGCGCCGCTTGTTTTTGCCCAAAAGCCAAGCCGCCGAAACCAAAAGCAGCAAGTCCTAAGACACTAATCGCTACAACAGCAGCTTGAGCCTGTCTCAGTCTTCTTTTTGCCTGTAATTGTTGCTGATGTCTTTCTTCTAGACAAGCTTCAATAAATCGCTGTACATCTGAAGATAACTCATCCGTGTACTTGATATAAATTTCTTCGGCTTCCGCTAGCCGGACTCCTCGCAGTAAAAAATCAGATTGTTGACCACTTTGCTGCCATATTTGAGCTGCTTGCTCAATCTGGCGTTCTTGTCGCAATCGCTCCCGATTTTCCTCCAACCACCAGCGCAATGTTGACCAGTGGCGGATTAAAATTTCATGGGCAACTTCTACAGTTACTTCCTGTTTCAATAATTGTAAAGAAGTTGCATCTAAAGTCTCTGGTGCTTCGCCCCGACTTTGCGCGATCGCATCCGCATCGTCCTCCAAGTCGATCGCAACCAGCTTGGCATTCGTCAAGACTTGCAGCGTTCTCTCCACTAAGATTGCTGGATATTTCTCCACCACTAAATCTGATTTAAATACCCGCCGTCGAGTATCTTCTGTTCCTTCTCCCAGCTGAGTTAACGACAAGAAAATCCAGCGAGCGCAACCTTGAGCCTCCGGGTCTAAACTATCGTAAACTGCTTGTGCTTTTCGCTCTAAAGCTCCTTTGAGTCCACCAATTTTCTGAAAATAAGCTTGTAGCGTTAATTCACCCGCATGACGGTGTTCCCACAACTGCTCTAAAACAAATTCTAGTAAAGGTAAATCGCCTGCACTCGCGTGGGGGGAACCGCTGCCATACAACTCCTGACATAAAACTTCAACCAAATCTGCTTCTACTTTTAAGCCGACTTTTTCCGCTGGATTAACAATAACGCGGCGATAGTCGTCCTCCGTTAAACCGGGTGGAACCAATACGCTCGACTGCTGTAAAATTTTTGCGAGTGCCGGGACTTCTAAACAAGCGGCGATGAAGTCTACCCGCAACGTGAGGATCAGCTTAAAGCGATCGCCTGCATAGTTCACCGCCCCCATCACCAATTCTAAAAAGCGCTCTGTGTCTTCGGTTGGAGCCAGCGTGAATAATTCCTCAAACTGATCCACCACCAAAACTACCATTGGCTCAGTTCGGCTACGCACCCAGTAAACAAAGCCTTCTACCCCCTGATACAACATTCCTTCTAGTTGCTGTTGTTGGTAGGCTTTTTCCCTGTCCGTACCGGGATCGACCAGCCGCCGCGCCAAATTTTCCAGGGGACGTGCGCCTGGTATTAGCTGCCGAATCCACCAGCGATCGCTTCCAGGTAGCTGTTTACCCTGCCGCAACTGAGCGATTAATCCCGCCTGCACCACCGAAGATTTACCGCTGCCAGAAGCGCCGACAACCGCCAAAAACGATCGGTGTGCCAGGTGGTTAATCAGTTGCTGCGTTAAATTTTCTCGACCGTAAAAGTATTGTGCATCTTCTTCCCCGAATGCTCTCAACCCCCGGTAAGGGCAGAGTCCTAAATCAAAACCTTCTGTTTGTTCAATGCCGCGCGATCGCGTATTTCCCGGAAAAACTTCAATGACGCCCTGTGCGCCTGATAGCCAAACCTGAAACGGAATGCCGCTTCCTGCCAAGGAAACTTGTAATTGAGTAATCCACCCGGCTGCTGTTAACCCAGTTGGTTGATTAGCTGCAACTAAAGTATCAAGTAAAGCTTGGGCGAATTGTTCTGGGGCATCCGTTGGAGCGATCGCGGCGATGATACACTGTCCTTGCTCTGAGCCAACTTGCAAATCTTCTACCCAATCTGAACAAGAGGATTGGTAATCTTCTCGGCTCCTCTGCTGGTATATCCCTTCCGGACAATCCAAAATGATAATGTGTTGAGTAACCGTAGAGTGACGTAGCTGTTGCCTCAACCAAGAACGACTCAGGCGAATATCATCTCCCAGTACCAACATCGCCTCCCCAGCTTCAGTTTCCTCAATGTGTCCGCGCAGATACAATAAAGCCGTTGTCGGTTCAGTTTCAAAGACAAAAGGCGATTCTCCGTTGGAGACACTACGCGATCGCAAGCACTTAGCGATCGCTTCCCGTACATCCGATCCATCAGTTCCCCGTCGAGACCAGTATTCCAATTCAAAGCCACCCGCACCGCGTAGCACCTTGCTCAACGCAAGAGTAATCTGATTGCTAGCCAGTCCCTCTACCACCAGTGCTTGTCGCGGATAGGGCGATGCCACACCCACGGGTTTAAGTCCCAGAATCAGTTCACCAACCCCTTCCACAATCCGCTTCGGCGTTTGTAGGGGATATTCTGGATGCAACTGACTTTCACCGCGACCGCGATGCTGCTGGTTAATCAACCGCAACTGCTGGTTCGTTTTATCTATATATTGCAGCGTCTGATAATAAACATATCGGTAAAGCCCATCCGCCTCAATGACGCCCTGTGCATCTGCCGCCTCACCCTGCAATCCCCGCATTAAATAGTAGGTAAACACCCCATGCCCTAATTCTGGAAACTCCCAGGATTGTTGCGCTTGATCGCAAGACAGCAAAGCATAGAACCCTTTACTTTTTTGCGCCCGTTGTCGCAAAACTTCCACAAGTTGGGGTGTCGGATTGGGCAATGATTCTGCTTGTTCTCCTCTCGCCCCCCATAATGTCATGCCACCACTATGACAAGCATCCAGCCACACTAGCTGCTGATGTGCGAGACTATTTCCCAACCCCTGCAACAGTTCCTGCAAAGATAAACCCGTACCGAGTAAATTGTCCTTCTGGGTATCGGCAAGACACAAAACCGCCTGCTGTCCGGACGCAGAAACTCCACCCCTAGACGGTTCTAGCATCCCGTGTCCCGAAAAATAAAACAGAATCGTATCCTGTGGTTTAGCCGCCGCCGCAATTTGCTGCAAACTGGTACGAACCGATGCCAACTGGGGCAACTGGGCGGCAAAATCGTGATGAATTCTCACTTCCTTTTGCGGAAATCCCTGAGTTGCGCCTGCCAACGCATCTGCCAATCCCTGACAATCCACTGCGGAGTAGCGCAGAGAAGGTAATCGCTCATCCCGGTATTGATTTACTCCCACCAATAGCAACCAAAGTTTCGCTTGCCCAGTTTCTAAGGCAAGCGTTGAGCGACTGGTACCAACGCTGACTGGAGACATTTTTTTAGGGATTGGTAATTAGAAAAAAGTTTTAGCTACTCGTGAAGGCGAGATCCCCGACTTTTCCAAGAAGTCGGGGATCTGAACCGCTGGCATCTCACGACTCAAATAGGATTGCTATAGATTCAGTTCTAGCACAGTCCGCTTTGTGGCTCAAGAAAACACCAACTGTGGCACTAATTGCAGTCATGACAACAAGCGATCGCGCAAGTATTTTTTTTTCTCCTGTAAATGATCGTGCATTCGGGTTTGAACCTCTTCATTCACTGAATAGGTTGACCTCTGTTGTTCTATGCAGAAAAATCGTAGGTTGGGTAGAGCGTAAGCGAAACGCAACAAACTGCTCAAAGGGAGCCAACACATCCGAGATTTGGATAGTCTTTCAGGGTTGACCTCTGTTGTTCTATGCAGTTTGAGCTAGGATGCTATCAGGAAAATTTTTAAATTTGCAATAATTATAAATAAAAACAGCTTCCCCGACATGAGGAGAAGCTGCGATTCAGATGAAACGTTTTATTTGCTTACATGAACGATGTTTTCCTAACGGAGTACAGGTGAGATCGTTAAGTTTTACCCCAATATCCGATTGCCCACCCCTGCTGAATTCCGCTGAGGATTTAATGGAACCTAACCCGGCTAGCACCTCCTCTGTGTCTACCATTGGGTGCGCTTCGGTCTGCTGGTGCAGGTGCGACGAAACACGCGGATGAGCTTTCTGGTTTGGCAATTTGTGTCTGTCTTTCCGCAGCACAAGTAAAGTCTTGAGGTGCTGCAATTGGATTTACTAAACCTATAGCCAATGCTGTACTAGAAGCCACGATTAGGTAACGTTTCAACATAGCAGAAATACTCTAGCAATAACGCTGTTTTGCTTTAAAACCCTTTCCTTAACTACATAGGTTTGGCTTGCTTTTTGTATGCACTGTCCTGATTCACCCGTTCAGGCTAATCAGGACAGTGCAATTGTTAGCACGGATGCGCGTAGGACGGAGTCTGGCGCGAAGCGATCGCTTTGAGCCATACTTGGATTTCTTTGTAGCTACAGAAACCTTCTGGATATGCGTAATTCTTCTCGTAGTTTGGCTTCTACTGGCGGGGGGAATTCCTTTTTTCGTCCTGGGCTGATTTGGATATTTAATAGTTGTGCTAACCTGCTCAGTATTCCCAAAAGCCATCAGGATACCTATGCAGCATTATTTTCGGTAATCTATATTAGCTAGGATGCTATTAGGGAAATTTAAACTTTATTTTAAAGACTTAGAAATAAAAACAGCTTCTCCAACATGAGGAGAAGCTGCGATTCATAGGAAATATTTTTACTAATTTAGATTGACGGTTTTTTCCGAACAAAGTACAGGTGATAACGTTAAAATTTCCCCCAATATCCGACTGCCCACCACTGCTGAATTCCGCTGAAGATTTAATGGAACCTAACCAGGCTCAGTTAGCACCTGCTTTAAGTTTTGCATTAGCTGCGCTTTAATCTGCTAGTGAGGGTGCAAATCTCCAGTTCCCAAACTGCCTTATTTGCGAGGCTACTTGGCGTTCATGTAGCGAATAATCCAATAACTAATTGAAAGAGATAAAAGGGCAATCCCCAACCCAATTATATCAACTCCTGATGTTTTTTCTAAATCTAGAATGATAATTTTTCGAGCAACGGCGATTAAAGAAGTAACAATTACTAACTCAACTTGAATAACGTGTTTTTTTAGATAGGCAGTGATATTTTCTAAAATTTCAAGAGCAATTAAAACATTCAAAAACAGTCCGAATATTTTGAATAATGTTTTCGTGAAAGGCTCATCTGGTTGACCAGTTAGCATTTCTACCAAAACAACTCCTAGATTCCAAATTGCTACCAGGATAACTAAGATCATAGCAACTGAAAGAACCTTAGAAACAATGCCCTCTATCTTTTCCAGCCCGTGCAGGAAGTTTTCATCTTTGAAAGCTGCTCTAATTTGTTTTGTTAACCTCTTGCTTATCCACATTTTGCCAATCTCTTTTTATAGACACACCATTCAGATTATTTTAAAACCGTTAGTATTTTTTATACTTAACGCGGTAAAAGGCAAAAGGAAAAAAGATGCGTTATTTTTCCTTTTGCCTTTTGCTTTATTCGTCGTGAGCAAAGCGATTGTAGAGGAAATCCAAAGCGCGATTTCGCAGTTTGTAGTATTGCGGATCTTCCATAATTCGGGCGCGATCGCGCGGACGTGGAAAAGGAATTTCCATCACCTCGCCAATCTTAGCATGAGGGCCATTCGTCATCATTACTAAGCGATCTGATAAAAACAAAGCCTCATCAATATCGTGAGTAATCATTAATACAGTCGCTCGGTTGTCGTTCCAAATTTTCAGCAATTCTTCCTGTAATTCTTCCTTAGTAATTGCATCCAACGCTCCAAAAGGTTCATCTAGAATTAAGACTTGGGGACGAATCGCCAAAGCACGGGCAATACTCACCCGCTGTTTCATCCCGCCGGATAGTTGGGGCGGCTTTTTGTCAGCAGCTTCTGTGAGTCCCACCATTGCTAAATGGTCTCTTACAATCGCCCTTTTTTCAGCTTCCGGCTTATTAGGATAAACTGCGTTAACTGCTAGGTAAATATTTTCAAAAGCAGTCCGCCAAGGCAACAAAGCGTAATTTTGGAATACTACCATGCGGTCTGGCCCCGGTTGGGTGATGCGCTTAGAGCCAACCCGCACCTCGCCGCTGCTGGGCGTACTAAAACCCGACACCATATTTAGCAGCGTTGATTTGCCACACCCAGAGTGACCGATGATACAGATAAACTCGCCTTGCTGTACGGTGAGGTTAACGTCTTCCAGCACCGTGTAAGAACCTTTTGGCGTTGGATAAACTTTGGAGACATTTTCAATCACCAAAAATGGAGAACTAGGATTTTGAGTTTTGAGTTTTGAGTTTTGAGTGAAAGAAGTTGGAGTTTGAAAGTTAAAAGCTTGCATGGCTGTAGAGAGGGTAAATAAACTGTGGGAGCAAAATTGGGCGATTAGAAATCGCGGCTACACGAGACTTTACCTACTTTCGCAAGTTTTAAATTCAGTCCGCGTAAGCGGTGTTTGTATAGCCGCGAATTACATTCGCCGGGGTTTCTGTTAATTAGGCTGCTGTCTTCGTCCTTGAATCGATGACCACTTCCGCAACTGAAAAATCCTGTTTAATCGCCAGACTGTTGAGATAGGCTATCGGGTCATCGGCGTTAAAAGGAGTGCCATCGAACAGTTGAATTGCGCCGCGAGTATAACTAATATCAAGACCCAGTTCTCGCGCTGCTGTGCTAAACGCACCAACTCGACAGACTCGTTCCAGAATTTCTACCCAATTTCTAGGGAAAGGAGTATCGCCCCAACGCGCCAGCTGCGTCATAATCCAAAGTTGCTCAGTTCGACTGGGACGGTTGACTCCACCTTCGCCGTAAAACTGGTGATGGGCATACTCGCGCATTGGATGGTCTAAGCTACAGGCGGAGAAGTTTGGTTCTCCCATCTGGATGTAAGCCAAATCGGTACTTACATACTCCCGCCGCGCCAAAATCTCCCGAATCTCTTGGGCATTCGCCGTATCTGCACAGTATTTGCAAGCTTCCAAGAGAGCTTTCACTAAGGCGATGTGGGTGTTAGGATAAGCTGCTGCCCAGTCTTCCCGCACCCCTAGAACTTTGCCTGGGTGTCCCAGCCAAATTTCTAAGTCTGTCGCAATCGTAAAGCCAATTTCTTCCTCGGCGGCGCGGAGATTCCACGGTTCCCCGACGCAGTAACCGTCAATCGTTCCGGCTTGCAAATCCACGATCATTTGAGCGGGAGGGATGGTTTTGAGGGATACGTCGCGGTCGGGGTCAATGCCCCCAGCTGCCAGCCAGTAACGCAGCAGCAGGTTGTGCATGGAACTGGGATGCACCATTCCCATCCGGTGCTGACCGGGAGTGCGACGCAGGTAATCTTTAAAATCAGATAAGCTGTACACGCCTTGCTCGTAGAAGCGCTTGGCGAGGGTGATGGCGTTGCCGTTGCGGGTCATGGTCAGGGAGGTGACGACCGGAACCGGGCGGTTCTCATGACCTCCCAGGGTTAACCAGATGGGCATTCCGGAGGGCATCTGGGCAGCATCCAAATATCCGCCAGTTATACCATCGGTGATTCCCCGCCAGCTGGTTTCGCGCATCAGGTTGACTTCATCCAGTCCATGCTTAGTAAAGAAGCCTTTTTCCTTTGCAATCGCTAGAGGCGCACAAGCGGTTAGGGGTAAGAAGCCAATATCAAGATTAACTTTTTCTAGTCCGTGACGCGCGATCGCTGCCGTCTTCCTCGCCCGAATTTTCTTAATCCGTTTCTGCTGATTGAGGAAATAAATCATCTCACTCCGCAAGCTGTAGTAGCTGGGATGTTCTACGACTTCCATCCGCTTGCGGGGACGAGGAATATCAACTTCCAGAATTTGACCAATCTTGGATTCTGGCCCGTTGGTGAGCATTACAATTCGGTCAGACAACAGCACTGCTTCATCGACATCGTGAGTCACCATAACGGCGGTGACTTGGTTTTCTTCGCAGATTCTCATCAGCTGTTCTTGCAAGTTACCCCGCGTCAGCGCATCTAATGCACCAAACGGTTCATCGAGTAGCAGTAACTTGGGACGAATCGCGAGGGCGCGGGCGATCGCTACCCTTTGTTTCATTCCACCGGATAATTGAGCGGGTGGTTTATCGGCAGCATGACGCAACCCTACCATATCGATATGCTGCTCGACGATTGCTTTGCGTTCCCCGGCTGGCAAATCTTTCATTACCGAGTTGACAGCTAACGCAATATTTTCCCGTACTGTGCGCCAAGGCAATAGGGAATAATTTTGGAATACTACCATCCGGTCAGGGCCAGGTCTAGTAATGCGTTGTCCTTCCAGCGTCACTACACCTTCCGTTGGCAAATCTAAACCCGCCACCATGTTTAACAAAGTGGATTTACCACAACCGGAGTGACCAATCAGAGAAACAAATTCTCCCTTTTTTATCTGGAGGTCAATTCCTTTGAGGGCGACATAGGTGCCACCTCCGGCTAACGAAAAAACCTTATCGATTTGGTCAACGGCAACAAAAACGCTCATGGTAGTTGGTGATTGATAATTAGTAAGTTGGTGATGACTGATGGGTGATTGGTAGTAGGTAATAGGTAGTAAGTAGTCGCTTTTTACCCATTACCCATTCTCTACTTCTGTCCTTCGGGTAAAATCCGCGTTTCGATCCAAGCCATCGCTTTATCTAGCAGCAGACCAACAACACCGATGTAGATTAAAGCCAAGATAACTTCGCTAACTGCGTTATTCTGATAAGCTTCCCAGATAAAGAAGCCAATCCCGACAATACCTGACATCACAATCTCTGCTGCGATAATCGCCAACCAAGCCAAACCAATCGCAATTCTCAAGCCTGTGAAAATGTATGGTAAAGCAGCAGGGATGAGAATATTGAAGAAGTATTCTTTCCGTGAAAGTTGCAGAACTTTGGCGACGTTGTTGTAATCTTGAGGAATTTGCTTCACTCCCACAGCGGTGTTTATCAAGATAGGCCAGATTGCCGTAATAAAAATCACGAAAAGGGCGGCTGGTTCGTTTTGGCGCAAGGCTGCCAAAGAAATTGGTACCCAAGCTAGAGGCGGTACAGTTCGCAATAACTGGAAGATGGGATCTAAAGCTTTGGACATCATTTTATTCGTACCAATCAAGATGCCCAAGGCAATGCCTACAATTGCTGCTAAGGAGTAACTAATAGCTACCCGTTGTAAGCTGGCGAGAATCTGCCAAAACAAGCCTTTGTCCGTACCACCTTTGTCATAAAAGGGATACAGAATCAGTATCCAAGTGTCTTTGATAACCTGAATGGGGCCTGGTAGTGTCGCACCCGGAGTCCAAGAAAACAGCTGCCACGCGAGGAGGAAGATAGCGATCGCAATAAATGGCGGTATCAGGTCGGGAAATTGTTTGTTCAGGCGGGATAACCAGGTGTTCTGGGAAGCAGTTGCACGTCTTTGTAGCGTTGTCATGGACAGTGTTCTCCTAAACTTAAACTTGGCTAATGGGTAATTGGTCTATTGGTTGTTGTCCGTTGTCTGTTGTTGGTTATCAACTAACTGCTGACAACCGACTAAGCTTTCACCTTCTTGATTTTCAGTTGTTGCAGGTAAGCTGTGGGATTCTCTGGGTCAAACTTGACACCATCAAAAAATTCTTCAACGCCACGAGACGTACTTGTAGGGATGTCGGCAGCAGAAATTCCGGCTTCTTTGGCAGCTTCTCGCCAAATATCTTCCCGATTGACTTTATCAATAAGGGTTTTAGCATTTGCCAATGTAGATTCAGGCAAAAATCCCCAGCGGACGCTTTCTGTGATAAACCAAAGATCGTGGCTCTTATAAGGATAAGAAACACTTCCTTTTTCATCTTTCCAGTAATAAGATGCCATTGATTTATCATCAATGATGCGACCATCGCCCATATCGTATTTACCCTGGAATGGTTCTGCCAGTATTTCGGCTGGAAGATTAAAATAATTTCGTCCGCCAAGAATTTCAGACGCTTCTTTCCGGTTATCAAAATTATCCAACCACTGCTGCGCTTCCATAATGCCTTTCAAAAGCGCTTTGGTTGCTTTAGGATTTTTATCAACCCAATCTCCTCTCAGGGCGAAGTATTCTTCGGGGTGATTTTTCCAAATTTCCGCTGTCAATGCTGAAATGAAGCCAATCTTATCTTTAACGATTCGATAAGGCCAGGGGTCGCCTGTACTAAAAGCGTCCATCGTCCCCGTCTTCATATTGGCAACAGTTTGAGCAGAGGGTACGGGAATTAATTTAACTTCAGTATCTGGATCGATGCCGTTTCCAGCTAACCAGTAGCGAATCCAGAAATCCTGGTTAACTTGTGCAAAAGTATAAGCAGCGGTAAAAGGAGTTTTTGCGGATTTTAGTCCGTCAAAAAATGCCTTCGCCTTATCCATTTTCACCTCAAGACCTTTTCCTAGATGCTTGCTAGCAATCGCAATTCCATTTCCATGAGTAATCAACTGAGCCAGCACGTACATGGGAATTTTCTGATTACCTTTGGTGATTAAACCTTCAGTAATGAGATGCGGCATTGGCATCTGATATTGACCACCATCAACCCCGCCACCCACTGAACCAATTTCGGTGTTATCCCGCATAGAACCCCAGGAAGCTTGCTTGGAAAGTTCGACTCCAGTCATGCCATACTTGGCAAAGAAGCCTTTTTCTTGAGCAATAATAAAAGGAGCTGCTTCTACAATAGGGATATATCCTAGTTTTACTTTGGTCGTTTCCGGAGCTTGTTCTGGGCTAATATTAGCGGCAGGAGCAGCACCAGGAGTTGTCTGTGCTTGAGTGCTGTTTCCCGGTTCGGGAGGATTTCCTAAACAGCCTTTGAGCAATAAAGACCCCATTGCGGAGGCTCCAGCAGTTAGGATGAATTTGCGGCGTGAAAGTTTAGAAAATTCGCTCATAAGGTCTCCTTGCTACAATCTTGTTTAGTATTTTGAACAGAAAAGCTATCTTAATCAAAAGAACGCTTTTTGAACGCAAAAGCTATGCCAATTAGAGGCATAACAAACCGATTTCCTGCAATGGTTAAAGGTTTAATGCACTAAAATTGACGGTTGTTTGCTACAACCAAGTCGCAAACCTAGTGATAGATCTACGGCAATTAGCTTTAGGAAAACTTGCTGAGGCTAGTCGCGCTAGCTTCTCTGCGTCAGGTAACGCTGCTTGCCCTCTGCGTTAAAAGTAAATATATCACCTTAATCAGTGAGCGCATAGCTAAAAAGCGTTACTTATCAGTGGAATCTTCAATGGTATTTATAAATTTTTTCTTTAGATTTAGACGCATAATCAGCTAAACTAATAGGCTGATTAATGGGTGATTATCTAAACTCCTGAATTTGCGATAAAAGCTAACTAAAGGCAGCGCGATCGCTCGAATTGCATAAATCAGGCAGACTTGTTAATGAAAAATCCAATGGTAATCATAGAAATTTCCTTGGATGTCATCGCTCAACCGTATAAACAGCCCAATTAAGTTTTGCTTATTTAACCTATTTAATGAGGTTTATCTAATTTCCTCAACTTGAGGCGATCGCTGATGCTGAATTCCTTCATCCCTCCAGTCTGTAGGGAGAGCTAAAGTTATCGTCAATTCCCGCCTAGTGCAATAGACAGACGGGTGACTTTGGTAGATTACGCTGTGAAGTGAGAATATCCAAAAGAAAGCGATCGCCTAGCTGAGAAGAAGCATTCGCCATGACCGTAACGATAGCCAAATGCTCTGTGGATAACTATCACCGCATGGCTGCGGTGGTATTTTAAACGATTGGTGTAGTGGAACTACTCAAAGGCGAAATTGTAGAGATGTCGCTGGAAGGAGAACCCTACGCCTATTTCAGCAGTAAAGCAGGAGAATATCTGACTTGCTCGTTGGGCGATAAGCCCTTTGGGGATGGCTTCGCTTACCGCGCAATGATTTGCCCAAGTAAGACAATTACCCTTCCGAATGAATCCGAGCCTGAGCCTGACATTGCTATTGTGCAACGCTTGGAGCATGAATACCTAGAGCCTCACCCCTATCCTGAAAATATTTTTTGCTTGATTGAATACTCAGATTCCACATTAGACAAGGATTGGCAGACTAAAAGTAAAGTCTATGCTGAAGTCAATATTCCTGAATACTGGGTTGTAAACCTCAAGAAGAGAATAAGTTATAGTATTTCGAGACCCTGAAGATGGGCAGTATGCCTCAAAATCTACACTAAATGAGGGGATGATTGACGCATTGGCATTTCTAGATGTAGCTGCATCCGTAGATTCAATTGCCAGCATTTAGGATCGCGTCTTTGCCATTTCCAGACATCCAGGTATCTGTCAAGAGGCTTTTGGCTTGAGTAACTTTGTCCAATTTCGCCAGGGTGTAGTGAGAGCTAAAATAGTTTTTAATACAGTGTTTATTGTACTGTATCTTCAATAACATTCATAACCCCAAATTCGGATAGATAGGCAGGATAAAACTGCTCTGGAGCAGTTCGTAGTTGATAACGAAGATTTAGAGAAGCTAGAAACGTTGGTAGCTCAGTTCAATATTTTTGAGGCAATTGGGGTCGTCCGTCAGGAAATTCGACACTCTAACTTTTTAGCATTTCTGCTCAACCCCTCTGGGACACATCGCCTAGGGGATACGTTTCTTAAGCGGTTTCTCAAGCGAATCCTCTTAAATGTTGAAAAGCCACAAGTCAGTCCGGTCGAGATTGATGTTGCTAACCTTTTAGATGCCGAAGTTCGTCGAGAGTGGAAAAATATTGATGTTTTAGTATATTCTCCAAGCAGCCGAGTTGTCTGCGTAATCGAAAATAAAGTCGGTTCACAGGAACATTCAGACCAATTGCGTCGATACCGAGAAATAATCCTTAAAGAGTTTAAAGGCTACCGTCATATATTTATCTATCTGACTCCCGAAGGACAGACTCCAGTATCTGAGGATGACAGTAAGGTTTGGTTAGTCCACAGCTACGATAAAATTGCTGAACTAATTGACGATACTTGCCGAAGGTATCAATCCACAATCGGTTCTGAAATTTATACATTGATGAGCCATTACAGCAGTTTAATCAGAAGACATATCGCGAAAGACTCAGAAATCGCTGAACTCTGTCGGAAAATCTATAAGCAACATAAGCAAGCTCTCGATCTCATTTATGAGCATCGCCCAAATTTAGCTTCTGAGGTTGCCGATTTTGCAAAGAAGTTGATTCAAGACGCTGAATCACATGGTTTGAGGCTAGACTCTTATTCTAATTCCAAGAACTTAGTTCGCTTTTGTGTTGCTGAATGGGATGATTTTCCCTTCCAAAGAACTTGCAATAATTGGGCAGGAAGTAAGCGAATTTTACGTTTTGAATTCAAAGTTGAACCCTCAGAGGTTATACTTGTGCTGACAATTGGACCAGGTAATCTTTCAATTAGACAAGATATCTACAATGCTCTCGCAGCATATAATATTGCAGGTTTTACCGCAGTCAAACCGGAAAATGAGAAAGGTTGGATCTATATTATCAAGCAGCCGATTATGGAAGTTATTGATCCGGAAGTTTCTATAGACGGTGTAGTAGGGGAAATTCAAGATTTTTGGGAACATTTCTTGACAATCGATTTGCCTGTCATAAAGAAGGCAATTACCGAAAAAATCTCGCCTTTGAGCTAACGCTTCCAACCTTTGATGTTATCGAGTAACAAATAGTTACCTAGTATTCCATTCAGGGCGATCGCTATCTCTACATAAGATAGCTCAAGGCGCGATTCTATATCTAGCCTCTGCACGAGAATAGTAATACAAACAACTCCCTCTAGATGAGAGGGAGTTGAAATTAAAACTAGGGGATTCAATTAGAAATTATTGCCACTTTTCGCTCCAGGCACCCGTTACATTAAATCCACTCGGTGCAATGTTCGTAAATTTCAAAGAACCCCAACCAAATGTGTTGCAAATGGGACCGAAACCGGAAGCGCAAATATCACCAGCACCGTAACCGTTAAACGAACGTGTCCCTAGGTGAGAGTAGGTGGTACCTCCCCAATTACCGTTGCCAAACCAAGTGGTATTGCCGGGACCTACTCGCAGAAAACAACGTAAGCCAGAACCTTGGCGAGTTCCTGTTAGGTCGGAAACTTTATATTCGTCGAAGTATTTACCGCAAGTCTGGGGTCTTGGCAGAGGTTTATAGTTTGCAGCTTTGACTAGGTTCCATTCTTCATTCCACGCACCTGTGACCCGAATTGTGGTTGAATTTACGACTTGAATTGACAAATTTCCGGGAAAATTGTTGTTAATGTTTTCTCCGTTTCCATAAATATCGGAAGCGAATCCAACGAGATTACGACCTCTGTAGAAGGCGTGACCAACGTGGCGATAAGTTGCACCTTTCCAATTTCCTTCGCCGTACCACGCCAATTTAGGAATGCTACTACCCGGCTTACCTTCACTCATCTTGACGCAGCGCACGCCAGTTCCTTCACGTCGATCGAGAGGTTTGACAACATAAGTGAGAGTATGCGGACCACAATTAAAGCTGGGTGCTTGGCTGAGTTTGAAGTTGCTTGGTGTTAAGGGAATGGATAATTGAGCGACCGCCGCTGATGCAGTCGATACTGTCATAATGGCACTGAGAAAGAGGAAACGAAAATTCAGCCTGACCATCTTGCTATTTCCTTGTAGTAAAGTTTGAGGAACGTTGTTGAGTTCCTGTAGTCAAGTTCGGGAAGCGTTGTTGAATCCCGTCTGTTGTTCTCTATGTCGGCTGGCGATTTTTTATGCACACTCGGCAAAACATCATTGAAATTTTTTCGACGTTCTTGCAATTTGATGCGGATCGGTTCAGTGGTTGGGTGACAGATGCCAAACTGCGGCGAAGTATGCTGGGTTGCATGAGTCAGCTGCCACAACCGGAAACTTCAGAAAACTTTTGGGTGCTTTACTGGTACAAGGAAAGGCAATCTCAGGGGGAGAGTCTGGCGCGATCGCCCAAAATGAGTCATTCCCCTGGAACATGGCATCTAGTCGCTTATCTTCAAGAAGCTTGCTATTGGGTGGCTCAAAAAACAGCTGCGAATTTTTCCAGCGGACAGAATACTGTCGCCGACTGTTTTCAAATTGCGATCGCGCAAGTTGATAAAGTCCTCAAAGGCTTTAACCCCAGCCAAGGTTTTGCGCTGAAAAATTACGCTAGTGCCATTTTTAGCAATCTGATCCGCGAAAACCTGCGCCAGCGCGGGGAAGTGGATATCTGCACGCCTTGGGGATTGTTGCGTAAAATTAGCCAAAAGCGACTCATTGAGGCTTTGCAAACAGCGGGGTTATCTTCGCAAGCGATCGCTAGTTACGTTCTCGCTTGGAACTGTTTCAAGGCGGTTTATGTCCCCACGCCAATCGCTAGTCGCAAACTTCCTAAACCAGACAGCACGGCTTGGAACGCGATCGCCGCGCTGTACAATTACAATTCGCAACGACAAGGCGCAGAATCTCCTCCTGAAACGTTGGAAAAGTGGCTGCTGAGTTGTGCTAAAGCTGCACGAGACTATCTCTATCCCACGTTTAATTCCCTCAATACTCCCAGAGAAGGACAAGATTTTGGAGAATTCCTAGAGATTCTGCCAGGAACTGAATCTCCATCCTTACTTGCCGAAATAATTAGCAAAGAAGAAGAACAAAGCCGCAATTCTCAGCTAGCTGAAATTAACGCGGTTTTAGTCGCAGCAGTTGCCAAGCTGGAATCCCAAGCACAACAACTGTTGCAGATGTACTACACTCAGCAGCTAAATCAACAGCAGATTGCCCAGCAGTTGGAGATCCAGCAATATACCGTTTCTCGTCGGCTTTCTAAGGCGCGGCAATCCTTGCTGCTAGCACTGGCTCAATGGAGTCAGAACACCCTGCATATTGCCTTAACCTCAGACGTACTAAAAGATACCAGTGCAGTGCTGGAAGAATGGCTCAAAATCCACTACAGCCATCCTGACACCCTAACCCACAGGGAGCAGCCCCTATGACGTATGACGCCGCCTTATTTGCATTTGCCGATCCGACTCAACTGTGCTTAGAAATATCGCCAACCGCTCAAAATCAGGCTCAACAACAAAGCCAATCTTTTTCTACACTCAGTAGTCGCTGGAATGCTTATCTCAATCAAATTTCCCTAAGTGCAATTTTACCTTGGCTGCGAGAAGAGTACGAACCGAGAGCCAAAGCTTGGCCTAGTGTTGCGGCTTTACCCAGCGGCTGGGAAGTGGTGAATGGAACCGCGATTGAATTAGGGACAACGCGATTCGTATTCATTGCCAGCGAAGCAATCGACTTGAGCGAGTTGCGGGTGCCGCAAGAATGGGTAGATATACCCAGTTGGGTTGGGGATTATTACCTAGCGGTGCAAGTCGAGCCGGATGATGGGTGGGTGAGGATTTGGGGGTATTGCACTCATCAACAGCTAAAGACGAGAGGAAATTATGATGCGAGCGATCGCACTTATTCTCTAGATGAAAGCGACGTAATTTCAGACATCAATGCCCTGTGGGTGGCGCGTCAACTATGCCCGGAAGAAGCAACCCGCGCTTCTGTTGCACCTTTGGCAGCTTTATCATCAACGCAAGCAGAAAATTTGATCCAGCGTTTAGCAAATACTGCGATTGCAGCGCCTCGGCTAGAAGTGCCGTTTGCCATCTGGGGAGCGTTACTAGAGCATGGCGGCTGGCGAGAGCGGTTGTACGAACGACGGCAAGGACTACCGGAGCAGTGGTCAATTCTGCAATGGCTCCGGATAGGTGTCTCAGAAGTCGGACAGCAACTGGGTTGGGGACGGATTGAGTTTCAACCGAGTTTTGCCGGTGCTAGAAGCGCAGAACCCACACCGACACCCACCGCACTGTCTCGCCAATTGGTGATTGCCGGTCAACAATATGAATTGCAGGTCATCCCTCTAGGCAATCCAGAGGAGCGAAGGTGGCGCTTTGAGCTAAGAAATTTATCAATAGTCACGAGCATTCCCGGTGGATTTACCCTGAGACTGCTGACTGAAGACCTACAACCCTTTGAAAACAACGCAGATATTGCCACGACTGCTGTAGAGCAGCTTTACGTTGATGTCATTTTGGCACCCGGAGAAGGATTGGTGTGGGAAATAGAGCCAGTTCCAGAAAACTACGAAAGAGAAATCTTACGTTTTTAAGGGCGATCGCTTTCAACAATTGCCAAGTAGAAAGGGAGTGAACTGTATTGGCATCTACTTGCGCGATCGCTCCCAATTTAATTTATGACTCAGTAACACTCACCGCAGCCCTGAGAATTGCTAAAATTTGCATCATTTAGCTTTCAGGGGGAGTGATGACAAACTGGCAAATCATTAGTGGTGGAGTAACGGCTCCTAGAGGGTATCGGGCGGCTGGAATCGTCGCCGGACTGAAGCCTTCAGGCTTACCGGATTTAGCGTTAATTTATTCGGAGGTGGAAGCGATCGCAGCGGGTGTCTTCACCACCAGTCAGGTACGCGCCGCCTGTGTCGATTATTGCCGTCAGCACCTCTCTACCAAACACAGCGCCCACGCGATTCTCTGCAACGCTGGGCAAGCCAACGCCGCCACGGGTGCCCAAGGTTGGATTGACGCCATTGAAAGCGCCCAAATGTTAGCTCAGGCGCTGAGAATTCCCTCCGACTCTATCTTGTTGGCATCCACGGGCGTCATTGGGCAACGCATTAAGATGGATGCCTTCCGGGATGGGATTCCTAAATTGGTCGCCGCCGCTTCTGAGACTGGGGGCGATGCAGCCGCACAAGCGATCGTCACCACCGACTTAGTGACGAAATCGATTGCACTAGAGACAACTTTTGGCGATCGCCCGGTGCGAATCGGCGGCATGGCAAAGGGATCTGGTATGATTCATCCCAACATGGCGACGATGCTGGCTTTTGTCACTTGCGATGCAGCGGTGGCTCCCTCCCTATGGCAAAAAATGCTGAGTCGAGCCGCCGACCAAAGTTTCAACCAAATTACCGTCGATGGCGATACCAGTACCAACGATACGCTGATCGCCTTAGCAAATGGGGAATCTCGCACCCCGGCAATTACCGAAATGGGGCCAGACGCCGAGAAATTAGAGGCGATGCTGACTGAAGTTTGCCAATATTTAGCGAAAGCGATCGCCCGTGATGGCGAAGGGGCTACCTGCTTAATTGAAGTGCAAGTTACCGGCGCGTCCGATGAAAAAGCCGCCCGTCAGGTTGCCAAAACGGTTGTCGGTTCATCCTTAGTCAAGTCAGCAGTGTTTGGGCGCGATCCCAACTGGGGACGAATTGCAGCAGCGGCGGGTCGTTCCGGGGTGCTGTTCGATCAAGAACATCTCCGGATTCAGCTAGGGGATTTCTTATTGATGGAAAATGGTCAACCTTTGCCCTTCGATCGGGCGGCGGCGAGTGCTTATTTAAAACAAGCGGCGGCGGCGTCGGCAAAAGAGGTACTCAGCACTGATTCCAGCAATGATGTCATGCAAGTAGAGTCGGGTCAACCTGTTGCGTTTAGTCGCCCCGCATCGCCTACCAATTTCAAAGAACAGACAGTGGCGATCGCTCTGAGCATCGGGAATGGTTCTGGTTCTGGTATCGCTTGGGGCTGCGACTTGAGTTATGACTATGTGAAGATTAACGCTGAGTATACAACCTGACTTTTGAGTAATTTTGCCGATCTGTTCGGGGTGCCATATTGCCGACTCTAGCAAAGGTGAATAGGATGAAAGCTGAAACAACCAAAAATATCATCAAATTTCAATCCTATAAGTTTGCTTTTGAGCGCATGGAGGAGGCAATTAAAAAAGAGTTTTTCCTAGAATCAATTATGATTGCGGAAAGCATCATCTCAGATCGGCTTCTGAGTTACTTAATTGTTAAACTGAAAGAAGCAGGCGAAACTCATCAGTTTACAAATAAAGAAACTTTTCTCGGAAGATTGATTCAGGAATGGAAAAGGCGGGATGAAATAGTTCCGTATAAAACTAGGGAAGATTTGATTGACGCTGTGAGGCTTTGGAGCTACGACCGGAATGAATGCGCTCATGGTCTTGTGAAGTCTCAACCGGGCGAACCGAGTATATCGGTAGAAGAGTTCATCAAAAAAGCTTCTGAGTGTGCAGTCAATGGGAAACAGCTAGCCCGTGATGTCTGTAGCTGGACGCAAACCAAAAAATCAAAAATTAGAAAGATGAAAGTCCCAGCGCCTGAATCAATCGATACACCCACAAAACCTGCCTTCTCTGACTTAATTTAGCGCGATCGCTGCTTTTCGGCTGAATCAGCTGTCGATAAATCAGATGACTGTTCTATCTCAGTCTCATTTATCAATGCTTTGTTCTCAGTCATGGCTAATGCCTACTGGCGACTCGTATTGTAGCTAACAAATCAATTCGATTGTAGCCAAGGCTGGCGATCGCACTTCCTTTGGGCAAGTGCTTTAATGTGAGCATAAGCGAGTATTCGCCTTAGTGTAGAGACGCGATTAATCGCGTCTCTACAGGGAGAGTGCGAATCATTTAGGATTGCTATAGCTATACGCAGTTGGGAGGATAAATAATGTATGTTCAAAAAAATAGAGTTGCTTTGTCTTGCCATCATGTTGGGAATTGCTCTAGTGCCCAAACAAACACTGGCGCAAGAAACATCTTACTTGGAATCGCGGATTTCTAGATTGGAAGCCGAAACTTATCAATTGCGATCGCAAATAAACCAGCTACAGTCGCAGGTATTAGGACTGAACCAGTCCACCTCTCAAAGAACCGGCTCCACTAAACCAGCGCCTCCCATTGCCCCTAGAGCCAATCGACCCGCCTCAGCAGACCCCATGTTTGACCGCCTAGCCACTCTGGTCATCGAACTCAAGCAGCGCATCAACAAACTAGAAGCACAAGCTGAATTACAACAACAACGTCGGTAGAAGCAAGACAATTTTAGATTTTTTCGTCAAAACCTAGTGCATCTACGCTCCTCACAAGTTCCCAGCAATATTCTCCAGCCCGACAAAGCAACCTTTTATCAAGGAACCGTCTAATCTTAACCTTGGGTCAGGATCTCGACGCCTTCCTCGGTGACAGCAACTGTATGCTCAAACTGAGCGGAGAGCTTTCGATCTAGTGTGACAGCCGTCCACCCATCGTCGAGGATCTCGACTTCCCAAGTTCCCTCATTAATCATCGGTTCAATCGTAAAAACCATGCCCGGTCTCAGACGCTTCCCGGTTCCGCGTCTACCATAATGGAGAATCTCTGGTGCAGTATGGAAAATGCGGTGAACGCCGTGTCCCGCGAAGTTCCGCACCACAGAAAAACCTTCTCCTTCAGCGTACTCTTGAATCGCTGCCCCAATATCGCCAATCCGCGCCCCCGGCTTGACTTCAGCAATTCCTCTGTTCAGGCACTCCAGCGTCACCTCAACCAACTTTTTCGCAATGGGTGAGGGCTTACCCACAAAGAACGTCTTAGAGGTATCGCCGTGGTAGCCATCCACCAGCGGCGTCACATCAATGTTAATGATGTCACCTTCTTTAAGAACCTGTTTAGCGCTGGGGATGCCGTGGCAGACCACTTCGTTGATGCTGGTGCAAAGAGACTTGGGAAACCCCTTGTAGCCAAGCGGGGCGCTTTTAGCTTTGCGAGCCAAAGTCCAGCGTTCAGCTTCATCGTTGAGTTCTAGGGTACTGACTCCTGGCTTGACCATCGGTTCTAGATAGTGGAGGAGTTCAGCCGCCAAGCGTCCAGCCTGACGCATTTTATCCAACTCCCGGCTCGATAACAGCTCAATTGTTTCGCTTTTCATCGTGATATATTTCCTTGATTTTCTGGTGGCGAGTAGCCGCTTCTGAGGCAAGAGAAGGCGTCTCATTTGCAGCTAATTAGTGTATCTGGGAATGGAGAGTAGAAGTGCTGCTTCCCTCTAGCTCTGTGTCCTTGGCGTTCTGGAGCGGTTTATTTCCTGGCGTGAATCACCTGCAAACTTCCACCTGCATGAAGTGTAGGTTCTCCCACCAGATTAAACCCAATCTCCTCCAACAACCCAGGCAAATCCGTCTGCAACAGCTGCCAAGCGGTTTCTGTCTCAAACAACCACAAAAATAGCGAGATTGCCGGCCAAAATAGCGGATTTGTGGGACGATGAAAATCGACTAAGGCAAAGATGCCTCCCGGTTTTAGTACCCGGTAGACTTCTCGGAGAATTTGTCGCAATCGATCGGGTTCCATTTCATGCATAGCAGCACTGGTATGCACGAGGTCAAAGCGATCGCTCAGCAAAGGCATATCTTCAGCCAAGGCTTCCACATACTTCGCTTGCGGGACGTTCCGCTGCGCCCGTTCCAGGGATACGGGTGAGATATCCAGACCCGTGACATCTTGGGAATATTTCACCAAGATTTGGGTTGCCTGACCGCTGCCGCAACACAGGTCTAACACTTTGGTTTCTGAATCGATCGTTAACCCTTGCAAAGCCAGTTGACGAAATCTTGCTTCCCCGCCTACACTCACAGCAGCCAAACGAGCGATCGCATCATACAGCCACTGGTGTTGATAACTCCAAGTCCTTAAAATAGTAGCCACTACTCCACCCCTAGTTAAAATGTGTATCTCTTATTGCAGACCCGAACCTTTAAAAGAATATTATTGTTAAAATCAGTAACGAAAATGAAAGATTGGGAAACTGTAACCGCTATGGGTCGTGTAGGAGTTTTGCTACTAAATCTGGGTGGGCCGGATGACTTAGAGGATGTTGGACCTTTTCTGTTTAATCTGTTTTCCGACCCAGAAATTATTCGCATACCCTTTTCTGGGTTACAAAAACCCTTAGCGTGGCTGATTTCCACCTTAAGAACCAAGAAATCGCAAGAAAACTATCGGGAAATCGGGGGCGGCTCCCCACTGCGGCGGATTACAGAAGCCCAAGCAGAAGCGCTTCAGGCAAAATTGCAGCAACAAGGACAAGAAGCGAATATTTACATCGGGATGCGTTACTGGTATCCCTTTACTGAAGAAGCGATCGCTCGCATCAAGCGCGACGCTATAGAGCGCCTGGTAATTCTCCCCCTCTATCCGCAGTTTTCTATCAGCACCAGCGGTTCCAGCTTCCGCCTTTTAGAAAGACTCTGGCAGGAAGACCCAGCACTTAGCCGAATTGAATACACTGTCATTCCCTCCTGGTATCACCAACCCAGCTACCTGCAAGCAATGGCTGAGTTGATTACCCAAGAACTCGACCAATTTGCCAATCCCGACCAAGTTCATCTCTTTTTTAGCGCCCACGGCGTTCCCGTCAGCTACGTTGAAGAAGCCGGAGATCCCTATCAAAGAGAAATTGAGGACTGCACCGCTCTCATTATGCAAACCCTCAATCGACCCAATCCCCACACCCTGGCTTATCAAAGTCGAGTCGGGCCAGTCGAGTGGCTTAAACCCTACACCGAAGATGCCCTAAAAGAACTGGGAGCCGAGGGAGTCGAAAATTTGTTAGTTGTACCGATTAGCTTCGTCTCCGAGCATATCGAAACCCTACAAGAAATTGACATCGAGTACCGCGAACTGGCAGAAGAATCTGGCATCCACGACTTCCGCCGCGTGCCAGCACTAGATACTCATCCCCGCTTTATTGAAGCAATGGCGACTTTGGTGGTTGATGCCCTCGACGCCCCCAGTCTGAAGCTATCCCAAGTCCCACAGCTCAAGAAAAAAGTCAAAATGTATCCCCAAGAGCGCTGGGAGTGGGGCATGACCACAGCAGCAGAAGTCTGGAACGGTCGTCTGGCAATGCTTGGCTTTATTGCCTTAGTGATCGAGTTACTTAGCGGTCGCGGTCCTCTACACTTTGTCGGACTGATGTGAAAAGTAAAAAGTAAAAAAGCAAAACTAGAAACAAACAATCCTTTCTTTTGCC
Source organism: Coleofasciculus sp. H7-2 (assembly GCF_042747725.1). Classification (NCBI taxonomy): domain Bacteria; kingdom Bacillati; phylum Cyanobacteriota; class Cyanophyceae; order Coleofasciculales; family Coleofasciculaceae; genus Coleofasciculus; species Coleofasciculus sp. H7-2. Next base: position 113,385 of record NZ_JBHZGO010000099.1, read on the forward strand.
TTTTTACTTTTGTTTTCTTTCAGTCGGGTTGCTGATAGTTTCCCCTAGAGCGTTTGTGTCCTCGATACCAGCGATACCATTCCTTAGAGCTGCGAATAGCCAGCCACAACAACAGTAAGGCGATGATTCCTCCATGCTTGGGCGCATCGAAAGCGAAGATGACCAAGACAACGCACAGAAAATCTTGCAAAAAGACGACCCACAGAGGTAGACGCCGCAAGCGGTAGAACCAGCCGACCTGAACTAGCTGGAGGACGAACGCTAATAAGCTGCCCACCACAGCAACTATCCACAGAAGCCAAGTGGAAGCACCAGTGATTTGGGCAACTGCAACGCCCATAATGGCTCCCACAATCGGGCTGAAAACTAGCTGGATTATTTGCAATACGCGCTGACCCAACAGCTTTTTTGAGGCGAACAGCTCAAATAACGACCAGCTGGTTAGCACTCCTAAAACGATAGGAGGAGGAAAGCGCGACAGTAGGGGCACGCTTGACCAGAGATTGGCACTGTGCAATAGACCAATGACTAGCAAGGGCAGAGCCACTCTCATCCCTGCCGCCGCAGACGCAGAGAGTGCGGCTAAGATTTCAATCATAAGAATTCAGCCGACACAAGAACTGATTGCTTGACATCAGGACAGATGAGAAGATTCCTCTGTTTACAGTTTCACACTGCTATGGAGAGCTTGCCACTAATTTCCAAGATATTTCATCAGCAGCGACTGCGCTGATGGGTGATCCCCCCTCACCCGCTGCTCCAGGCTTCGCTTAAACCGGAATTGTGTCGCTTATTCTTAAAATGTTACATATAATACAGTTTTTTTTGTGTTTTAATGTTTATAGGGAAAGTGAAGCGTCTTTCAGGAAAGAAAATTAATTGCAATACTTGCTAAGCGCACACTTATTAAGTCGGTAAAAATAAACAAAAAATCCTCACTTTGCTGAGAAACTCGACGATGAGCAACTCGCAAGATTACCTATTAAAAAATAGGTTTAGGGGGGATGCAGTTTTTGCCTACTTAATTCACAACCCTAGCCAAAGCAATCGTTTTCTATTGCGATCTACTTAAGCAGGTGGTGTAATTAAACATTACTTGTAGGGTTTGTAATGGGTAATTAGTCATGCGTCATCCCAGTTCACTTTTTCACCGCGACACTTTAGCTTCTTCTTATCTCCTCTTTTAAAGGGGTTGGGGCGATCTAATGTGTAGCTTCACAAAAGTGAAATGGCAACAAACCAGGGACTACCGGACTAAAAACTACTGAAAATTATCCGTTACCAGCCTTAAAGAGTCACCTTAATTTGCACCGTTCTGCTTCTCTTAAATTGAAATTTGTATTAGCATACCAGCTTGATCGTGCAACAGGAGGAATCGTGGGATGTCAGACTCGTTATTTGCTGATGCTAGCCAAAGATTAGAACAAGCCCTAAAATTTGTTTCTATTTCCGACGATGCAGCCGAACACTTAAAATATCCAAAAGCCAGTTTAGCCGTTTCAATTCCTGTCCGGATGGATGATGGCACTTTGAGAATTTTTCAGGGCTATCGTGTCCGTTACGATGATACCAGAGGACCGACTAAAGGAGGGGTGCGCTATCATCCCAATGTTTCAATGGATGAAGTGCAATCCTTAGCCTTTTGGATGACCTTTAAGTGCGCGGTATTAAATTTACCATTTGGTGGTGCGAAAGGGGGAATAACGCTGAATCCGAAAGAACTCTCAAAGATGGAGTTAGAACGGCTGAGTCGCGGTTATGTGGATGCGATCGCAGACTTTATTGGTCCTGACGTAGATATTCCAGCACCCGACGTTTACACCAATCCCATGATTATGGGTTGGATGATGGATCAATACAGTATCATCCGCCGTCAAATTACTCCAGCAGTTGTCACTGGCAAACCGCTAACAATGGGGGGTAGTTTAGGCAGAGATACCGCCACCGCCACGGGTGCTTTCTTTGTCATTGAAAGCATCATGAGCAAAGTTGACCGACTACCTCAAGAGACAACAGTAGCAGTTCAAGGATTTGGGAATGCTGGTGCAGAGATAGCAGAATTACTCTCCAAAGCTGGATATAAAGTCGTTGCGGTTAGCGATTCTCAAGGCGCAGTCTATTCCAAAAAAGGATTAGATATTGCGAAAATTCGACAATACAAATTATCTAGCAAAGGAATTAAAGCCCTCTATTGCCAAGACACCGTTTGTCACATTGATGAACATGAAGTCATCAGTAACGAGGAACTTTTAACCTTAGATGTGGATATCCTAATTCCAGCCGCCTTGGAAAATCAAATTAATGAGGCGAATGTCAAGGATATCAAAGCAAAATATATCTTTGAAGTCGCTAATGGCCCGGTTAGTTCGGCAGCTGACAGAATTCTGGAAGAACGAGGAATTTATGTCTTTCCCGATATTTTAGTCAATGCGGGTGGCGTTACAGTCAGCTACTTTGAATGGGTACAAAATCGCAGCGGACTTTATTGGACGCTAAAAGAAGTCAATCAACGCTTAATGGAAAAAATGGTCGAAGAAACTGAGAAAATTTGGGCAATTTCTCAGGAACTAGCCATTCCAATGCGAACAGCGGCTTACGTCCATGCTTTAAATCGGCTGGGAGAAGCCATTAACGCCAAGGGTACGCGAGATTATTATATCAACGGTCGAGTTTACGCATAGTACATGAGTTAACGAGAGGCGATCGCGCTATCTAGGGCAGGGGGACACCCCTGCCCTATTTCTTTGAGATCATCCATCTGAAACCCTCCAAACATCTTAGGACTTACGCAACATCACCACATCTGAGGGCAACCACAGGGGGATTGCCCCTACAAAACTCTATATGTATAAGCTTTGTGTAAGTCCTGATCTGCAAACTGCCAGTCGCAGTTTATGACGTAGATAGACAAAAACGTCAATACCTTTGGATTGGGAAAGCTCAGCCTGGAATCGAGAGTAATGTTGGATACCCGTTTAAGTCTTGCCATTGGATAGCAACAACCAGTCACCTTTGAGATTATGAAGTTAGATCCATAAACTAAAAGAATTACAATGCCCATTGTTTCGGCTGAGAAACTGAGCAAAATCTATCCAGTGGCGGTCAAAGAACCCGGACTTAAGGGGACATTACAGCACTTTTTGCGCCGCACCTACCGCGAGGTGAAGGCGGTTCAAGACGTTTCCTTCGAGATTGAAGCGGGGGAAGTGGTGGGGTTTTTAGGTGCCAATGGTGCGGGAAAAACGACGACTCTGAAGATGCTCACGGGGTTAATCCATCCCTCCGCAGGCGTGGTGCGGGTGGCTGGACACGTTCCTTTCCAGCGTCAGGCGTCTTTTTTGAAACAAATTACGCTGGTGATGGGGCAAAAGCAGCAGTTGCTCTGGGACTTGCCAGCGATGGACTCGCTGAGGATAAACGCTGCTGTTTATAACATCCCCGACAAAGAGTTTCGGCGCATGGTGGGGGAACTGACGGAGATGCTTTCACTGCAAGGCAAGCTGAATCAGCCGGTGCGGAAGCTTTCTTTGGGGGAACGCATGAAGGCTGAGTTGCTAGCAGCACTCCTCCACCAGCCCAAGGTACTGTTTTTGGATGAGCCGACGCTGGGACTCGATATCAATGCTCAGGTAGGGGTGCGGAAATTTTTGCGGGAGTACAATCAGCTCTATGGCGCTACGATTCTCTTAACCAGCCACTACATGGCAGACATCACTGCTTTGTGTCAGCGGGTGCTACTGATTCATCAAGGTCAGCTAATTTATGATGGCAGTTTGGATGGACTCCTAGACCGCTTTGCCCCCTACCGCGAAGTGAAAGTAGAGTTGGCGCATCCGCTACCCAAAGATGATCTCGAAAGGGGAAGTTTGGCATCTTTAAAGTCTTATGGCGAAATTGAAGCGGTAGAAGGTCAAGTGGTGCGGTTGCTGGTGCGGCGGGAGGCGCTGACTCGCACAGTCGCTAAAATTTTGGCGGAAATGGATGTATTGGATTTGGCAGTGACTGAGCCGCCGATTGAAGAAGTAATCGGTCAGGTGTTTCGTGCAGGGGTCGTTGTATGAGTTCAGCAATGAGAACAGCCAAAGCTTTGCTGGTAGCTTATTACGCTCATATGCTGGAGTATCGGGCAGAGCTATTTTTGTGGGCGCTATCGGGTTCTGTGCCCTTCATCTTGATGGGGATTTGGATGGAGGCAGCAGCGCAAGGTGGACGGTTTGGGCTGTCGCCAGTAGATTTTGCCCGCTATTTCATTGCAGCTTTCTTGGTTAGGCAGTTTACGGTTGTTTGGGTGATTTGGGAATTTGAGAAGCAGGTGGTGCAAGGGACGTTGTCTTCTCGGCTGCTGCAACCTTTAGACCCGGTGTGGCATCATGTGGCTTCTCATCTTTCCGAACGCCTTGCCCGTTTCCCGTTCATTGGGGGGTTGGTAATCTTGTTTTTTACGCTCTACCCGAAGGCAATTTGGTTGCCGAGTGTGGGGAGAATTTTACTATTTTTCGGGGTGGTAGCGATCGCCTTCACTCTCCGCTTTCTCATCCAATACACTTTTGCTCTGTTTGCTTTTTGGACGGAACGCGCTAGCGCCATCGAGCAATTCTGGTTTCTGCTGTATCTGTTTCTTTCTGGCATTGTTGCCCCACTTGAAGTTTTTCCTCCAGCGGTGCGTGAAGTGGTTCTGTGGACGCCGTTTCCCTATCTGGTGCATTTCCCGGCGGCGTTGTTGGTAGGGTTGCCAGTAGATTTAGGGCGGGGTTTATTGGCAATGTTTGGTTGGTGTTTGCTGTTTTTCGTCTGGAATCGTTGGATGTGGCGGCAAGGTTTGAAGCAGTATTCGGGGATGGGGGCGTAGGAAGCAAGAGGGGGAAAAGCGCGATCGCGTTTCTAGATGGGGTGAGGATGCGATCGCTATAATAGTACAACAGAACTAAAGCCACTATAAAAATGCTATGACCCCAGTAGTAATTAGACCCTCATCTTGGCTAACGACTGGCATCCGAGTTGAAAAAATTAAGAATATGAATCTTTTCAAGTTTACTGAAGAACTCCAGTCCCGAATGGAAGAACTTTTAGAGAAAAAAAAGGCTGATTCGCTTACGTTAGAAGAAGCAGCTGAACTGGAGGGGATAGGAGAATTAGACATGATTTTTACCTATATCAATGCCCAAATTGCTGCTTCGTGACTATTTCAAACAAAATACAACAGTTGGTGCGGCAACGAGCTAAGTTTTTGTGCGAGTATTGCCATTCTCCTGAATTTTTGAGTACAGCTCTACTCACGATTGAGCATTTATTACCGCAATCTTTGGGAGGGTCTGATCAGATTGAAAATTTAGCCTTAGCTTGTCGTCGCTGTAACGAGCGTCGTTATAATTTTATAGTCGGAATTGATACTGAAACTCAAGAAGAAATTCCCTTATTTAATCCTCGTCAGCACCAGTGGGCAGAGCATTTTATCTGGACAGCAGATAGTATAAAAAATTTTTAGGTATTACCCCTACAGGTCGAGCTACTTGTAATCGACTTGACTTTAATGATGAGTTTCATAATGATGGTTTCATTCAGAAATCTCGTCGATTTTGGGTGCAAGGCGGCTGGCATCCTCCCAAGGACGATCCGCGTCAAGAGAGTGAGGGTTAAAGCGCGGTGTTGCTATCCACAAATCGCGTTACTTTCAAATTGGCACACCTTGCAACCTTGAGAAGATGCAACGATATCTACGGGTACTAAAGCTATTTTGGAGTACAGCGATCGCTGCCGAACTTGAATACCGGGTTAATTTTGTTCTAGCGGCACTCAGTAGTTTGGGAAACCTAGCCGGTAGTATGTTTGGGTTGTCCTTGTTTTACCGCAATGGTTACACCTTTGAAGGGTGGAAATGGGAGGAAGCTTTGGTTGTGCTAGGAGTTTTTACGATCCTGCAAGGCTTTTCTAATACCTTCTTGGTGCCTAATTTAAACCGGATTGTCGATCAGGTTCAGCAAGGGACGCTAGACTTTGTGCTGCTTAAGCCCATCAGCAGCCAATTTTGGCTTTCTACCCGCGCCCTTTCTCCTTGGGGACTGCCAGATTTAGTGTTTGGAGGAGTGCTGATTGGGTATGCTGGGGCGCGGTTGGGTTTGAGAATAAACGACTATTTCTTAAGTGCGATGCCGCTACTATTCGGTTTCGCAATTCTGTACAGTCTGTGGTTTATGCTGGGAGCGACCAGCATCTGGTTTGTGAAAATCTACAACGTCACAGAGGTACTTAGAGGTTTTCTGGAAGCGGGGCGGTACCCGATGGTTGCTTATCCCGCTGCTTACCGTTTTTTCTTTACTTTTGTAGTGCCAGTGGCGTTTTTAACGACTATACCAGCAGAGGCGATGCTGGGACGAGTTGAGGTGGATTGGATGGTGAGTGCGGGGATTCTGGCGTTGGCGCTATTATTCGCTTCGCGGGTCTTCTGGCGGTTTGCGTTGCGATTTTATACGAGTGCGTCGAGTTAAAACCTCTCCGCCAACCCTTCTCCTACAAGGAGAGGGGCGAAGATTATTCCCCCTTCCTTAGTAGGGCTATCCCAGAAGTGTTGAAAGATAGCTTAAGACGGAAAAAATGGGGGCAGAATGTAGTATTCTACCCCCACACAAACTAAAAATGATGACTGATGTTAACGTCCTTTGCCAGCATTGTCAAATCCTTGCTCA
>NZ_JBHZGO010000100.1:0-1043 GCF_042747725.1 Coleofasciculus sp. H7-2
TCGTGGATCTCGAACATTTCAACGATGCAATCCGGGAACAGAATATCCAGCATCCTTTATCCTGCTAGCTGCGCAGCTAGGTTTCAAGTCCCGATGCATCAACCACAAAACTTTCGTAAGAGCCATTGGTAGCCCACCGAAAGGAAGGTCAACCATGAAGCTTATAGCGAGTAGACACGTGGGTAGCATCTTAATAGCTTTTGGAGCCATTCACGCAGCAGTCAGCTTTATACTCTTTGGCGACTGGCTACTTTTAATCCTTCAGGGCGGTGCTTTGAACCTTACCTGGACAGCAGAGACGATAGCCGCTTTTTGGTTTCTGATCTTCTCGTGGCCGGTCTGCCTACTGGGATATGTAGTCAACTGGGCGTATCAAAAAACTGGGCAGCTACCCCCGTTGCTGGGTTGGTGGATTTTTATCGTTCCAGCGCTTAGCTTGGTTTTTTTACCGGCGTCGGGGCTGTGGCTCTTTGCAATTTTCGGTGCGCTTGTGATGGTAATGCGGCGGGAGAGAATAGCCACATGACGTTTATGAGGATGTCTCAATTTCTCAGTGCGGGTAGTGAAAGACATTAGGATTTTCTATACCCTAAGGCTTCCAAAAAACCTCCCCTCTAATTCGTGACTCACAAGGGCTGTGACAGCGGACTGCTGCCCCCTTCCAACAAACTGTTGTTTTTTGCAAGCCGCCTGGCAAGTGTCGGTGACGTAGCTATACGCACTAATTCTGGACACCCGTTTTTTGCAAAGATTTTAGCGTTAGTTTCTGTACCGATCAGCGCACAACCCCCCTTTCAACAAACCAAAGGACCAATTCGCTTGGGTGATTTCCAGCACCCTTTGCAAGCCATAGGTTTCCATGCGTTCTTGAAGCGCTTGGAGGAGACCGCAAAGTTGTGCTGGGGTAGGGTTGGTCCCCTCTGTGCCAGAATGCTAATTGCCGGTCTTTTCTTATAGTTTCTTGAGTAGAGGGCATGATAGTGAGAGAGAATGGATAAGGTCATCACCACGCCAACGCAGGCTAGCTCGGAGATTCGGGTACC
>NZ_JBHZGO010000101.1:0-329368 GCF_042747725.1 Coleofasciculus sp. H7-2
GAAACCCAACACGCATAAGCATTTGTTGGGTTTCGTTCCTCAACCCAACCTACTAGCTACTCAACCCAACCTACGCAGATTTTGAATTTTTAGCTCTAAATGAACCGTATTGGGTTTTAGCTGTTCAACCTTTCAATTGCTCTTTGAGTTTGTCGTCAAGGAGATGGGGAATTATCAAGTTAAAAATTTCCAATTCCCACCTTTTCTTACCTGCTCTAAACAGAAAAACGTAACTAATATACCCAGCAACTTACAACTGCTTGGTATAAGTTTTGATGCGATTTCTAGCATCCAAAAACTTTAGCTGCTGGTAAAGCATCGCAATTTTCGGCAAATCAACACCTGCTGCTTGTGCAGTTCGTAGGGGATTGCCGAACATGGTTTCCACCTCTAGAGGACGCCCTTCGTCATAGTCTATTTTCATGCTAGTGCGGTACGGCTTCATCTTTGCCGTATGATCGAGCATCTTTTCGACAAAGCTATCAGGAATTATCCGACCAACGGCAGATGCACCTGCCAACACTTCACCCATCAACTGCTCGGCTAATAATCGAGTGTGAAAATCGCTCATCAGCTCATCTGTTGTGGCGTCAAGAACCACAGAAAGCCCGTTATATGGGATATTCCACACCAGTTTCTGCCAACGAGCAAATAGCAAGTCTTCAGCAAGTTGGATAGGGATGTCAGCACTTTCAAAGTCGCTGGCAATCTGACGCATTCGCTCGGTAATCCCGCCGGATTGATAATCGGGAGTATATTCGCCAAGTGTAATCGCTTTATAGTCAAGGTGGCGGATGTGTCCTGGTCCCACTTTATAAGAACAGAGAAAGCATAAGCCTCCCATCACTCGTTCCGAACCAACAATTTTGGCGACTTTCTCTTCAACGCCTAGACCATTTTGCAGCACCAAGACAACACCATCATCCTTGATCGCAAATGGCAGCATTTCAGGTAGCAGGTGGTTTTGGGTCGTTTTCAGCGCCACAACCACCACATCGCAAGGTGGCATCTTGCCAGCGTTAGGGTAGGCGTTAACGTGGGGGAGGGTAAAATCGCCATCTGGGGACTCAATGACTAAACCCTGTTGCCAGACGTGTTCGTAATCGCTGTGCAACAGGAAGTGGACATTCAGCCCCGCTCGTTGTAGTTTAGCTCCGTAGTAGCCCCCCAGCGCTCCTGTTCCGAGGATGGCGTAACTCCGATTAGACATTGCTCTCTAAAAAAGCTGAATCGCGGATATTTGGGCAACTTGCACGACTGGCGGTAGTTGACTTTGGGGTGCGGGTATCATTTCACCCCGGAAATCTAGTAACTGAACAAGCAGCAGATAAGCGATCGCTAGAATTATAGAAATTGCCCCAGCGATAATTGCCACAATCTTTGAGCGTTCCATCAGTTCCCTCGTAACATTACTCATTCCATTTTCTATCTTGAACTGACACGATCGGCAAAATAGAGAATCAATAATATTGTAGAGAATGCGATCGCTTGCCGAACTAATATGAATTCTGTTGAAGATAAGTCAGGGGAATCGATTACAGTTTACCGTCAGCCGGTAGTACAGACTTTTGAACTGCGAAAGGTTTATCGCAGCGGATTTTGGCTGAATCAAAAAATCGAATCTCTCAAAAGCTGCACGCTGTCTGTGTTTCAGGGGGAAACGTTTGGGCTGCTAGGACCGAATGGTGCTGGGAAAACGACGCTGTTGAAGACGCTCTTGGGAATTGTACGTCCTACGGGTGGACGAGGGGTACTTCTGGGAAAACCTTTGGGCGATCGCGAAGTTAAACAACGCATCGGCTATCTACCAGAAAACGCCTATTTCTACGACTTTCTCACTGGCTGGGAGTTTTTGCAATTTACTGCTGGATTATTTCAGATCCCGAAATCAGTGCAGCGTCAACGCATTCCCCAACTACTGGAATTAGTCGGATTGGCTCAATCTGCTGCCCGTAAAAAGCAGATGCGTCAGTATTCTAAAGGGATGCTGCAACGAGTAGGCATGGCTCAAGCGCTGATTAACGATCCAGAACTGGTATTTTTGGATGAGCCGATGTCGGGTCTTGACCCAATGGGGCGCTACCAGATGCGAGAGATTATTCTATCCCTGAAAGAGCAGGGAAAGACCATTTTCTTTAATAGCCATATTTTAGCGGAAGTGGAGCAGATATGCGATCGCGTCGCTATCCTCGCCCAAGGTGAACTGATTTGCGTCGGCTCCCTCGATGAACTCCTTGGCATCGCTGAATCCTACCACGTCAGAGGCAAAGGCGGGAACCTGGAGGTTCTCAAACGCTGGATACCCGATTTAGCATTTGAGCATAATGGCTGGCACGGTCACTTACAAGGCGAACCCCAAGAGTTTCTGGCTAGCCTCCGTCTGATGAGTGCCCATCTGACGACAATGAACCTATCCCGTCCTTCTCTGGAAGACTTTTTTATTCAGCAGCTACAACAACGTGGCATTCGTTCCAGTAGTTGAGTGGCAATTCCAACCAAATTTCAGACTTGAGGTAGGCAAGCAAAAAAGATGTATGGGCATAGGCAACCAGCTTATACCCATTCATTTTTTAACCGCTATACTTAAGCTTCTTGTTAGCCCTTTGTGCAAGGGGGATTGGGGGATCTGATCGGGACTTACGCAAAGCTTATACATATAGCATTTTGTAGGGGCAATCCCCCTGTGGTTGCCCCTAGATGTCGCGCAAGTTGCGTAAGTCCTGCGATCGGTGGCTGCACAAAAGTGAAATGGGATTAAATTGGTAGCTGTGTTAACCTACAAGCGATCGCGCCTTCAATACTTTTGAAGGATGCACTGCAACTCTTCTAGCGAGTATCTCTAAACAGGACACTCACTTAAAATCATCGAAACGCATGGCTGACCTTGTAGAAACTGCCGCCAACGAAGGATCTTTCAAGACTCTGGTTACTGCTATTGAGGCTGCTGGTCTGTTAGAGATTCTCAAGAGTCCGGGGCCGTTTACTGTCTTTGCCCCAACCGACGAAGCGTTTGCCAAAATTCCAGCGAATACAATTGCTTCTTGGATGGAGAACATCCCCAAGCTGAAGCAAATTTTAACCTATCACGTCCTGTTTGGGGATGTTAGAACCGATAACTTCGTCGAGATAGATTCCGCTGAGACAGTTGAAGGCGGCATTGTGGGGATTGATAGCACCGACGACGGCTTCAAAGTGAATGACGCTAAGGTGCTGAAAACAGATATCCTTACCGATAACGGTGTCATCCATGTCATTGATTCTGTACTTGTACCGTCGATACTGTCTAAATAGACACTGTTCGCTGCCCTTGCCTTCTGTCTAAAGACATAACTCATTGACCTAAAACCTGGCGATTAAGTAGGTCACGCTAACCCTAATTTGCTGACATAAAGAGGCACCTTTGCAAAGGTGCCTTCTTTTGATTTAGGCGATCGCCTGGTTGAATCAGCTCAACCTAGGATGCATCCACTACGCGGTGGCAAATGCAAGGACAGATGGTTAGATTCTCCCTCACTACTCCATGACACCTCAGCAGTGCCATATAATTGCTGATGAGGCTGGGATTGTAATCCCGCCACCTCAAAACTCAGATGATCTGCCGGTGCCGTCCCCACGTTAACGGCAACAATCAGTTCCTCATCTCCTAATTTTCGGGCAAAGACGTAAACCGTTCCTTCAGCAAACAGAACGTGGTAAGAACCTGTACGCAAGGCTGGATATTCGTGACGCAGGGCGATGAGTTGCTTGTGATAATCTAGAACATCACGCTCCCAGTGGGCTTCCATCGGAAAGCCTCGGCGCGAGTCGGGATCGAGTTTTCCCGGTAATCCCACTTCATCTCCGTAGTAGACGCTGGGCGCACCGGGATAAGTTAATAGCAGCAATGTTGCTAGTTGAACACTCTCCTTGTCGCCGCCAGCAATGGAAATCAGCCGCGCCGTATCGTGACTAGCTAACAAATTCAACTGTGTCAGTTGAATATCCCACGGGTATAGTTCCAACAATTGCTGGATTTTTTCGCCATATTCGGCGGCGAACAGCGGTGGGTAAGGATGGTAAGAACGATCTTTCACTTGCTCCATATCTACGCGATCGCCTGCGGCAAAAGCAATTGTCGGTGCAGCAAATAGATAGTTCATCACCCCGTCAAACTGAGTCCCATCCAGCCATTCGCGGGAATCTCCCCAGACTTCCCCCACGATATAAGCTTCTGGGTTAATGGCTTTCACGCGATCGCGGAATTCTTGCCAAAATCCATCAGCCTTAATCTCAAACGGCACATCCAACCGCCAACCATCAACGCCGAACTTAATCCAATATTCGGCAATCTCCATAATATATTCCCGCACTTCAGGATTTTCATGGTTGAACACTGGCAACGCCCGATTTCCATCCCAACCCTCATAGTTAGCCGGAAACTCGCCGTTATAGGGGGATACAGGCCATTCGTGAATCTTAAACCAATCCAGCCAAGGCGAATTGGGGCCATTTTCCAGAACATCGTGGAAGAAGAAAAAGCCCCGACTAGAGTGATTAAACACCCCATCCAGCACCACCTTAATATTCCGTTCGTGGGCAGCTTCTAGCAATTCCCGAAAAGCGCCATTCCCCCCCAACATCGGATCGACTTGGTAATAGTCGTGAGTATGATAGCGGTGATTGCTAGCCGATTGAAAAATGGGCGTAAAGTAAATTGCATTAATTCCTAGATCCTGCAAGTAATCCATCTGTTCTATCACCCCCCACAAATCGCCGCCCTTGTACCCCTGCAGCGTCGGCATTTCGTGCCAATCTTCCCAACGCATATTCTTCAAAAGCCGCTTGTGAGGCTGCTTAGTTTTAGCAAAGCGATCCGGAAAAATCTGGTAAAAAACCGCGTGCTTAACCCAATCTGGCGTCTGTATCTGCATGAATAACTCCCTCTCCACAACCAACACGGTACAAAGGCTGGCAGCTTTCGGGTTCTACCCTCTGGGTGAAACTCAGGGATGATTTAGCCCAGATTGCAAGTTTTCAGAGAAAGTCAGGTTTCTGTTTTCAGTTGTTGTGCTTTAGGACACTGAATTTGGCGGCGGCGAACCAAGTTTTGATTTATCGGAAAACTTACACTTCACCTCAATTTCCAAATTGCTTTCTGCCTTGCCTTCAGTAATGTAAGGGATGCCCGCTGAACCACCCAGTTTCATGCCAAATTTCAGCGTCACCTCCTCAATCTCAGCGGCACCGAAGTCTTTAAAAGCACTGATGGCATACATCGCATAGCCCCGAATCATCTGCCGCGCTTGCTGCATGCTCACTACAGCATTATCTCGAATCCCGTATTCTTCTCGACCTCTTCCCTGTACCTCTGAAGTAGGTGATACTGAAGTGACAGATGAGTCAATGTAAATGTCGTAAGTTTGGCCATCTGCTTCAAAGACCAGACGTTGCAGTTCAGACATGGCTGTTTGAGTTAAAGTTTGTATGGGTTAGAGGCTGTTTTTGGAAGGCTGAGTTATTCTAGTGTTTCAATTAACACAGCCCTTAATGGTGCCTGTCAACTAACTTTAGTATTTGAAACTCAGGTTCTGCTAGATGGCTCGATATGCGCTTGTTATTGGAATTGCGGAGTATCAAACTCCCCTCCTGCCCTGCCTTCAGAAAACGACGAGTGATGCTGAAGCTGTAGGGCAGCTATTAGAGCAATATGGTAATTTCCAGGAAGTGAAACGACTACCTGCACGTTGGAACTCTGATAAGAACTGCTATGAGATGGTAGCAGGGGGAGTCACCGGTGCTGAGTTGGGTAAAACCTTACGACACTTTTTGCTAGAGCAGGCTGCAAATAGCGAGGCACTAATATACTTTACAGGTCACGGTATCACTGTCTCCGATTCTTTAGGGCAAACAGAGGGATACTTAGCCACTTCAGATTGCACGATCGAGATGGAGGGTAATCAAGTTGTTGAGCAAAGGCGTGGGATTGCTCTTGACAGCCTCAATAATCTCATCCGTGCTTCTCAGCTAAATAGCCTGGTAGTGCTACTCGATTGTTGTCATGGCGGATATTTTCTAGAACGCAATCTAGTAGAACAAACGCTTACCGCCTTCAGTTCGCACAAGGATTACTATTTGATTACAGCCTGTCGAGGCTTTGAAAAAGCTTATGGAGGTGAGCAGCACAGTTTATTCACAGGAGCCATCGTCAACGGTTTGTCACCAGAAAATGCTGGAGACGATGGGCAGATTAGTGGCGATCGCCTGTTTGACCACATTCGTAAAGAACTAAAAGGCTCAGGACAGGAACCCATCCGCATGGGCTGGGGACGCTCCATTCCCTTAGTCACATATCCCGCTAGCAATCAGTCGTCCGTTGCTACACCTGAACCAGTCCACCCTTTAAATAATTACTCCTTTAACATAGTGTCAGATGCTACTGTCACCAACTTTGCGGGGACTGGACAAGTTGTCAACAATGAAGCACCTAACCAAATCCGCAACATAACTTTTAATTCCTCTAGTTCTCAAACAACAAATTCTTCAGTCACGCAGCGTCGGTGTCAAAGTCTTTCCAAGCAACTAGATTATGCCCTCGAACTTCTAGAAGACTATGAACAACAAGAAAGACTTACAAGTGACCCAAAAGAACGCCAAATAGCCAAAGTCGAACAAGAGCGACTGCGGCAAAAGATTGATAATTATGAACAAGAAATCAAAAATTTGAGGTGTTGAAGTACAAAAAACAACGTTAGGTAGCTAAGTGTAAGTAGCTTGAACTGGATTATTATCAGCCTTTTTTTCTTCTGTATTAACAAAAGCGTTGAGGAAATTTTGAATCTTTTCAGCTCTGGGATCTAGCCCCTGCTTGGCCAGATTATCCTTTTCAAACTCTACTTGATAGTCTTCTTTTTTTTCTTTAAATCTTTGACAATTTCACAAGTTCTTATACCCTGCTCTACCTCTATTTCCAAAGTAGAATCATCTTTGGTCTTTGCTACTGCCGCATGATGTAAAGCTACTAATTCCCATTGTTGATTAAATACTGGGCTACCAGAAGAACTAAAATCAGCATCAGCTTGATATTGTATAAATTTTTCATAAATATTAGTAACTCGATTACTAGAAAGAATGACTTGCTTGCGCTTTCCTTTTGGATGCTGAATGATGTTAACTGGCTCTCCTTCCATACTTTGCCCTTGCGGAATTTTTAGCTGAAATCCTTTTGCTTGAAGTTCTGCAACTTTTTTATCATCTATAGGTGGTGCGATGTTTATAGATTTTTCATCTAAAGTAATCCAGCCAAAATAATAGCCTGCTTTCCCTAAATTAGATAATTTTATATCTTGAGGTCTGTCTTGTAATTTAACTAAGGTATAATCTAATTCTTCATTAGTTTCAAAAAAACCTTCTGAATCAAGTTTGTATTGTATAGGAGAGATTTTGCGTCCAAGAACATCTTGGTCATACCCAAATTCGGCTATACACTCATCACATACTTCCTTACTAGGAAGTACGTGATTGTTGGTCATTAAGTAGCTGCTTCCAACTAAAAATCCTGTTGCCACTGGAATAGGTAGCAGTTTTCTAAAGCGTTCTGTATCTTTAAGTGCATTTGATGGACGTGCTTCATCAACTCCCTGAAAAAAATTCTCGGCAAAATCTTGTCCCTTCTCGGACATCGAAAATATTTCCTCTAGTTCTGGTCTAAGGAATATTTTGTCTTTGCTCTGATTCTCTAATTGCTTTTCAAGCTCAAAAATTGCCTCCACTAGATCTTTCCCGGTTGAATCAGAAAAGTCTTGAACCAGTCGGCATACAGCAGCACCTCGCCTTAACCCTAGTTCTAGAAAGGAAAATGGTATAAAATCAGGAGTTCCAAAAACTGCACTAATGAGCGATGCACGATCGGGATCAAAACGCGAATTTACAATTTCTACTAGCTTAGCATCAGCAATGGCATCAACAGGATAATTTTCCCCAGGCTCAGATGGTATAGCACTTAATCTTAATCTTCCTCTAAAGATTATTGGAAGAAATCTAGTTTGTATTAATTTGTCACGCCAAGGAGTTACAGTAATACTCATAATTTTATTTTTAACTAAAACATTACTTGGTGAAATTAAGATGCCCTCTAACAGCTCAAAGCGAATTATTTATTCGGGACAAAACATCCAAGGCTGGCATTTTTCTCAAGAATCTTTACAGCCAGAACTGCGTAACATTATTGCTGGGCAGCCGCTTCTGGTAAAAGCTTGGCTACTTATAGTTGTAGCTATTTTATGTATAACATCTGGTATTATATCTAGCTTTTTTGGAGCATATACTTTTCTTTACATAACTTTACAGCCTGATTCATTCTGGATTGAGATTTTGTGGATGATTCTGGTAGTTATTGCTTGGATTATTACTACTATTCGTGGAAATGTAGCTAGAGGCCTGTTAGTAGCATCAATAGTTTTTTTTATAGCGTTATTGATAACAGCTTTAGTGGCAAAGCTTGAATTACTGCCAAGTTATGATAAACATATTTCTTCAGCTATCGATCATAGTATTCAAAATATGATTGTGACTCCTTTGGGAATAGTTTTTGCGATTATAAGCCTAATTTCCGGAAGTTTAGCTATTGCTTTAATTTCTACTTCATTTAAAAGAAATAAAAATCTGCTTCAAGCAACCTGGTTTCTCATTATTATGATTACTTCACTAACTACAAGTATTACCTCAGATTTTTCTGAGATTGTAGACAACAAAACAAGAGAACCCACTATTACTGTGAAACATATATCTACCTTGGGCGGCACAATTTCAAGTTTTGGTGTAATAGCAGTCAGTGTAATAGCCACAAATTTAAGTAAGAAATACCTTAGTCAATTCGAGTTTTTGCGAAATTGGGCGATCGCAGTCAGCTCTTGGGGCAGTACATCATTTTATGACTTAGACCTGAGTGGTATTGATTTTACTGAAGCAAAGTTAGCAAATACTGATTTACGGACGCGAAAATTGTACCGGACTTGTCTACAAGGAGTAACTGGACTAGATAGGGCTAGAGTTGATAATCGATACCTGGATTTGACCAACCCAAAAGTACAGAAACTGCTAACTCATGGATGTAGTGAAGATACAGACTTTAGCCGACTCAACTTGCAAGGGGCATATGTGCGAAATGCAGATATGCGGCACTTTAAGCTGATAGAGACCAACTTGAACGGAGCAGATTTACAGGGTGCCGATCTACGGGGGAGTATTTTAGTTCGCGCTCAGGTTACAGGAGTTGACTTTACCAGGGCTATTTTAACTGGAATTTGTATTGAGGATTGGAGTGTCAATAACCAAACTTGTTTTGCAACGGTTGAATGTGATTATATCTACCGAAGATTAGATGATAAGGGGGAGCCAACCGATCGCTATCCAGTAGGACGAAACTTTGAAGCCGGGGAATTTGAAGCTCTGTTTCAAGAAGTGGGCAATGTAGTTGAGTTAGTTTTTAAGGAAGGTGTAAACTGGCGTGCTTTGAGCTTCACACTCCGCAAATTTCAGTTGGAGGATGAGGGATTAGACTTGGAACTGAAGGGTGTTGAGCAACGGGGAGACTTGTGGGTGGTTAAAGTTACTCACAAAGAGGGAGTTCCTAGGCAACAGGTGGAAGAACGTGTCAATGCAATTTACGACGAAATTCATAGTCTACTGACTACCAAAGAACAGCAGATTAACAAGCTTTTAGGCATTGCAGCAGATCAGGCAGAAGCATTAAAAGAATCCAGTAAAAGACCTTTTGGTAATAGTTTTTTCATTGTTGGCAGTACGATTACAAACCTTGCCGGGTCTGGGCAAATTGATTATGACGAAGCTTCTAGTAAGATTCGCAGTATCGTTGCTAATGGCGGCGATCCAGCGCAAGTCACTCCAGTCGTTCAAAGCCTATTGGAGCAATTACAAAGACAAAGTGTTGCTAATACTGCAAATCAACAAGCAGAACTGATTCAACAAATAATCCTGACGGAAGCTAGAAAAGATCCTTTTTTCAAACAATTTTTTGTTCAACAAGGACAGCAAATTGCTGATGCTATGCCAGAGAGCGCGATCGCCACAGCCATCCGAGAAGCGAAGGCCCAACTAAGCTAGCAGCCATTAGAAGTAATTAAGGAGCGCGATCGCACTCTCTACTCAATCAACAGGGCGATCGCTCTTTTAGCCTATCCCTCCAGGTGGAGAGGACAGCCCGAAAAAGTCTTGGTATCCTAGAGAGCGAATGGCTGAAACTTAAGAGCGATATTGGCACATACACATAAAAACTAAAATTTTGAATTTCTTTATAAATATTTAAACTTTAGGAAAATATCGGCTTTGTTTGGAGGTAAAATGAGTATTTCTTGCAGCAGTTCGCTCGGACGATAGAGGGACTTTTGTATCATATGCCCCTACACTAGAACCGTCAGATGATATAGTTATCCTCTTATGTTGTCCTGTCAGCACCCCCTTCTCCGTGTTCTTGTTGTTGATGACCACGAGCTGACTCGTTTTAGCCTGAAATTAGCATTCCAGAGTCAGGCGAACATCGAGTTAGTTGGACTGGCTAGTAACGGTCAAGAAGCCATTGAGATGGTCGAGCGTCACCGCCCTGATGTGATTATTCTCGATCTACAAATGCCAGTATTAGACGGTTTGAGCGCATCTACCCAGATCAAGCACATCGATCCACACACTCAGATTATTGCCTATTCCTCAGTCGAAGACCCGCAGATTGAGGTGATGAGCCAAACTGCCAGAATTGATGCTTTTTGTAAAAAAGACACCGCTACTCAAGAGCTGATTGCTCTAGTCACGCAGCTAGGGCAGCGGGCAGTCAGTCATTAGAAAGGGGTGCAAGTAGTGATTGGAGTCCTTGCCGTAGCCTCTTGGCTAGAGCAATCAGCTCGGCAAGGCATTAGTTTCTAATTGGCATCTGCCTCTGGGAAGGTGCGCCTAAATTCATCAATTAGGTCGTCAATTTCTTCGAGTGCCTGATTAACATCAATTCGTAGAGTTCCCAGGTTTGGTTCCTCCAGAAGCCGTACCAGCGACTCACGCTTGAGTTCAATCTGGCTAATCCATTGCTTAAGTGTTTGTGGGTCCATTGTGTGCTTCCTCGCTCGACTATTTATTTACAATAATTAATCCTAGCGAAGGAAGGGAGGACGTTTCGGATCGGCAGGCTTATTTTTAATCACTTCAGCAATAAACCGCTTCAGCGCCTTCTCTCGATTTTTCATAAAAGCCGACCAAAATCCTGGTTGAAACTCATCCATTGTTTTGGCTAAAGCCCAAACATCTACAGCCAGGATGTTATAAAGCGTTTCATCTTCCTGCTTCAGCGTTTTGAGCTGGTCTAGGATGGCTTTACTCTTTTTTGTAGTCCCGGAATTGTCTTCTTGAATCATTTTATTATCTCAGTTATGAATTGATGGCAGCGGACAACAGCGACTTATTTTGATAATACGGGTTTCTTTTGTAACCGCCCTAAGTTACGAATTGCCGTTGGTTGATGCGCTACTTTACAGATTCTGCACTCATTCGTCAAGGGCTATGAAATTAGTGAGACTTCTTCAGCTTCGTGCTTCCCAATCGTGACCCAAAGCGATGCACATAATTTTAACGAAAGTCCCACCCGTAGTAGAGATGTTACCCAGTGCCAAGGATAATAAAGCTGAAGAGATTGTAAATTGGGTATCCTAATTAAAATGTTACGTCAAACTTCTTTGGGAACGTTGGGTTTAAGTGTGGGTGGCGTTTTATTTTTGGCGGGACTTGTCGCTTACGTTACCGACAACCCGACGCTGAATCTGGCAGGATTCTTCTATGGAATTCCCCTGTTGCTGGGAGGGCTTGCCCTCAAAGCCTCAGAACTTACGCCCGTACCGTTCACGCAACCCACTTCCAAGGACATACTGGCACTCCGAGAACAGCAAGCAACTACGACTCAAAACCAAATTCGTCTAGATGTCACCCGCTATCGCTACGGTCAAGATGCTCATCTCGATAGCTCTTTGAGTCGCTTGGGTCTGAGTCCAACCGACGAAGAAAGACCTGTGCTTACAGGATTACACGAAACTGCGATCGCTGGGGCTTACACTTTAGTATTGGAATTTGAGTCGCCGCTCATTCCTCTGGAAATTTGGCAACAGAAGCTGGAGAAAATAGAGGGGTTTTTTGGCCCTGGTGTGCGCGTAACCCTGTCTCAACCTGCTGAACAACGTGTTGACGTGGCGCTAATTGCTACACCCTAAACGTAGGGGCACAGGAACTCCGCTTTTATTTTTCTAAACGCACGACATACCACTGTAAAAATTGTCCTGGCTCCATATCTAATTCGCAGGACGTTTCTAGCAGGTATTGAGCTTGAGCTTCTACTGAGGGAAATTTTTGCAAATCTGGCGGTAGGTTATCTTGACGAGTTGCCAAAATTGCCTTCAGTTTTTCTAACATTTCTGCGGGAGTGAGGAATTGCTCTGGTTGGTTGGGTTCCAGAACAACGAAGGCATCTTGCCGATACATCAAGGAATCTGGCATTTTGAGTTTTTTCCCAAAGAACACATCTTGCACAAGTGTATCGCTCTTGACGGTAGCCAAAAAGATGGCATTGTCCAATTAGGAGATGGTTTTTTTGTAGGGGCAATCTAAATGGGGGATTGTCTGTAGAATAACTATCTTTTTCAAGGTGCAATGCAAAAAAATAGCCGCTGAGTGGAGGGTTGGGATTCCTCATATCTTGCACCTACGCTGTTAACCCGCCAGCGATTCAAATCACTGGCTAATAGCTGAAGTCCATTAAAATGGACTGAAACTCTTTATTAGTCCTCTGAAGAGGACTTTCGCTATAAGCTGTGGAACTTGAGTTCCGGGCGGGTTGTCGGGTTGGTGCAAGATATCAGGATTCCACTGAAGACGACTCAGCGGTTAGATGATTAAATTAGGCTATTATTCTCTTACCCAGGCTCAAGACCCTTCGGGAGGGCAAGATTAGTTAACGCTGGCGTGGTTAGCTTGGCTGAGTTGACTGACTGGTCAATTCTGGAGTAGCGCTGGTGCGATCGCCTAAATTTAGTTTGACGACGGTACGCCGCGCTTCCGTGACTTTAGGCAGGGTCAACGTCAGGATGCCATTCTGGAAGTCAGCCTTGGCTTGCTCGTTCTGAATGGGCACTGGCAGAGGAATCACGCGCTGGAAACTACCATAGCGGAACTCGGAGCGGAAGAAGCCTTTTTCTTCGTTCTTGTTCTCAAACCGATGTTCGCCGCTAATGGCGATGGCTTCACGAGTAATTTGGACATCAATGTCCTTGCCTTCTACGCCAGGAATTTCAGCCCGTAGGATCAGATGGTCTTCAGTGTCTTGGAGTTCAATGGCAGGCTTCCAACTTGTGCTGTACTGGCGAGAAGCTGAGCGATCGCTTCCGGCAAGTTCATCAAACATTTGATCCATTTGACGACGCAGGGTTTCCATTTCTGGGAAAGATTGCCAACGAATCAGTGCCATAAATCAGTTACCTCCAATTTGCAGTGACTAAATGCTTGAATTGAAATCTGTTCAATGGGATGAAGCTTTTAGTTCCCACATTTTTATAATGTCAAAGCAGTCCGGTTGCGTCAGTGAGGAAAACCGAATGGTCTTTTAGGGGATTTTCCCGACTTCTGGGAGAATGCCAAAAAATAACCGCTGAGTTGCTGACGCTCAGCGGTTGAGTCGTTAGACTAAAAAATCTTAGCTGCTACCATCGACCCAAAATCATCTGAATTAATCCCAGACACTAGCGGGTTCGGCAACCTGAGTGGCTTCGGGATTCTTCGCATCAGCAACGGGTGCGTCGGTGACTTCTGGAGTCGCGCTGGTGGTATCTGCTAGATTGAGCTTGACGACGGTACGCCGCGCTTGGGTGACTTTAGGCAGCGTCAACGTCAGGATGCCATCCTTAAATTCAGCCTTGGCTTGCTCGTTCTGAATCGCAACTGGCAGAGGAATCAGGCGCTGGAAATTTCCGTAACGGAACTCAGAACGGACGTAACCGCCTTCTTGTTCTTTCTTTTCGTAGCGGCGATC
The DNA here is from genome assembly GCF_042747725.1 of Coleofasciculus sp. H7-2. Lineage (NCBI taxonomy): Bacteria > Bacillati > Cyanobacteriota > Cyanophyceae > Coleofasciculales > Coleofasciculaceae > Coleofasciculus > Coleofasciculus sp. H7-2. The sequence goes on from NZ_JBHZGO010000101.1 coordinate 14,054, forward strand.
GCCCGTAATGACCACCGCTTCACGAGAAAGGCGGATATCAAGGTCTTTGGCTTCGATGCCAGGAATTTGCGCCCGCAGGATCAGGCTGTCCTCTGTATCTTGCAGCTCAATCGCAGGCTTCCAGCTTATTAGAGCATCCCGATTAACGCTTGCCAGTTCGTCAAACATTCGATCCATTTGACGACGCAGGGTTTCCATTTCTTGAAAAGGTTGCCAACGAATCAATGCCATAGTAGGTTCCCCAGGGTTAAAACTTGTCTGTTGCGAAAGCTTGAATTGAATTTTGTGCAACTGAGTTAAGCCTTTCGTTCACACTTCTTTATGATGTCGAAGGCAACCTAGCTTTGCCGGTGAGGCAAACCGCCTTGAGACAGAGGGATTTCACCGCCTCTGTGGGAAAGTCGCAATTAGGGGCAATCTATTACAGAGTTTGAAGTTCTGTGGCCTTTTGCAGAGGCGTCTATGCGCCTGCGGTAAACTAAGCCTTGATTCTAGTGTCATTAGTAGAGAACACTCAGAAAGGAGCCGTTTTTCGATGTCTCATACCGTTAAAATCTATGACACCTGCATTGGATGCACCCAATGCGTTCGCGCTTGCCCAACGGACGTCCTAGAGATGGTGCCCTGGGATGGCTGTAAAGCTCAACAGATTGCCTCATCTCCTCGGACTGAAGATTGTGTAGGTTGCAAGCGGTGCGAAACTGCCTGTCCAACCGACTTTTTGAGTATCCGGGTTTATTTGAGCAATGCTGAAACTACTCGCAGCATGGGCTTGGCATACTAACAAGCTGGCTTGAAAACACTTTTTATCATTCCGATTCCAAGGCATCGAGGGGGCAAATTGCTCCCTCTTTTTTTGCGGAACAAGAGCGCGATCGCCCGTAACCAATACAATGTTGTTGACCTTGACGTTCCTGGGATAGCCCAGTAGCTCTTTAGATTAAGTGCGAACAGGAGTGTTGTGATATATGTGCGGAATCGTTGGCTATATTGGCACTCAAGCGGCGACAGAAATTTTGCTGGCAGGCTTGGAAAAACTGGAGTATCGGGGCTACGATTCTGCCGGTATCGCCACAGTCTTGGAAGGTGACATCCACTGCGTGCGGGCAAAGGGCAAACTCTACAACCTGCGCGAAAAGCTACAACGAGAAGTCAATCCGGCGACGATTGGCATCGGACACACCCGCTGGGCGACTCACGGCAAGCCAGAAGAATACAACGCCCATCCCCACACGGATACGGCTAAGCGAATCGCGGTGGTACAAAACGGGATTATTGAAAATTATCGGGAGTTGCGAGAAGAACTCAAAGCCAAGGGACACGAGTTTCGCTCAGATACCGATACCGAGGTGATTCCCCACTTAATCGCCGAACTAATGGCACAGCAAGCGCAGCAAGCAGCGGCGACAGCTCAACCGTTTCCGTTTTTAGAGGCTGTGCGGCAGGCGGTGACGAAAACCGGGACGGATACGGAGTTAATCCCCCAGTTAATCGCTGAACTAATCGGACAGCAAGTACACAACTCAGCTTCTACACCTCAACAGTTTCCGTTTTTAGAGGCGGTGCGGCAAGCGGTGACGAAGGCGGGGACGGATACGGAGTTAATCCCGCAATTAATGGCTGAAGTGATGGCACAGCAAATACAGAACTCAGCGGTGACAAGTCAGCATTCTCCCTTTTTAGAAGTGGTACGGCAGGCGGTGAATAAACTGGAGGGAGCGTTTGCGATCGCGGTTATCTGTGCCGACTATCCCGATGAATTGATTGTGGCACGGCAACAAGCTCCCCTCACCATTGGTTTCGGTCAAGGAGAATTTTTCTGCGCCTCTGATACCCCTGCACTGGTTCCCCACACTCGTGCCGTCCTGACGCTGGAAAATGGCGAACTGGCACGAATGACGCCGATTGGCGTTGAGGTGTACAATTTTGCAGGCGATAGGCTCAAAAAAAGTCCCCGGACGCTGAGTTGGAATCCCGTACAGGTAGAAAAACAGGGATTCAAGCACTTTATGCTCAAGGAAATTTATGAGCAACCGGGAGTGGTTCGCGCTTGTTTAGAAGCTTACCTGAACGCGGATTGGAACGCCGACTCCGATCGATCTCCCATTAAACTGAATTTACCCGCGTCACTGTACGAGAATTTAGAACACGTTCAAATTCTTGCCTGCGGTACCAGTTGGCACGCCGGACTGGTGGGTAAATACCTGCTGGAACAGTTAGCGGGAATTCCTACCATCGTGCAGTATGCCTCTGAGTTTCGCTATGCACCCGCGCCTCTAACTGCCAATACGCTGACAATTGGCGTGACCCAATCTGGAGAAACAGCGGATACGCTGGCGGCTTTGGCAATGGAATCCCAGCGTCGTGCCAGTCAGCCGCCCCAATTTCAGACGCGATTGCTAGGGATTACCAATCGCCCAGAAAGCACTTTGGGGACGATGGTGCCGCAGATTATCGAAACCCACGCGGGGATTGAAATTGGAGTAGCGGCGACTAAAACCTTTGTTGCCCAACTGATGGCGTTTTACTGTTTGGCGCTGGATTTAGCTTATCGGCGTCAGACAGTATCGGCAATTCGGTTAGAGCAAATTCTAATTGGCTTGCGGCAGTTGCCAGCGCAGATTGAACTGATTTTAGAAAGTCAGGAGCGCTATATTGAACATCTGACTCACGATTTTGCCGAAACTAAAGATTTTATCTTTTTAGGACGGGGGATTAATTTCCCGATTGCCTTGGAAGGGGCGCTGAAATTGAAAGAAATCAGCTATATCCACGCCGAAGGTTATCCCGCTGGAGAGATGAAACACGGCCCGATTGCACTGTTGGATGCTAAAGTTCCCGTAGTAGCGATCGCCATGCCGGGGACTGTCTACGAAAAAGTCCTCTCTAATGCCCAGGAAGCGAAGGCGCGGGATTCCCGCTTGATTGGCGTGACGCCGATGAATGACCCAGAAGCAGCGGAAACATTTGATGATTTGTTACCCGTTCCTGCTGTGGAAGAGTTACTTTCTCCCATACTCACAGTAATTCCGTTGCAACTGTTGGCTTATCACATTGCGGCGCTTCGCGGCTTAGATGTAGATCAGCCTCGGAATTTGGCGAAGTCGGTGACAGTGGAATAAGCTGTTATAGCAATCCTTTTTTGTTGTACAAGGAGAATAAAGTTCGCGTAGGGAATGGTTGAGGAACGAAACCCAACAAAACATAAGCATTTGTTGGGTTTCGTTCCTCAACTGCGGTTCTTTTTTTTACCAATCAAATTAGGACTACTATACTCCCATAAATTACCAATTTCATTGAATTATGAATAGTTACAAGCAACAGGTAATTGAACTTTACAATTCTAGAACTACCTACGATTGTGAAGAAGGAACTCGCCATCCACTTGAAGCCAATCTCCTACTTGAATTTGTCCCAATTCAGAAGAGAGATAAAATCCTTGATGTTGCTACTGGAACGGGTTTATTAGCAATTCCTGCTGCTCAGAAAGTGGGTTCGGAAGGCAATGTTATTGGCATAGATATGTCTCCGGGAATGCTCCATCAAGCCAAACTTAAAGTTGAAGCAGCTTCCTTACAAAACATCGAGTTGATTGAGGCAGATGCAGAATCTATCAACTTTAATGATAGTTGTTTTGATGCTATCTTTTGCTGTGAGGCAATTGTACTTTTCACTGATATTCCTGCTAGTTTGCAAAGGTGGTATCGCTTCCTGAAAACAGGAGGGTTTGGGGCATTTACTTGTCCTCCCGAAACAGCTTATATGGGAGCTGTTTACAGGAATATCTGCGTTAGAGTATTGGGCATATCGCTACCACACATCCTCGAAACACTCGGTACTCCAGAAAAGTGCCACAATTTGCTACAACAGGCAGGTTTTAGAGATATCGAGATCAAAATTGAGCCGTCTGGACGGTATCGCCATCTAAGGGATGACGAATTATCTTGGAAGGGACTTAATTTAGGTTTTAAAGGCAATCCGCTGTTGGCAAAACTATCACAGTCACAATTAGATCAACTGCAAGTTGAGTACAGAGCAGAAATTGATAAACTAGCAACTGATAAAGGAGTCTGGGAAGATACTACAAAATTCTTTGTTCGTGGTAGAAAATGAGTTGGTGAGCGATAGAAGGAAGACCAGGAAATACGCTAACGAACTACTGCGGCGCTACTACCTTTGTGCAACTGCTGACTCACCTCAAGTGCTTCCTGTCTTGCCCATTTGTCTGCGGCAATGATGTCATCGAGATTAGGAGTTGAGCGGTTGTGAGAAGAGAAGCGATCGCAAACTGATTCGATGCAACGGGGAATATCCAAAAATTGAATTTTTTCTTCTAAAAATAGCGCCACTGCCTGTTCGTTCGCCGCATTCAAGACAGCAGGCATCGAACCACCCGCACGACCCGCCGCATACGCTAACTGCATACAGGGATACTTGTCGTGGTCGGGTTCCTTGAAAGTGAGATTCCCAGCTTTCACCAAATCTAACGGTTCCCAGTCGGTATAGATTCGCTCAGGCCAGGATAGGGCATAGAGTAGCGGCAAACGCATATCAGGCCAACCCAACTGAGCTAAGACTGACGTATCTTGCAACTCAATCAGCGAGTGAATAATACTTTGGGGATGGATGACAATCTCGATGCCATCGTAATCCATGCCAAAGAGGAAGTGCGCCTCAATCACTTCCAGCCCCTTATTCATCAACGTGGCAGAGTCGATGGTTATTTTGCGACCCATCGACCAATTGGGATGCTTCAGGGCGTCTGCAACCGTGACTGAGCCTAATTTCTCGACAGGCAAATCGCGGAAGGCACCGCCAGAAGCCGTGAGCAGAATTCGTCGCAAGCCGCCTTTAGGGACGCCTTGGAGACACTGAAAAATTGCCGAATGTTCGGAGTCCGCTGGCAACAGCTTCACGCCGTGTTTCTCTACCAGCGGCAGCACCACTGGGCCACCAGCAATCAAAGTTTCCTTATTCGCCAAAGCAATATCTTTCCCGGCTTCAATCGCGGCAATGGTCGGTAATAACCCCGCACAGCCGACAATTCCGGTGACGACAGTTTCCGCATTGCCGTAGCGGGCGACTTCAATTACCCCAGTTTCCCCAGCTAGCAGGATTGGTTGGGGATCGAGGTCTGCGATCGCCTCTTTCAGTTCAGACAATTTGTCTTCTTGACAGATGGCGGCAATTTCCGGTCGGAACTGCCGAATCTGTGCGGCAAGCATTGGCACGTTGCGCCCTGCTGCCAACCCCACGATTCTGAACTTTTCCGGGTTTTGAGCCACAATATCTAGCGTCTGAGTCCCGATAGAGCCAGTGGAGCCAAGGAGAGTAATCGCTTTCACAATTGTTTAAGGATTCAGGGGCAATTCCACTATAAATTGCTTGGGGTTCATCCTTAACATCTCAGCTGAGCGGATTGATAAAGATCGCGGTATTATTACTCACCATAAGCCATCAATGGGTGGTTGGGTGAGTGTCAATAAGTAAGATTGGGAAGCTCAATTGAGTGGGGCATCTATGCAAAAATACGCTGCAACGGTGGAAGCCACTGCTGTTGAAAAGAAAGAGATAGGGGCGAATGGATTCGTCTTTGCAACGGCAATGTGGCTATGCAGCCGACTTGTAATTGCGATCGCCATGATGGTAATTGCGCCTGCACTTCCAAGTCCCTCAAATGTTATGCCTACACTTGGCTGGGGAGTTTTTGACGGCTGGGATAGCATCCATTATCGAGCGATCGCTATCTCTGGTTATGAATACGCCAATGATGGACAAGGACATAACGTTGCCTTTTTCCCCGTTTTGCCTTTACTCATCCGGGGACTGATGACCCTCGGCTTGCCGTTTGAAGTGGCAGGCACGCTGGTAAATAATTTGGCATTATTAGGAGCGATCGCCCTTGTATACTTTTGGGTCGAAGAACGTCATGGTAAAAGTGCTGCACGGTGGGCAAGTGCGGTGTTGGCTTGGTGTCCGTTTTCCCTCTTTGGAACGGTAATTTACACGGAAGGACTATTTTTATTCTTCAGCACTGCGGCTTTACGAGCCTTTGATAAACGCCAATATACCTGGTTATCCCTGTGCGGTGCATTAGCAACTGCCACCCGTCCCACCGGAATCGCACTCATCCCCGCCTTTTTGATTGTGGCATGGAAAGAACGCAGACCCCTTATCGCCTACGTTGCCAGTCTCGCAACTGCTGGAGGATTGCTTCTATTTAGTTTGTATTGCTGGATTCAGTTTGCAGACCCCTTAGCGTTTATTCACGCACAGCGAGGATGGCGACCTTCAGTCGGGTTTGATTGGCAGGGTTGGTGGAAAATGCTGATGCAAATTTCGATTGGCACGGCAAATTGGAAGTATGGCGGGATTAAAGATCCTTGGCATCCGCTGCTATTTTTAATCATTGTTGGCTGTGGCTATTTACTGTGGCGATTCCGTCAAAAATTAGGTTCGGTTAAGGTGGGATACGGCTTTTGTGTTTTATGGTTAATTTTGTGGTTACAAGCAGGCGATCCGTTGATTAATACGGTTTCGTTATTGGGGGGTGGCTACTTGTTATGGCACTTCCGCACTCAACTCAGTTTAGTGACCGTAATTTATGGTTTTTGCGGTTTGGGGTTGATTTTGTCCTCCGGAGGAACCTGGTCAATTGGGCGGATTGCTTACGGCATTGTCTCACTTGCGATCGCGCTTGGTTTATTACTTTCCCGTCACCCGCGTTGGGGATATGCCACGATAGGCTTTTTTACCGTCTTACTTGTCCCTCTATCGATTCGATTTGCCCAACACCTTTGGGCAGGATAGGAAGGATTAAAGATTGACGACCGAGGATTAAAGACTGACGACCGAGAATCTAAGATTGACGACTGAAGATTAAAGACTGACGACCGAGAATCTAAGACTCACAACCGAGGATTAAAGACTCACAACCGAGGATTAAAGACTCACAACCGAGGATTAAAGACTCACAACCGAGAATCGAAGACTCACGACTGAGTATTAAAGACTAATGACCGAGTATTAAAGATTGACGACCGAGTATTAAAGACTGACGACCGAGAATCGAAGACTCACGACCGAGTATTAAAGACTGATGACCGAGGAAATAAGATATCACACAGACCTGAGAGATAACAGTTTATTTCCTCTGCGTCCTCTGCGCTTCTGCGGTAAGAACATCTTATGAAAGAAAAACTAATCAAGCCGAGTGTCCTGTCATTGATGATTGGCGCAAGTGCCGTAATGTTATTCGCGTGCAGTAGTCTACGACACTCCATGTTTCAATCGGGGGCTTATGACCTGGGAATTTATGACCAGGTGGTTTATTTAATCAGTCAAGGACAACCGCCAATTTCTTCGATTCTTGGCTTCCATCACATGGGAAACCATGCTGCTTGGGCAGTTTATCTACTGTCTTTACTGTACAAAATTTATCCAAACGTTCATTGGTTGTTAGTAGTACAAGCCGTCGCATTATCTTTAGGTGCTTTACCAATGTGGCACCTAGCGCGTCAAGCGGGATTGAAAGAATCACAAGCAATAGTAATGTCAGCAGTCTACTTGCTTTACCCGCTAATTTTTAATGCCAATTTGTTTGAATTCCACCCGGAAGTAATGGCTGTTCCCGCCTTTTTAGCAGCGGTATGGTGTGCTAGGCAAAATCGAATTGGGTGGTTTTGTATCAGCATTATTTTTATTTTGGGATGTAAAGCTGTTTTATCCCTTACTGTGGCGGCGATGGGGATTTGGCTGCTGGTGTTTGAGAAGCGGCGTTTATATGGTGCATTTGCCCTTTGTGCTGCTATCGCTTGGTTCCTAATTGCAACTCAGCTAATTATTCCATCTTTCAGCGGTAGCGAAGCAGCTGCGGTGTCACGTTACAGCTATCTCGGTAACTCAGTTCTAGATATTGCTAGAAATTTGCTGTTTAAGCCGGGGTTGATATTGGGGAGAATTTTCTCATTCAAGACACTTGAATATCTGGCGCTATTGATTTTGCCGGTAATTTGGGGACTTTCTCCTCGGCACATGACTCCTCTCGTGAGTGCGATTCCCGCTTTGGTGTTAAACATTCTTTCCGACAAACCACACCAACGCGATTTAATCCACCAATATTCTTTGCCAATTCTGCCTTTTCTGATGTTAGCTGTCATTTCCAGTCTTGCCGCCAATCGAAGTTGGTTGCGAAACAGACGGACGATAATTCTGTGGTCGATAGTGGCTTTCTTAGCATTAGGAAAGTATGGCTATTTTTGGTCAAAATATCAAAATTCCCTCGATACTTGGCAAGCAACGCGAGAAGCGATCGCTCAAGTTGAAACTAAAGGCGGTGTGTTAACCAGCAATCGGATTACACCCCATTTAACTCACCGCCAGACGATCAAATTAGTGGACGATCTGAGTCCGCCCCCTACCGATCTATCTCCTTTTGAGTATATATTGCTCAATGTGCGTTACCCAGGCGGTGCTGGCGGGACTGGTAGCCAAGAGTTTGCTGCCAAGCTGGCAAATCAACTAAAAAATACCCCAGAATTTCAATTAACCTATCAACGTGATGATGTTTATCTGTTTAGGAAAAAGTCTTAATAAAAATGAATCTGATTGCAGGAGTTAAAAATGTCATATCCAGCACCTTGGACACTGCAAGGTTACGCTATTGCAACCGTGCATTTGATAGATGTTGAGCGATCGCGTCCCTTCATCCCTCCAGAGTTAGAAATCGTCTCAGTTTTCCCTGGAAAAACCCTAGGCGGGGTTTATCTTTCCTACTACGGATCGGGTTCCGTGCTGGAGTATAGCGAATTAATTGTTATCCCAGCGATGGTCAAATATGAAGACAAATTCGGCGGTTGGGTATCCCACATCTATGTAGATAATGCAGAGTCTGTTGCTGGCGGGAGAAGCATCTGGGGACTACCGAAGGAACTCGCTAAGTTTACTTGGGAAAAAGGCGATCGCGCTGGTGTCACCGTCCGTCAAGGCGATAATTTGCTGTGCAGTCTCAGCTACACAGATGCCCTATTGCCCGTTTCTACATGGTGGCGACAGCCATTAATCGGAACTGCGTTTAGTAGCCAAAATTCCGATCTGCTTTTCTTCAAAAGTCAGTTTGAATCTCAACTGAAGGCAGTTAGTGGCAAGTTAGAAATCCCGGTAGAAAGTCCTTTTTCTCAGTTAAACTTAGGTCAGCCTTTACTAACTGTTTACTGCGACCAGATGAATTTAGTAGTCGGTGCGCCAGAAGCCGTAGGTACAACAGTCAGGGAAGCTGAATTTAGCTACAGTTAAACACTAAACTTCTGGCAAAATTCCTTGTAGTTCACAGGTTCAAACCTGAAGCTATACAAACGAAATCCGCCTACTCGGACTTCATCAACAAAGCCTGGGTCAGCAGGCTTTGTTTGTGTAACGCCAGACTTGAGTCTCCACGCAATTATACAAGAAGTAGGTTAACTCATATCTTGCACCAAAGTCATCACCCGCCCGGAAATCAATTTCCGGGTAGGTTATCGGGTTTGTGCAAAATATCAGTTAACCAAAAAACCCGCTAATTGCTTAACAATATAGCGGGAGATACAAAGGAGGAATTCAACAGTAAATTAGTATTCTTTCTAGATGTCAGAACCACTGGCTGGCTCGGCACCCATCGGTAGCACCGCACCGCGTAGAAAATCGATCTGGTGCTGAAAGTCCATTGCTTCAATTTGCGCTAACAAGTCTTTTCCAGCTTGGGAAAGTTCATAGTTAGGAGGCATAGGAATAATGGTGCCACTATCCATTCCTTGCGCTAAAAAGTACCAAAACGCTAGCTTAGTTTCTGGACTCAGAGAACCATACTCGCGGCTAATTTGAGTATTCGCTTTGGACGCAATATCACGCTGAACTTGTAGTTGTTCTTCATGGGATAGTTCCTTAACTTGATTGAACAATCCCTGAGCAATATCAGAACCAGAAGCGCCTGGAGCAGCTGGTGTAACAGATTTACCCATCTTGGTGTATACAAACCACAGGACGGCAAGCTGCTGGTCTACATCCATGCCTTGAAAAGCTTGTTTACCTTGATCGTAGGCGTTTAAAGTGCTAGCTGTCATAATTACCCTCCGAAAAATTAATAATTGCTTAGTTTCCTCAGTTCTTCAGGAAACTGGTTTTCACTTCCTTAAAGAAAATTAACAAATAAACCCTGTAAGTTTAACCCCGCTGAAGACAGATATGATCCCCATCACAAATCCATCAATAAGATGGCAAAGATGTCACAAGATTTATAACTAAAGAAAGAGGTAAGCAAGGAAGTAGCCATCCCCTCCGAGCGATATTTATTACATCGCTCGGAGGGCAAAAGGGCGAGATTGGTCAAGCTTCTTATAAAGGCTATAGCAATCCTAAATGATTTGCACTCTCCCTGTAGAGACGCGATTAATCGCGTCTCTACACTCAGGCGAATACTCGCGCACAACTTAAATAGGATTGCTATAGTTGGTTTTTGTAGAATCATCACAGTAGACCAAGCAGCAATTACAATGGCGCTTACTGCAAAATCTCAAACATTTCCGAGATTTTGAAGATGCCATTCAGTAGAGCGATGATGAATAATCTGGATGCAATTGTTACTCGTAATCCGCAAGATTTTATAAATGTCACCCTGCGGATTTTCATGCCTAGCCAACTCATTCAGGAACTTGGGATTTCACCCAGATGAAGAAATCAAACCTTCCATCGCCTGTTGCAAATCTTTAGTCAAATCAGCCACAGCAAGTCTCGCACCCTGCCGATTTGCCTGATAGACTGGGTAGCGTTCTGAAACCGAGATGGGTTGCCCTACAGCCATCTCTACCCGTTGCTTACCTAGTCGAGGACGCCCAAAGGGATTGCTGCCTTTGATTCGAGTTACCATATCCCATAAAAGTAAGGTAGTTTCGGCAAACCGCTCTACTGTTGGTTTTTCCAGAACATATTGTCCGCTTACTGCCACAAAAGTTTCTACCAAGCGCATATGCCATATCCGAAGGTTGGCTTCCTCAGCAATTCGATTTGCCAATCCGCGTTCTAGGGGAGACAGCGCTTTAATATTCTTCAGGTCTTCTCGATAGATGTAATTCCAGCCAGCCGCCTCTAGCCGACGACAACGGTCAATCACACTTCCCTTTGGTGGCACGTTAAAATACTCCTCTGCTACGTGTAGCGCCACGTTCAGCAGCGCTTGCAGTCGAATCGCCAAAGCTTCGTTCGCATTGCTCGGCGACGCTTCCACTGTGGGCAAAGTTTGATGATAAAAGCGGGTATAAAACTCCTCCATTAGAGACAATAAATGTTCGCCTAAACGACACAGCCGCCGATAGAGAGAAGCTTGGAAAGGTTGCAGGTCAGCAGATGGATTTAAACTTTCAGCCTTCAAATCTTGTTCATCCTTCAACTTTCCTTCTGGCAAACCGCTCGCTACTTCCAATTCGCTTAAAAGCTTTTCTATCTCTTTCCAGGGAGCTTCGACGTAACGGTATTTAATTCCCACTGGCACTATTAAAACTTGCTCCCCTCGTCCAGCCTTGAGCAAATCTTCAGCACACCAAAAGCCCAATTGGGCGATTCCTGGTTCTAAAGGGCTGATAATCTCATTGTGACCATTGGTGGCTCCTTCTGGAGAAGCGGTTATCGGAAACTGAGCGTTGGCAAACAAGTCACGAGCCGAACGCAATCCCATCCAGTCTGCCTTACCGCGATGGATGGGGGTACCACCTAAGCGAGAATAGAGCCAGCCCATGTGCGCTCCAGCCCATAAGGGAATCCCTCGGTCATAAAGAAAGTGGGCATGAATCGGGTGCTGTAGCGAGATACCCTTTTGTCGTGCCAGCCGTGGTACTAATTTCCAAAGCAGATAGCTCATGCACAGCGGATCTTCAACCCTGGGATGGCGAAATGCCATCATAAAGCGGATCTTACCGTCCTGAAATTGGCGATATAAATCGACTAAAATCTCAACGTTGTCGGCTTGAATTTGGGCGATCGCTGTTTGGGAACGTATGCAGCCAGGTAGCACTTGTTGGGCGGCTCGTAAAACCAGGGGGTTGAGCGCCGGTGGAATAAATTCTAGAGGAGGCTGAGCCGGACTCATTAAATCGGACAAAGTGGTTTTCTTGTGAACTTGTGGACATTCTAGACTTAACTGAGATAACGATTATCCAATCTGTAGAGGGAACCAGTGATGCGACTGTCACAAATGTTTTTTGTCACTCTGCGAGAAGAACCGGCGGAAGCGGAAATCCCCAGCCATAAATTACTGCTCCGTGCAGGCTACATTCGTCGCATCGGTAGCGGTATCTACGCCTATCTACCCCTCATGTGGCGGGTGCTGCAAAAAATCTCTCATATTGTGCGGGAAGAGATGAATGCGACCGGCGCACAAGAGTGTCTACTCCCGCAACTACAACCATCTGAGTTGTGGCAACAGTCGGGGCGCTGGGATACTTATACCAAAGCTGAAGGGATCATGTTCGCCCTGACAGACCGCCGAGACCAGGAACTGGGACTGGGACCGACGCATGAGGAAGTGATTACAGCGATCGCTCGTGATATGATTCGCTCCTACCGCCAGTTGCCTCTGCACCTCTACCAAATTCAAACTAAGTTTCGGGATGAAATTCGCCCCAGATTTGGTTTGATGCGAGGACGCGAATTCATTATGAAGGATGGCTACTCGTTCCACGTCAATGAAGAAAGCTTGAAAAAAACTTACCAGGATATGCACCATGCTTACAGCAAGATGTTGCGCCGGACTGGTTTAGCCTTCCGGGCTGTAGAAGCTGATTCAGGTGCGATTGGGGGATCTGGTTCTCAAGAATTTATGGTGCTGGCTGAAGCTGGGGAAGATGAAGTTCTCTACACCGAAGATGGCAAGTACGCCGCCAATGTGGAAAAAGCGGTTTCTTTGCCTGCTGACACCAAACCATCCCCGTTTAAGACTTATGAGAAACGGAAGACGCCGGACACCGATACAATTGATAAACTCTGTAGATTCCTCAAGTGTTCGCCTACCCAAGTGGTGAAAAACGTCCTCTACCAGGCAGTTTATGACAACGGCATAACGGTGTTGGTGCTGATTAGTATCCGGGGCGACCAAGAAGTCAATCAGGTAAAGTTGCACAACGATCTGGCAAAACTGGCACCAGAATACCAAGCCAAAACTGTGCTATCTGTAGAAGTGCCAGCGGCGGCGCTTCAGCAACTGTGGGCGACGAGACCCTTACCTTTGGGTTACATCGCTCCCGACATCGCAGACGATTATATCTGTTCGGCTAAAAATTTGGCTCCCCGGTTTTTGCGGTTGGTCGATAAAACTGCGATCGAGCTAAAAAACTTCGTCACAGGTTCTAACGACTTGGAATACCACGTCGTGGGTGCCAATTGGGACGAGCAATTTAAGTTACCAGAACGAGTAGTAGATATACGCAAGGCACGACCGGGCGATCGCGCGATGCACGATCCCGATCAAACGCTCCGAACTGCCCGTGGCATCGAAGTGGGGCACATTTTCCAGCTAGGCAATAAATATTCTCAAGCGATGGGAGCCACTTACACCAGCGAACAAGGTGAGGAAGTTCCCCTGGTGATGGGTTGTTATGGTCTTGGTGTTTCGCGGTTAGCTCAGGCGGCGGTAGAACAATCTTATGACAAAGATGGAATTATCTGGCCTGTAGCGATCGCGCCCTATCACGTCATCATCTCAGTTCCCAACACCAGCGACGCCCAACAAGTGGAAGTTGCCGAAAAACTATACACCCAGTTGCATCAAGCAGGAATTGAAACCCTTTTGGATGACCGCGATGAACGAGCGGGAGTAAAGTTCAAAGATGCTGATTTAATTGGGATACCCTATCGAATCGTAACCGGGCGATCGCTCAATAGCGGCAAAGTAGAAGTCGTCGAACGGGCGACTCGCAAATCCCAGGAAATTCCTGTTGAGGAAGTGGTAACTACCTTAAAGCAGTGGATTGATGCTGCTTTAAATCAATAACAATTAACCACAAAGGCACAAAGTTATCAATTTTGTGTCTTTGTGGTTCAAAAAAGCACTTTGATGATAATTTGATGCCAAGGCGCTTTCATCACTAAGAAAAACTTTGCGTCTTGGCGCAATTTTTTGAAATCTCGCGCCAAGACGCAAAGCCAGAAAATTTAAGCGATAACTATGGAATTTATAGCAATTTTTCTATCTGGTTTGCTTGCTCTAATTTCACCCGCTAATTTAGCCATCGACCGCATCGCTGAAAATGCCATTCGTTCCCAGTTTGATAAAGTGGAGCAGTTGCAAGTCCGCGTTGACAATGCTCCGAATTTCCAAATTGTGCAAGGAAAAGTTGAGCGAGTGCGGATTGGTGGGCGAGGGTTGTGGCTGACGCCAGAATTCCGGATTGCAGCGCTGGAACTGGAAACCGATCCCCTTGACCTTGATGTGGCGCGTCTCCGGCAGAAGGGAAAGGTGCGACCGACCGAATTGTTGAAGCAACCTTTACAAGCTGGGGTGCGTTTGGTGATTACCCAGCAAGATATCAATCAAGCTTTACAGTCACCAACTGTCAGCGCTCAATTGCGTAAACTGGGAAGCCGCATTCTTGGCAGCAACGCTGATATGCTGGTTCAGCGCTATGAGTTTGTCAATCCTCAAGTGGAATTTCTGGGGGATAACCGGCTGCGTTTCCATTTGGAATTGCAGGAGCCGGGAAATGTAGATAAACTGGTTGTCTCGGTGGAATCAGGGCTGGGTATCGTGGCTGAGCATCAGTTGCAATTGATTGAGCCAAATGTCTTGGTAAATGGGATGCCAGTGCCACCCCCCCTGCTTGCCTTCTTCGTGTCCGGTGTCAATAGCCGCTTGGATCTCCGCACCTTGGAAGATGCAGGGATTGCTGCCCGACTCCTAAAATTAGATATAAATAAGGAACAACTAGAGTTAGCTGCATTTGTGCGGGTAGAAAAGCCAGAAACTGCTTCCGCACCTAATCAACGTTAAAATTATCCGGAGCAGCGCTCGTCTTCACTGTATTCCTCAACAAAACCTCCTCACAAGCATCCAAATAAATTTTAAGGAGGGAAATTGATATGAAAGTTCAACAACCAGGCCGTCGAATCGGTATTGGCATCGCCGTTGGTGTTTTGGCGATCGCTTTGGCGGCTTGTAGCCCAGAAGAGCAACAGGCAGCAAATACAGGCAATTCTTCGCCAACACCGTCAGTTTCCACGACTATTCAACCGACTAATTCGCCTCAGGCAGTGCAGCCGTCTGTGAAGCCCTCTGTGAAGCCGTCTGCTCAGCAACTATCTAGTCAGAAGACCGTTCAAGTCTACTGGCTGAAGAGTAGTGGTAGCAAGATTGAGGTGGTGCCTGCTCCGGTCAAAATAGAGGCAGGAGTCAAGTCTGAGAACATTCTAGAAGGTGCGTTCAATCGCTTGTTAGCGGGACCGAACGATCCGGCTTACAGCAGCACGATTCCTAAGGGAACGCAGCTACGAAATCTGGATGTTCGGGAGGATGGTGTTCATGTGGATTTGTCCCAAGAATTTACTGCTGGCGGCGGTAGTGCCTCGATGACAGGTCGCGTGGCGCAAATCCTCTATACAGCCACCAGTATCAATCCAAATACCAATGTTTGGATTGATGTAGAGGGAAAACGGTTGGAAGTTTTGGGCGGTGAAGGGTTGGTACTCGATCAGCCTCTGACTCGCCAAAACTTTGAGAAAAATTTTGATTTATAGGGCTTTGTTTACTTTCTAGCGCTTAAGCTAAAGTCACGGAAGTGGCGGGCTTGCTGTTCAATCCGAGCGGCAAGGCGATCGCAAACCAAGTTACATAATTCAAAAATCAACTCATCTTCCACTTTGTAATAAGCCGATGTCCCTTCGCTGCGGCGACTAAGGATACCGGCTTGTAGCATGACTTTTAGATGCTTGGAAACGTTAGCCTGACTGGTTTGTGTTGCCTCGACCAATTCTTGTACGCATTTCTCGTCGTCGCGCAGGAAGTTCAAAATCCGCAACCGCATTGGCTCGCTCAAGATGCTGAAGTACTCTGCAAGTTGTTGTACAACTTCTGGAGGTACAGACAAAGCTTGTCGCATGAGACTAATCAGAAATGATAGTTCATCCTGATTATATATGATGTTTTTTGGTTAATAACTATTGAGTAATTATTAAATCTTTTTGTGCTGATTAATATGGGAATCTGGGTAACTTTAGATACTATTTGTTTAAACAAACTCTGTAGAATTAAATAAGGCTCTTCATTACTTGGTATGCTAAAAAGTTGATCCCAAAACTTGAAAGGCTTACCTAGCAAGGTATAACAATTTTGGACTGTATTTTCTATTTAATAAACGCTAAATTGGCTTAAATTTATGGCTAGTATAGCTTGTGGCGCTTCTTGACTATAATTTAGCATACCAACTACGGAAGAGCCTTAAATAATGGAAATATGTGTTAGCAACACAAATCGATATTTCCATTATTTAACAGGAAATTTTTAGGAAATTAAATTATCCAAAAAAGTTTACTCCAAAAATATCAAAATTTTGGAAATAAACTTTTTAAACGATTCATGGCAGATGCCGCCGCGCAACTTTTACAAATGCTAAAGTTATTCGGGGTTAATCCGCATTAACGGTTGACCGTACTCAATGGGTTCGCCGTTTTGAACCAAAACTTCTATCACCGTACCAGATACCTCGGCTTCAATTTCATTCATCAGCTTCATTGCCTCAATGATGCAGACAGTTTGTCCGGTACGGATGCGATCGCCTACTTCCACAAATGCCGGTTCATCCGGTGACGGGGAGCGATAAAACGTCCCCACCATCGGCGATTTGACCTCTTCGAGTCTTCTATCAATGGGGGAACCAGCAGCGGCGGTCGGTGGGGCAGTTCGTTGCACCGCCTCTAAGCTGGGACTGGGCGGCATGGACGTAGATGCCAGGGAGGGGGGAGCCGGGACTTCGGGACTCCCACTCCCTGCCAGGGCAGGTGGTACGACCGGCATACCCCCGCGCGGATCTTTACGCACTGTGAGTTCAAAATCAGTGCTTTTGAGTGTCAACTCTGTAATGTCGGTTTGCGCGATCGCTGCCAGCAGTTCACGGAGATCGTTGAAGTCTATGGACATGAGAAAAAGGATGTCAGTGGTCAGGTATCAGTTGTTGCTTGGTAGAGACAAGGGTCAATCTCATCTCAAGGTCAGTGTCAGTTGTCGGTTGTGGGTTGTTTCTTCTGTACCGCTGACCCCTGACCACTGACTAAAAACTTTTGCATTATTCTCGACCCAGATAGGTATCGGTACGGGTATCCACCTTGATCCGCTCTCCGACAGTAATAAACAGGGGAACCATCACCTGGGCACCCGTTTCCACAATCGCGGGTTTCGAGCCGCCGGTGGCGGTATCGCCTTTGAGACCCGGATCGGTTTGCGTCACTTCCAGCACTACGGAGTTGGGTAGTTCCACTTCCATGACCTGCTCGCCCCAGCGGACGACGTTCACTTCCATTCCTTCCTTAAGGTACTTTACGCGATCGCCAATCTCAACGGAACTCAGATTCGCTTCCTCATAGGTTTCCATGTCCATAAACACGAACTGGTCGCCATCTTTGTAGGTATGCTGCATCGTGCGCTTTTCCAGATTGGCCTGGGGCACCGTTTCTGCGGCCCGGAAGGTTCGTTCCACAACGGAGCCTGTCTGCACATTTTTTAGCTTGGTGCGGACAAACGCAGCTCCTTTTCCTGGCTTAACGTGGAGAAATTCCACTACCCGCCACACAGCCCCATCTAATTCAATGGTGACGCCAGGTCGAAAGTCGTTACTCGAAATCATGAATCTTTATCTTGGGGAGAACAATCGGCACTTCATTTTACCGCGAGCGGAGGTTCTTCCCATTACTCGTACATCGATAAGCTGCGTTCTAATGTCGCTGGGTCGGGACACCCGTGTGGCAAGATTAAAAATGGAGTTTTTGGTAAGCGTGAAAGGTTCAACCGCAGTCGGGAAAGCAGCATTCAGGAATTAATTTATGCTTGATTCAAACCGTTCCATGCTCGATTGGTTCAAACGTTTGGTCTTAACGAGCGTGTTGGTAGTGCTGATGATGACGCTCTCAGCAGGACTCAGCGCTGCTTGGTGGGATGCCTCTGGCAAAACTGCCAGTGATAGTGGATTGCCATCGGGAAATGCCATCACAGATGGTAAAGCTTTGTTACGGTATGCCCTACCCATTGAAAATCAAACAGTGCGGGAAATGCAAGCCGATTTGGAAGATATTTCCACACAACTGCGAAGTAAGCGTTGGAGTGCCATCGTTAGCGATGTTAGCAAGGCATCTCGAATTCTAAGCGATCGCTCCTCTGACTTGCTCGCTGGCGTCCCTCCGTCGCAAAAATCTCAAGCAGAAGCCCTAATTGCGAAGATGAACGAAGAATTCGGGAAGCTTCGAGAAACAGTGGAAGCCAAAGATAAAGAACAAACCCAGGCGGAACGGAGCAACCTCCTCGATATCGTGGGTCAGCTAGAAGAGCTAATGGTGCCAGGATTCCCCTTCGAGGTGCCTTCAGAGTACAGTAATCTGCCTCAACTCAAGGGACGCGCCACCATAGAAATGACAACCGACAAAGGCACCCTTACCCTGGTTGTAGACGGTTACAGTGCGCCCGTGACTGCTGGTAACTTTGTGGATTTAGTCCAGCGTGGTTTCTATGATGGGCTAGATTTTGTCCGCGCCGAAGACTCCTACGTGCTGCAAGTGGGAGATCCTCCCGGCCCAGATCAGGGGTTTATTGACCCAGCGACTGGCAAATACCGGGCGGTTCCGTTAGAAGTGCTGGCGAGAGGCGACAAAGAACCCACCTATGGCATTACATTAGAAGACGCGGGGCGTTACCGCGACCTGCCAGTGCTTCCCTTCTCAGCTTACGGTGCCTTAGCAATGGCTCGTCCGGAAACAGAACCTAACGGCGGTTCTTCTCAGTTCTTCTTCTTCCTGTTTGAGCCAGAACTGACTCCAGCGGGTCGTAACCTGTTGGATGGGAGATATTCAGTTTTTGGCTATTTAACGAAGGGCAAAGAAGTTCTGGAAAAACTCGATGCAGGCGACAAAATTGTCTCGGCTAAGGTAATCCAGGGTGCGGAGAATTTAGTTCCGCCGCCAGCCGCATAAACATCCAGCTCCGATAAAGAGCTATTAATAGGGTGGGTGGGACGGCAATGCTGCCATTGCGCGATCGCCCACCCTCTGTGCTATAAAATCAGGAAATTTATGGCAAT
Source organism: Coleofasciculus sp. H7-2 (assembly GCF_042747725.1). Lineage (NCBI taxonomy): Bacteria > Bacillati > Cyanobacteriota > Cyanophyceae > Coleofasciculales > Coleofasciculaceae > Coleofasciculus > Coleofasciculus sp. H7-2. The sequence continues at coordinate 33,352 of NZ_JBHZGO010000101.1, forward strand.
TGTTGAGGTAATCTTTGTCTTCACCGTCAGTGTGATGGCGGGTTTGTTGTTTTACAGTGCCTCCCAGCAGCGGCAGCAGCAAATGCAGTTAGAAAATGCTTTTTATCAATTGCTGGAAGCTCAAGATAGTTGTATTTCTCTGATTCAACTGTCAGCAGCGGCAAGAGTAGATGTTCAGTTAGCGAAGCAATACCTAGATCGTCAGGTGCAGATGTTTGGAGTGCTGCCAGAAGTAGATGCTGATGGAGATACCTTTTACCGCTTCCCTAAGCTGAAGCGGGATTCTGCTTCAGATAAAAATTAGAGTGAAATAGGGCGATCGCCTTTTTGTGGTGAGGATGCGATCGCTCATACCCTCCTCATCCGTACTTTCCTTTCCATTGCCCGTGGCATTTTCTCAACTTGCTTCGGTATTACTTGTTATTTAGCTTGCATTTAGGTTCTAAACAAGGGCATCTACGTAGAATTTTATTAGGTCTAAATTTTTTATAAAAATTGAATTTTATTTGGTGATATAGCTTTAACCCAATTTTGTATATAAAAGCCAGTAAAAAAATTATACCACCTGACTTATGGAATTCATTTGACATCAAAATATCCCAAACCACTTTCAGCGCTAAATAAATTTTTAGATTCTTCATATAGAGCGGAAGCAGTTGTACAAGAGCCATTAGGTAGCCACGATGATAACCAGTTTTTAAAGCTTTTTCCGCAGCATTTTTGATTTGCTTTTCCTGTTTATAATAATTGTCTCTTGCCAAACAAGATTCATTTTCTACCAGATTAGCTAGGGCTAAGTTTACATGAACTAAACTAGATGGGTCGGCATTACGTTCAATGAAGAGTTGTAGGCTCTTATCGTAATGGTATTTTACACTTTCTTTAATTTGAGCGGCCTCAAGAACCTGACCTAGTCGCAAGTGATAGAAGGCAGTTGCTCCAATATCTAGCGTCAAGCTATTTTGATTGCAGCCTTCCTCTAGAATTTTTTGGGATTTAACATAAAAGTTAACAGATTTAATAAATTCATATTCTTCAAAATATATTCTGCCAAGGAAATGTAAACATTCACTCAATGTTCGCAGGAGCCACTTATAATTTTGATGTTTGCATAATAACTCTAGTTTTGATTGTGCTTGAGTGAAATAATTTTTGGACTCAGCAAAGTTAAATCTACGAAAATAGTAGTGACCCAGTAGAACCCAGGTACGCGCCAAATATTCCTCAGACCTTGATTCTTCTCTACAAAATGCTTCACATTTAAGAAGTACATCTTTCATTTTTTTATATTCACTGATATCTTCATAGTATAGGCTAAGTACAAAATATGCTTTAATCTTTTCTTCATGAGTCTTAGACAGTACAATTGCTCTATGCAAGCAATCTTCAGCTTCAGAATCAAAATTATTGAATGTTTTTAAGCAATAGTATTTTGAAATATACAAGTCAGCCGGTACAACTTTTCCAAACTCATGATAGTCTTGGAGTAATCGATCAGTTGCTTGAAGCCAGTCAAAACCTTGATTTGTTTGGAGCGCTTTGTTAATAAATTTAACTATTATCTTACAACGTGTTGGCAACTGTTCAGAATCTTTTCGATTATCCTGTAGTGACTGCAAAACGTGAGCGAGATCGGTTCTGGACTCAGCTTCAGAGAGCCATATGTTCAGAAGTTTAGCAATGTCTCCTGTCTTTTTATCAGGCTTTAGTTTTTCCTTAAGAAGTTGGCGCTTATTAATTTTCTCATCAAGTTTAGTCACTGGATTGCAATTCCCTCAAAAACTCGTATAGTAAGTTGTGTATTGAATAACGTGGCTCGTCTGAAAGTCTAGAAATACTTGTTAGCAAGGAACGCTGAAGACATTCTCCTACAGCTTCTCTAAATTCATCATCGCTCAGTTCAGCTTGTTGCTTCAGTAGACGACGTGGAACGGGAATACTCTCACTGAAGCGAGTCATTGATTTCAAAACTTCTAAAGCATTATTTGAAATTGAAACTAGAGCTTCCTCATACAGATAGGTGTAAAGCTCCTCTTGTTTAGTAAGTGACTGAATAATTTCATCTAACGGTGAGTCATCGGTTGCTATTAGGCTAATTACAAGTAAGATTATGAGAGGAATACCATTAGTAGCATGAAATATTGGTAACAATTCATCATCTTGTGAATCATGAATGCGTTGAATGTGCGCTCCCTTGTACCGGATTAACTCTAAAGTTGGATTGACACCTATACCTTTGAGTTCAACTTCCCGCATATCCATAGTTAGTTTTTGAATTTTTTGTCTAGAAGTAAAGATAATCTTACTAGGTCTCAAATTATTTTTTTGGGTATAAGGATCAAATTTTGTGAGTAACTCAGTGTAGTCTTGCAGAGTTTCAAGATTGTCTATTACAATTAGATATGGGGAAGTTCTTAGCTGGCTTTGTAAATAGGAAAAATGTTCATCTATCGTTGGTGGCAATTGTATTTGTAGCTGCTCTGCTATTTCCGAAACTAATGCATCAATATTTAAAACAGTACCTATATCTCGAATTGCTAGATTCTCGACTCTAAAATAAGTTCTTTTAGCTGTTACCCAAGCAAGATCAATAAACTCTGACTCTACTGTATGTTCTCTGACTAGCTTCTCTACAATAGATGTTTTACCAACTCCTCCCGTTCCAACAACACTAATAAACCAGCTACCTTCTTTGTCTTGTAAATATTCTGTTAACGTTGTTATATATTCTTCTACACCAAACAATACTGTTTGCGAAATATTAGCTTTATCTTCTAATTTTATTTTAATCCTTGCTTGAATTTCTAATTTGCTATTTGGGAGTGAAATATCGCTTTCACTATCTGGGAGTGCAATATCGCTCCCGTGAGTATCTAGGTTAGCGATCGCTTGCCAGTCCAGACCCAAGAAATTGCAAAGTTCCAAAAAATTTCTACGCTCAATAGGCTTCCCATTGAGGAATTTGCGAACTGTATCTGACGATACTCCGATATCTACCGCAAAATCCCTATGGCTTTCATACCTACTTCGCTGATAAGCAGATTTGGCTTGCTGGATACACTCCGAACGCACCATAAGGGAGCGTTGCGACATGGCTACCTCTTGGAAAACAGCTTAGACCCTAATGAGCTTTGTTAAAAATTTTACTTTAGTTGTAAGTCCGTGACAAGTTATTGATTTCTCAGTGCCAATATTAGCAAAAGTCAGGGTTATCTCAGTGTGGGGCTTGCTTCTATAGATATAGACACACAAAAACACCGTAACTTAGTGTCCCAATCAACTGTATTTATTGTCAAAGAAGCGATCGCGCCAGTTACTTTGTTCTCATGGCTACACCCAGAATTGCAAAAAGGAGTCTTTGAATGAAAATTAAGCTTATTTCTAGTTTGACTGTTGCTGTTATCGGGACAAGTGTATTCTCTGCCACCGCACCAGCCTCAGCTTATGACATCAAAAGCATTGACACTGACACTACAGGTTTTAAGGACATAATTGAAGAGTTCCAGCAATTCGTTTCTCCTTCTGGGGTTCCGTTTAGCAACCCCACAGCGTATAAGTTAGACCTTACCAAGTTAAAATTGGGAACTGACTATAATCCTCGTGTTTACTTTCTCAATGAAGGAGCAGGCTTCAGAAACCAGTTAGGGTTCACAGCTACTAATGGTTCTACTTTCCAGTCGGGGTTGATTTTTGAGGATGCCTCTTGTGGAATTAATAATACTGAGTGCCAAGGAGCAGCTAATGATGGACCTCTGGATATCGGGGACTATGTGGACTTAGGAAACTTCAGTGCTGGTACCCTCTTTAACTTCTGGCTGAAAGCTGATGGTTATAATGGCGGAACTTACGTTTACGGTGCCGATCCAGCTTCTAACCCAGATGGACTAGAACACTTGGTAGCTTATGAGTATAAAGGCCACTTGGTGATTGGATTCGAGGATTTATATGGACCGCTCGGTGCTACTGAGCCTCCCAATCAAAATTCCGATCGCGATTTTGAGGACACGGTCTTCGTGGTCAAGTTTCCGGGACTTGAAAAAGCCAGGAAAAATGTACCTGAGCCTTCTTCTGTATTGAGTATCTTAGGGGTTGGTGCTTTCGGTGTCAGTTCGCTGCACAAGCGCAAGCAGCAACAGAAATCTCAGGATTCTAGCCTCAGCTAGTTGATACAGTAGTTGGCGCGATCGCACTTTTTTCCTCTGCTGAAGCGAGTGCGATCGCTCTTTAGAATATCTTTTACTACCAGTTTCAGGGATTGATATGGTTTTAATCCGAGAAGTAGTCCAAAAGGCTTTGGCAACAGGTTATTTAACGTTAGCATCAGAGACCGAACTACGGCAGCTTTTACAAACAACAAAATATGGCTGGGAAGACCTAAATGCCTTTATGACTTTGCAGCAAGCAGTAATGGCTGGTCGTGTACGGCAAGAGTCCCGCGAATTGATACGTTATTAGTATATTTTTAACAATACCTGAAAACTGGCGCGATCGCATTTCCTGTATTATCAAGCGCGATTTATTTACTCCTCCCCAATCTGACTTCTCACCCACTCGCGGAACAAGCGAATCATAGCTGTTTCTCCCACAGTTTTTTGCTGTTCCAGAAACCGCACAATCTCAGATGGTGAGAGAAAAGGGAAAGTAGGAGATGTATTGCGCTCTACATATTGTTTTCCCTCTAATTGATAGAATCTTAAGCGTCTTCCGTCATAACGCCAGACTTCCGGCACCCCAAAATCAGCATACAAGTCGAATTGATTAATAGAACTGCTAGTAATATCAATCTCAATAATTAAATCAGGTGGTGGATATTGATTTAGGTCGATTTGCTCTAGTTGTCTGACAATCGGCTCATTCTGGATGTAGTAGCACTGATCTGGTTCAAATCCCCGTTGCAAATCCTCACGTTTGGAAGTTCTTGAACCTAAGCTGCGAATATTAATATTCAATTCTTCAGTCAGAGTTTCCACGAAACGTCCTAGGAGCTTCTTGTAGCTTTCATGTGGATCTAATGGGGACATTATTTGTAATAATCCTCGGTCATAAGTCAGTCGAATCCCTGCCTGTTCTTCTAAATCTTTCAGCAGAGATTCGTAAGTTTGCCAGCTAACATTCCTCAAGAGAACTGGTTGTGGAGTCTGAATTAGTGTAGTTGTCATTTTAAGACTGAGCCTAGGTAATTGCTGCTAGTCACAATAGAAGTGTTGGTGGATAGATATATTTTAGCGATCGCGCTTAGTATTTACTCAGAGTGCGATCGCTCTCTAGTCTTCTCTACTTAAACTTGACTTCTCACTCACTCGCACAACAAAACCTGCGCCACACCCAAAACTGCATAAAAATTCATTCGGTTAATAGGCTTTTTTATCGCAGATAGATAAAAATAACAACCAACCAAAGGATGAACTCCATTTCTGCTGGGTAATGTAGTGAATGCAAACTGATAGAAATGTCAAAATGAAGCTGAATTGATAAATTCCAGTAGTGGAATGCTTTTATATTTTAATATTATGAGATAAACAGGACTTACGCAAAGCTTATACATATAGCGTTTTTTCGGGTTCAATCCCCCTGTGGTTGCCCTTACTATGTGGTGATGTGCGGCGAGTCCTGATAAAAAAGAAAATTAGTACCAGAAACTAAAAAAATTGGGGCTAGAAGCGTTATCCACCTTCTAGCCCTCATTTTCATTTTCACTCAGTCTTTATGAACGCAAATTTTCTCTAAAAACTAGCTAGCTTTGCTGCTTCGACGCCGACGAATTGTCATTAACGATCCGGCTACCAATCCCAACCCAGCAAGCGTGGCTGGTTCAGGAATTTTTTCTTCTCTAGCGATTACTTTAAAGTCTGGGCCATTGTAACTCGCATCTGCTGTCACTCGAATACCCGCTAGAGAAGTAATTCCCAATTTTTCTAGGCTAACTCCCCAAGAACCAACCTGTTGACTTCCATTAATTTCCATTGTGTCAATGCTATAGCCTGTGGCAAACTGATCGGTTCGCTTTAGTTTTAGAAAATTACCAATGAGGTTGCCAGCTTTGTCAATTGCTTGAATACCCAGATCGCTATTCTTACCCCGTTCCCAGAAAAAGAGGTTGTCCAATCCTGTCTTATCTGCATGAACTAGGTTATTGAAGAAAAGGTTGATACTAATGGAACCATTATCCTCAGTATCAATAATGTTGTTGAGGTTTTGGTTGCCTAGATAAGCGGCAATTTCAGTATTGCCTGGGTTCTTAATTCCAGATACTTCAACACCGTTCGGCTTGCTAGCTTTATTGCCTCTGTCTGTGCTAGCAGCACCCGTATTATTGTTATAGCCACCCGCTTCAGGATTGGCAGTTTCTCCCTTCTTCCCAGTGAGCTTGATGGGAGTATTGGAGAGGATTTTAGCCTCTTTAACTAGATTAAAACTATCAAATGTGACTTTATTTTGAGTAATAGACTGAAGCCAAATATCTACCTCAGAGTTACTTTTTTGGCTAACGTTGGTTTGGAAGCTTGCGGCTTGCGCTGAACTAGAAATCGTTAAGATTCCGACAGTTAAGCATAGAAAAGTTGATGTACGCTGAAAATTCATTCTTTTAATCCTCTGGTAGTTGCCTATTTAGAAACGTTGGTGAAAGGTATTAGTCGAAAGTTTTCAGTGACGGATGCTCCCAATACACAGCAAATCGTTAAGCCACGACTTTAGTTATGTAGCCCTAGGCTAAAACTTTAGTTAAGTGACTAAAGTTCTGTCTTAATGCCATTTCATCCAAATCAAACTACCAATTTGCAGACAAATAATTCAGCTTTTCTTGGCTGAATCCTTGAAGAATTTGGCACCATCCTATCCTAATAGTAAAGATTAATTAAATTCATCGTTGAAGCTACGGAAATTAAAATTATAATCCTTCTTGCTGTACGTAAAATTTCGGATAATGGGAAAATGTCGTTGGAGATACAGAAATTTTATTTAAAGAAACAATGCAGGGAAGTAAAACTTCCGACAGATAGCGATCGCGCTTTTAAAAGCTACAATTACGCACTCAAGTAAAAACTTTCAGATAATGATGAAATTACTGAGGGAAAATTACTGAGACGCATTGGGGACGAGCGATCGCACTTTTCCCACCCGGCAATCTTGCAACCAATTCCGAACTGCCTGACCAATGATGCCATTACTGCTATCGCGCGGCGGCGTAGGGGGGCGTCCTCCCGGATAAAGGCCAGTACGAGAAAACATGAGCGCTAAACTCCAGCCGCTGTCAGTTTGAGCCAGAAATAGCCAGTGATACTGCTGCAATTCAATCAGCTTGCCAGCGGTATACTGTCGCTCTAAGGTGGTAATGAATACCTGCTTGGGGGCTGCGGCAAGTTCGGCTGGAGGCGTTGGGTTATATTGACCGGGACCCAGGCTAAGCGGCTCAAATTCCGGGCGTCCAGCGGCAATCACGGAACTAGAAGAAATGTCAACTTTTCGGCTGCGGCGTCGGGCACGTTGATTGACCCGATTAGCATAACTAGGTAAATCCCGAAGCAGGAGAAGTGTGAGGCTTTCTACATTACTTGGGCAAGCAAAACGCTGTAGGGACAGAGTTTCCCTGCCCCTGTTGAGTGCTATAGGGGCGGAGTTTCCTTGCCCCTGTTGAGTGCTGAATGCAGCGAACAGCGAACAGCTAGAAACCAGAAGTAACCTTCTAACTCCTGACAACTGACGCTTTCGACCTGAGTTCATGAAACCACTGTTAGCTCGTCGCAAATTCTTGCCCAAGCTGCAACGGGGTCAGAGGCGGCGGTAATCGGACGCCCTATCACCAGGTAATCAGCGCCTGCTTGGAAGGCTTGGGCGGGGGTAAGCGATCGCTTCTGATCTCCCGCTTCTGCCCAAGAGGGGCGCACACCCGGACAAACTAACAGAAAATCATCGCCACAAATCTGCCGCAGCTGTTCTGCCTCTTGGGGGGAACAAACCGCCCCATCCAGCCCCGCGTCTTTGGCTAGCAGCGCCATCTGTAAGGCATACTCTGGCAGTTCTAGCGGTATTTTCAGCTCAAAGGCTAGCTGACGCGAGGTGAGACTGGTCAGCAGCGTAATCGCAATTAAATTGGGGGGTGTCACCCCTACTTCCGCTGCGCCCTCCTGTGCCGCTGCTACTGCCCCCTGCAAGGCACCGCAACCGGCTGTTGCATGAATTGTCACCAAATCCACCCCGTAGCGGGCAGCGGCGCGACAAGCCCCGGCAACAGTGTTGGGGATATCGTGAAACTTCAGATCCAGAAAAATTCGCTTTTGCCGGTCTTTGAGCGCCGTCAAGATTTCCGGCCCAGTGCTGACAAATAGCTCTAACCCCACCTTCCAGAATGACACTTGGGGCAATTGATCGAGCAGAGCGATCGCTGCTTCTTTTGTCGGCACATCCAGCGGCACGATAATGCGCTCTGGTACTGACTTAGCGGATTTTAGGCGAGTCGGATTTGGGTTCACGGGTAGGAGTAAGGCTGGAAGAATCGACTTGACAACCGGCTGAATTTTACAATTGCACTCGCCCACCTTAACGTACAAGGCGGACAAATCGCTTTTTACCGACACTCAGGATGCGTCCGGCTAGCTGTTCGGGCGTGTCAAAGACTAGATCGATTTTGTCAACGCGATCGCCATCCAGTCGCACGCCTCCCTCTTGAATTCGCTGCCGTGCTTCCGAACTACTTTTACACAGACCGCTGGCACTGACAATATAGAAAAACTTAGCCGGAAATTGCACGCTCGAAAGCGAAAATTCAGGGACATCGTCAGTTTTTCCCTTCCTCGCTTCCTCCGCTGCTTCCTTACCGTGGTACTGCTTCACAATCTCGAAGGCAAGTTCTTGCTGGCGATCGCGCGGAGTTTCTGGCAGCCGATCCAAAGGCAGATCCGTCAGTAGTTCAAAATACTGCTCCAACAGATCATCCGGAATCTTTTCCAGCTTCTGATACATCGGAGTCGAGCGTTCTGATAGTCCCACATAATTGCCCAGAGACTTCGACATTTTCTTTTCACCATCCGTCCCGATCAAAATCGGCATCAACACCCCAAACTGAGGCTGCTGACCAAAATGCCGCTGTAAATCTCGCCCCACGGCAATATTAAATTTCTGATCGGTTCCTCCCAATTCCACATCCGCTTCTACCGCCACAGAATCATAACCCTGCATTAATGGGTAGAGAAACTCATGCAGATAAATCGGATTCTCTTGTTCAAAGCGGAGGGCAAACCCCTCCTTCGCCAGCATCTGTCCCACAGTCATCGTGGCGAGTAACTCCTGAATCTTTGCCAAATCCAGTTTGCTAAGCCACTCAGAGTTGTAACGAACTTCCAGCCGTCCCGGCGTATCAAAATCCAGAATTGGACGCACCTGATCCAGATACGTCTGGGCATTTTGAGCCACTTCCTCCGCTGTCAACTGGCGGCGTACCTCAGACTTCCCCGTCGGATCGCCAATCCGAGCCGTAAAATCCCCAAGAATTAAAACAGCCGTGTGACCCGCATCCTGAAGCGATCGCAACTTACGCATGGGGATAGTATGACCGAGATGAATCTCTGCACCCGTCGGATCGATCCCATACTTCACCCGCAAAGGTCGGTCGGTCTGCGCTAATCGTTGAGCCAAATTCTCCGCCGGGTCAGAAGAATCAAGCTGATTGGGAAAAATTTCGCTGACGCCGCGATAGAGCCAAGTGAGGGCTTCTGGAGGCGTTTTTGCCGATGATACACTAGCGGTCATGCTTTGCCAAAACTCAATCGGGTATGGTAACTAATCACTATATTTGTATTTGATGCAAGTCCAAGGCAAATCAAATTAGTATAATTTGCAAAAATTGTTAAAATTTCCATGCCCGATTAAAAAAATTTAAGAACAGGCTGCGCTTATGATGCTATAGCGGATCAGTTTCCTCCCCGGTCTGACCTCCCGACCGCATTCCCGGACAGATTCTAAAAATCGTCCGCCCTCCGGCTGCCCCTGGAAAGTCTTTGTAATTTCAATCAGCAAAGCCCTATCCAGTCGCGCAACACCCAAGTCCCACATTTTTTAGTGAGGAAGTGAAATCCCCGTGTCGTCTAGCACTATTCAAGACAAACACCCGCGAGAGCCAGTCCCACCGATTTTTAAGTTCATCCAGGGAGTCGGGAAAGCAACGGGCGGAACCCTCCTCGGCATCACCATGCTTACCAGTTCGGTAGTCGCCGGTGGACTGGTTGGATTAGCAATTAGCTTCCGTAACCTGCCAGATGTGCGCGTTCTCCGCAGCTACGCTCCTACTGAAACTTCTTACATCTACGATGTTAAAGGCAAGCACCTCGCCAGTCTCCACGGCGAAGCCAATCGCGAAATCGTACCTCTGGACAAAATCTCCCCCGAACTGAAGCGGGCGGTTCTAGCGATTGAAGATAGCCACTTTTACTTCCACCAAGGCATCAACCCGAACAGCGTTGGTCGCGCCATCAGAGCGAACTGGCAGAAGGGTGAGGTGGTTGAGGGTGGTTCCACAATCACCATGCAGTTGGTGAAAAATCTATTTCTCTCTCGCAAGCGCACCTTTAGCCGCAAAATCGCTGAAGCGGTACTGGCAATTCGTTTGGAGCAAATCTTTAAGAAAGACCAAATTTTAGAAATGTACCTCAATCAGGTGTATTGGGGTCACAATAACTATGGCGTCCAAACGGCATCTGAAAGCTACTTTGGCAAAAAAGCCGCCGACCTCAACTTGGCAGAGGCGACAATGTTGGCAGGGATGATTCAGGCTCCAGAAGACTACAGTCCTTTTGTCAACTACAAGCTCTCCAAACAGCGACAAGCGCAGGTGTTGGCTCGGATGCGAGAGTTGGGGTGGATTACGGCCCAAGAGGAAGCAGCCGCCCGCAAGCTAACCATTAAGAAGGGTCAGCTGACTTCTTGGCAAACCAGCGAACTGCCTTACATCACAGATGCAGTCGTGGCTGAGTTGAAAGAGCGCTTTGGCCCGGATGCAGTGCTAAAAGGGGGAATGCGAGTCCAAACTACCATCGACTACAAATTCCAACAGATGGCGGAACAAAAGGTCAGTCGTTGGCATAGAAGACTTCAGGGTTGGGGACTTTATAACAACCAAATTGCTCTGGTGTCAGTCGATCCTCGGACGCATTTTGTGAAAGCGATGGTCGGCGGGGTTGATTACGAAAAAAGTAAGTTTAATCGGGCAACCCAATCGCGACGCCAGCCAGGATCTGCCTTTAAACCTTTTGTTTACTACACGGCGTTCGCGACTGGCAAATATTCGCCCTATTCCACTGTCTACGATTCGCCAGTGAGCTATCGAGATGGTGGCGGCTATTACTCTCCCAAAAACTACGGCGGCGGCTACTCCGGTGCGATGAGCATTCGCCAAGCCCTCACGGTCTCCGCTAACGTACCCGCTGTGAAGATTGGGCGGGCTGTGGGGTTGGATAAGGTGATTGAAACCTGCCGGACGATTGGCTTTAAGAGTCCGATTGAGCCGGTGATTTCTTTGCCTCTGGGAGCGATTGGTGTGACGCCTTTGGAAATGGCTGGCGGCTATGCCACGTTTGCCAGTAATGGCTGGCATTCTGATACCACGTTTATTGTCCGGGTAACAGACAGTAGCGGCAATGTGTTGCTCGATAACACTCCTAAACCCCGTCTGGTTTTAGACCCGTGGGCGACGGCTTCTCTAACCCAAGTGCTGCAAGGGGTGATAAATGGCGGTACGGGGAAAGCGGCACAGATAGGTCGTCCGGCTGCTGGTAAGACGGGTACGACTTCTTCAGAGAAAGATGTTTGGTTTGTGGGCTATGTTCCGCAGCTGGCAACAGCTGTTTGGATTGGGAAGGATAACAACCGCAGCTTAGGTGGTGGTGTTACAGGGGGTCACTACGCCGCTCCGGTTTGGCGCGATTTCATGTCAACCGCTATGGCTGGTGAACCCGTGCAATACTTTCCATCGCCTTCCAAATTTGAACGACCCCGCTCATAATTTGAGATTTTGGATTTTGGATTCAATCCAAAATCCAAAATCTTTAGGTTTGCTTGGACAGTTCGGATTTCATCCGCTCTAGGGTGAGGTTCATTTGGTCAAACATTTGAGCTGGAGTGATGCCAAATTGACCAAGCTGGGTATGTAGCTGCTGCACTGTCATTTGAGCCATGAAGTCATCAGATAGCTCGAATCGCTTCATAAAGATGCGATAGCGATCCATCATGGCTTCCATTTGCTCAATGAAAATCTTTTTTCCTTCAAGATCAAATTTGCCGTAGTCGCTTCCCAGTTGGATCAGGGATTGATAATCTTCAAACAGCTGCTTGGCTTCTTGCTGAACAATTTCTGAATCAAAAAATCCCATAGCCTTTTCTTTTCCCCGTTAATGGGCTTCCCCGCCAAGGGGAAGTTTACTGCTTTGAGTATCATTTTAGTGCAGCCCAAAGTTTCCGTTATATTCGGTTTTCCGTATTAACGGCGATCGCGCTCTAAATCTTCGATCGCTTTTTCCCAATACTATTCGTCCGATCTCCCAGGATGCCTCTGTTTTGCCAGACGGCATCTAATCACCTAGCTTCCATTGACGATCTTTTAGTAAAGCCTATCCAGTTTCTGAGTAATGTCAGCGCCAAGCATCTACAAGCCGTACCAAGGGAAAAAATCAATATTATGGAAGAAGACAAATGCTTCCATCGCAAGTAACGTCTCGACAGGAGAATCCTCTGCTTTCCCTAAGCTTTTTTCGGGAAAATATGGCAGCGGCATCGGGAAGCAGGAAGTCAGTCTGCAAGGAGGAGCCAAGGGGTCATAAAGTGGTGCGTTTCATGTTAACAAAGGCAAAAAATCGAAAAGTTGCAGCTATCTTGGCGTTGGTGGGAACGGTGATACCCGTGGCTGGATTTCATAAATTTTATCTCGGACAGCCGCTGTGGGGTCTCGCTTATTTGCTCTTGTCGTGGGGAACACCGATTCCTCGGATTGCCAGCGCGATTGAAGGGTTTTGGTATTTAGTCCAAGACGGGGATGAGTTTGACCGTAATTTTAATTTGGGCGTGGAACCGGCTGTTTCTTCCGTTGGCGTCGATCCCGATCGGGTAGGTGCGATCGCAGATGCCTTGCGCCAACTGGACAGCCTGCGGGAAGAGGGACTGATTTCAGAATATGAATTTGAGCAAAAGCGCCGTCAATGGCTCGATCGCATAGCTTGATATCTATGGCACTTTTTGAATGGCTACCACCGACAGCTCGATTAAATGTGAATTTGCAGTCAATTCGGGGCAAGATTTTGAACGATCCCTACTACCGCCTGCAATCAACCCAAGAAATTGCGATCGCAGCTGAACTAGGTATCAAGATTGATGCGAATCAGGCAAGTGTAGACGATTGGCTGAGATTGCCGGGGTTATCGATTCATCAAGCGCGATCGCTTGTTTCCTTAGCTCGATCTGGCGTTAAATTTTTCTGCATAGAGGATATTGCGGCAGCACTAGGTATGCCGCCAGCTAGGCTAAAACCTCTAGAGGCAGTCATCCGATTTTGTTACTACGACGACTCTAGTTTGGCGACGCCGCAACTCATCAACCCTAATACGGCGTCTGTAGAAGAGTTGATGCAAATTCCATTTATTGACTCGGTTCTCGCCACCACAGTAGTGCAAAATCGTCTCGTTGCGGGGTCTTACCGCAACCTAGTTGATTTCCAGCAACGGCTGTCGCTTCCAGGAAATCTAACTGCCCAACTAATGCATTATTTGCGATTTTGAGTAAGTTATTGGGAAGAGTTATGAGTTTTAAGTTTTGAATTGAAAACATATAAAACTCAACATTCATAACTCTAAACTTTGACTTAAGTGAGACTAATCCGACTAAGAGGCCAGAAGCGGAAAAAGGCGCGACCAATGATATTTTTCTGGGGTAAGAAGCCCCAAACGTGGGAGTCGTTGCTGTTATTACGGTTATCTCCCATGACTAATACCTGGTCTTCAGGCACCAGCGCTGGCCCCCACTGATATTCTGGGGGTTCTGCGATGTAGTCTTCCTGGAGGGGCGAGTCATCCACGTAGACCTTGCCATTTTGAACTTTAACGACGTGACCCGGTGTGCCAATCACCCGTTTAATAAAGGCTTGGTCTTTAGCGTAGCCTTGAATTTGCAGTTTCTGGGGAGGGTCAAAAACTACGATATCGCCGAGGTGAGGTGCCTGAAAGCGATAAGAGATTTTTTCCACTACCAAGCGATCGCCCACCTGCAAGGTCGGCAGCATAGAATCAGAGGGGATATAGCGGGGTTCTGCAACAAATGTTCGGATAAAAAGTGCTAAACATAGGGCAATCAATAGAATTTGCAGATTTTCTCTTAATTGTTCCCATATTCCGCCTGCTACTGCATTTTTCCCTTTGTTTTCGCCAGGATCTACACGTTTAGGTTGCCCTTGTTCTGTCTTCTCAGCAACAACTACCTCAGTTTGATTGACTCCATCCTGGGAAGAAGCATCTGCCTGAAGCTCAGGCGGAAGTCCCAGTTGGGTCGAGTTTGAAGTAGCAAATTGTGGAGACTCGTTGACGGCTGCCAAATCCTTTTCCTCAGATGCCATAGAAGTTTCAACTAAAAATATCTGGCGTTGTTAGCCACAGAGACAGTCTTGGCTTGTTTCAGCTCTCAGCCAAGATACCACGCGACCTCCGGTTTAGATCCATTGGATTCCAGCAGGCTGTAATATTTCTCAATTTTTAAAGATTCTTCTTGTTCTTGTTTAACTAGATTTACTGAGTCTAAAAAGTAACCTCTATATTTTTATAAAAAAGTACTGACTTATATATACACTTTTATAATATTTTTTCGTTTTTGGGGTTTTGGCAAAACCTCAAAGTTCCGAGAAATTATCTAGAGACAATCAATAAGGTTACTGTTACAAATTAGGGAGGGACACAAATTTAGGGCAAAAAGGAGTTTTCATAATATGAAATTGCGTAATATTGCAACCTTAATAGCTGGTGCTACGGCAACTCTGTGCTTGATGTCTGCGACTGGGCAGCAGGCTAACGCAGGAACGATCTACAAAGATTGGAACTATGGAATTGATGCCTTTAATGATGGCTCTGGTGGCTCTGGTTATGAAATTAAGGGTATGGCAATAAGGGAAACCAGTGACAGCATTTTTGTAGCTCTGACTGGTGGTACGCCCTTGACAGGAACTTACGCTAGTGGCGCTGCTGACAAAAACATTGGTTGGGGAGATTTATTTTTCAATTTCACCGATCAAACTTTTAAAGCTGCCAGTGATACAAACAGTTTGTTTGGGATTCGCTTTGCTGGAACTAACGATTCAATGGCTTCCAGCACTGGCGTCTACAAAAATGTCCAAGCCACTACCGTCACTGGAGCGAACCAGGGATATAGTACTTTGAAGCAATACTATGATTATGGATGGAATCGGGAGAATACTCAAGGCACAGATATTGCCACCAAAGCTGATGCTTATGCCTACTTAGGTCAAGGCTCCATTCTGAATGTAATTGGCTCAGGTACAAAAGTGGGTGACATTACCATGCTCACCGCCTCTGCATTGAGTGCCGCTGGACTTGACTTTAGTCACTTTTTGGCAAGTGGAGAGCAAACCATTGGGTTCCAGTTGAACAAGTCTCTTCTTGGCTTTGGAGACTACGTTGCTAATATATTTCTTGAGTGTGGCAATGATGGCGTTGCAGTTGCTGGAGCAATTTTGCCACCAGCCCCAGCGCCTCACGAGGTGCCAGAGCCTACTGGAACTGCGGGTATGGCTTTAGTTGCTTTAGCGTTTGTAGGCAGTCAACTGCATAAGCGTTTTCAGGAGAAAGTGACGCTAGAGTGAGACTCTTAGAAAAATGTTATAGCTATTGAAAGCAACTAACAGGAACTTAACCAGGAACTGGAAACCGTCTTCTACTATCTGCGCTAGCGTAGATAGTGAAGATGTGTTCTCCAGTTTTTGCTGTGTTATTTTCTAAACGTCCTGTTATACTTACCGGATTTATCGGTTGCCTGCTGATTTCCTTAAGTGCTTGCGCTAACAGTCCTAATGGTGAAGCGCTAGAGCGATCGCTCGCAGCAGACCCTAAACTTAAAGACAATCCCGCTACGTTTGGTTTGCCATCTCAAAACAACTCTCAGAACGAAACGCTTGTCGCACTCCCCTCTGATTTCCCATCTGAGATTCCCGTCTATCCAGAGGCTCAGCTGCAAGAAGTCACGCCACCAACAGCCGATTCTAATCAAGGACAGAGCCTCCGTTGGACGACTTCTGACCCCAGCAACTCTGTCCAAACCTTTTACCAGAAGGAATTTCAATCGAATAACTGGGAAATTGTGAGTCAGCCAACTGAGACTGCCGAAGGTACTGCTACCCCGACAGATATCTTAGTAGCTCACCGGAATAACCTGAAAGTTACCGTATCCATCCAGTCGGGTTCCGGTAGTAATAGTTTTATCTCAACGCCCTCGCCGACTCAACCTACTGCCGCTAATAATGCAGCTAGTACCACACAATTTACCATTCAGTATGTCCGCGACGGCAGCGAAGCAACAGCACCGTCACCGAGTAATTCAGATGTCGCCAGTCAGCCAACTACTGAGGCAACTACCGGCAAGCCTGAGTCTCCCTCTGAACCCTCTGTATTTACAGATATCAACAAAGCACCCCAAGAATTACGTCAGCACGTAGAAAACCTGGCAGCATTGGGTGTACTTTCGCTCAACTCTGGTGGTTCCAAGAGTAATTCCGCCGCAGGCGAACAGTTTGAGCCAAATAAAACCATCACCCGCCGCCAGTATGCGCGTTGGCTGGTAGCTGCGAATAATCAGATTTATGCCAATAGTCCGGGTAAGCAAATCCGTTTAGCATCAGCAGATGTCCAACCGGCTTTCCAGGATATTCCCCGCAGCGAACCTGATTTTCCAGCAATTCAAGGTTTAGCAGAAGCAGGTTTAATTCCCAGTCGGTTGACGGGTGATGCTACCGCTGTGTTGTTTCGCCCCGATGCACCGCTTACCCGCGAAAACTTGATTCTCTGGAAAGTGCCCCTAGATACGCGCCAGACTTTGCCCACCGCTTCGGTTGACGCAGTGAAGCAAACGTGGGGATTTCAGGATGCAGGCAAAATTGAGCCGAAGGCGTTGCGGGCGGTATTGGCAGATTTCCAAAATGGAGAATTGGCAAATATCCGGCGGGTTTTTGGGTATACGACGCTGTTCCAGCCGAAAAAACCCGTGACGAGGGCTGAGGCGGCGGCGGCGGTCTGGTACTTTGGCGCTGAAGGTGAAGGGGTATCTGCTCAAGATGCTTTGCAGAGCCAGCGTCAACAGAGCCAGCCATCAGCGACATCTACGCCGGAGCCTACACCGTTAAGTTCTCCGAATCAATAAGCTTGACAATCAAAAGCAGTCAATGAAGCGATCGCAATTAGGCAAAGCCCTTGCTGGAGGTAAGCGATCGCTTCGTGCATTCTTTGGAATACAACAGCTCCCCTTTGAGAAGCGTAGGTGGAGGCAGTGTCAGAATCTATTAAAAAAATCTTAAAAAATAAATTATAGTACTGCCCCTGTGGGTTTTCACTGGAATTAGCCTTAAATTCACATAAACTTTACATTATTTGGCGATAAATTTGCAAGAACTTCATCCAAAACTCTATAGAGTTGGGGAAAACGTAGCAGAAAATACGGAGAAAAAGATAACCATGAAAAAGCAAGTTCTAGCCACAGGATTTGTGCTTTTTTCTTTCCTATTGCCACTTAAAGCAGTAGCGGCGTCCTTTGATAAAATTTACGTCTTTGGTGACAGCCTCTCAGATACTGGCAATGTGTTCAATCTTACGCAAGGATTCTTTCCCCAAACTCCACCCTACTATCAGGGACGTTTTTCTAATGGCCCGCTCTGGGTGGAGGCTTTAGCCGATAAGTTGGGATTAGCTCCGGCTCTGTTCACTAACCTTGGAGGAAGTGCTAGCTCTAGCGACGGCATTAACTTCGCTTTCGGTGGTGCTACCTCAGGAAGCAGTAACGTCGCTGGTTCGCTTTTACCGGGATTGCAGACGGAAATCAATTTCTTTAAGAGTGGTTTGGCGGCAACCAATCAATCTGCTGACTCAGAAGCTCTATATATAGTCTGGGCAGGTGGCAATGATTACCTCGGTGGTGGCGTTACAAATCCGACTGAGCCAGTCAAGAATATATCGGCGGCGGTGACATCGCTTTTCAACGTTGGCGCTCGAAATTTCCTCGTGGCTAACTTACCAGATTTGGGAAAGGCTCCCATCGGTCTTAGTGGTGGTAGTAATGTGTCCAACGGTCTCAGCCAGTTGACCGGATTACATAACTTGGGCTTGAGCCAGACTCTTGCTAGTTTGAGCCAGTCATTAAACGGAATCAACCTCAAATCTCTCGATATCAATTCTTTATTTAACAATGCGATCACAAATAAAGAGAAATTTGGTTTCACAAATGTGACTGGCTCTTGCCTAACCAACTACAATTTTCCCTTTGATTTGAACTACGATGTATGCGATAACCCAGACAGTTTTTTGTTCTGGGACGACATCCATCCCACAACCGCTGGTCATAAGCTAGTGGCAGACTTAGCATTTGCAGCGCTGACACCAGCGCCCGAACCTCAAAAAAGCGTTCCGGAACCGGCTTCTGCATTGGGGATATTAGCCTTCGGTGCTTTAGGGGCGAGTTCGCTGAGGCGGCGCAAACAGAAAAAAGCCAGCTCAATAAAGACTGAAGTATAAAGGATGAAGGCTCAAGGATGAAGGAGTTCATGTTAAGGCTAAATTTCACCGTTCATCCTTGATATTTCACACTTCATACTTTTAAGCATGACTTTGTTGGATTACGACAATCTGTTTAACACTATTGAAGAGTTAGTGCTGCACCATTCTCCCAGCGGTGCGGAGGAAGAAATTGACCAATTGTTGATGAGTCGATTTAAAGCGCTGGGAGTGGAAGTTTGGCAGGATAATGCCGGAAATATCATTGCCAAAATAGCCGGTCAAAAGCAAGAGAGAGGCATCGCCATCACTGCCCATAAAGACGAAATTGGCGGCATTGTCAAACAAGTCGGCGACGAGGGACGGGTGGAAGTACGGAGGCTGGGCGGCGCGTTTCCGTGGGTTTATGGCGAGGGCGCTGTAGACTTACTGGGAGACGAGCAAACAATTACTGGGATTCTCTCTTTTGGATCGCGCCACATCTCCCATGAATCCCCCCAAAAATCCCAGCAGGAAGACAAACCAGTGCGCTGGGAAGATGCTTGGGTGGAAACCAAATGCACGCCCGAAGAACTAGAAATAGCGGGAATTCGACCGGGAACCCGAATGGTGGTGGGGAAGCATCGCAAGCGTCCCGTGCAGTTGAAGGATTGGATTGCCAGCTATACGCTGGATAATAAGGCGTCTGTAGCGATTTTGTTAGCGCTGGCTGAAACGGTAAAGCAGCCTCCAGTTGATATTTATCTGGTGGCTTCTGCGAAGGAGGAAGTTGGCGCAATTGGGGCAATGTACTTTACTCAGAAGCAACGTGTGGATGCTTTGATTGCGCTGGAAATCTGTCCTTTGGCTCCCGAATACCCAATTGCCGATGGGATTGCGCCGGTGTTGCTTTCCCAAGATGGCTATGGAATCTACGATGAAGCTTTAAATCGTCAGTTGCGGCAAGTTGCCAAGAATCTGAATATCCCTGTGCAATTGGCGACGTTGAGTGGTTTTGGCAGCGATGGCTCAATTGCTATGAAGTTCGGTCATGTCGCCCGTGCTGCGTGTCTGGCGTTTCCGACGCAAAACACGCATGGCTATGAGATTGCACATTTAGGCGCGATCGCTAACTGTACACATATCCTGTGCGCCTACTGCGAAACCGACTTTAGCCATTCGTCAACAGCACCTGATAACTGACAAAGGACAATTGATCCCTGCAATTCCTTACAATTAAGCCAGTGATCCTGTGATAGCAGTTAAGCCTTGTATGCCCAAAACTGTAGCCGACGTTATGAGCCGCGACCCGATCGTGGTACGGACTGAAACACCTCTCAAGGAGGCCATCCAAATCTTGGCGGAACGACACATCAGCGGTCTGCCAGTAGTCGAGCAAACTGGCAAATTGGTGGGCGTTATCTCGGAAACTGACTTGATGTGGCAAGAAAAAGGGGTGACTCCCCCGGCTTACATCATGTTTCTAGATAGCGTGATTTACCTGCAAAATCCAGCCACCTTTGAACGAGACTTGCACAAGTCTCTGGGGCAAACGGTTGGGGAAGTGATGACCCACGATGCGATTACCATTACAGCGGACAAACTTTTACGGGAAGCCGCTGCGCTGATGCACGAGCGAAATGTTCGCCGCTTGCCGGTGATTGATAAAAATGGTCAGGTGATTGGTATCCTCACCCGTGGGGATATTGTGCGGGCAATGGCATCTGAGATCGATTAATCCTGGTCATTAGTCATTGGGAGGAAGCCGCAAAGGACTAATGACTAATGACTCATAACGAGTGACAACTGAAAACTAATCAATAATCAAATAATAATGAGCATTACCCCTGAGTCTGTTAGAGAATTGCTGGGTTCAGAAAATTTTGGCGATCGCATTCGTGGCATTAACCAGCTGCGCCAGCTGGAACGGGCGATCGCATTTGAGCTGGTACAACCAGCCGTGACGGACAGCAATACCCGCGTCAGATATGCCGCTGTCAGCCAGATGGATACCCTGGGACAAGAAGATTTACAAAAATCTTTGACCGTTTTGCGCGATCGCTTGTTCAATGACTCGGAAGCAGATGTCCAAGCTGCCGCTGCTGATGCTTTGGGAGCGCTACAGTTAAAAGAAGCCTTCGATGACTTGCAGCAAGTTTACAACCAAACCCCTGAGTGGCTCGTCAAGTTCAGCATTGTTGCTGCTTTGGGAGAAATGGGCGACAGCAGAGGGTTTGAACTACTAGAAGAAGCTCTCACCTCTGGTAACGACTTAGTACAAACTGCTGCTATCTCTTCTCTGGGAGAATTGGGAGATCCGCGTGCAGTTCCCCTCATCGTTCCCTATTCCACCCATTCGGATTGGCAGATCCGCTACCGGGTGGTACAGGCGCTCAATCGCCTGGGTGGAGCAGAAGCACGCTCGACATTAGAAGCTCTAGCGAATGATCAAGTCGAGCAAGTAGCCCAGGAAGCACAAACTTGTTTAAAATCCGCTTGAATAGCCGGTTAAAGTAACCCTAAAATTTCCCTAGTCTGATAGAATCCGTTTTCTTTGCTGGAAGTTGAACGGGCGAAGCATTCCTCTCCTTAACCAGGGGTTTATCCCCAAATTGGGAAAGGCTTCGCCCGTTTTTGCATCCATTTTTTTAAGTATTTTCTCCTACTAACTATTAACTCCAGCCGTTTTCAAAGCCATTTTCTCAGTATTTCCCGCAGTTAAACTATTCCGTTGTCAGTAATTTCTCGGTTATTTTATTTGGCTCTTCCGTAGTTGGTATGCTAAATTTATAGTCAAGAAGCGCCACAAGCTATACTAGCCATGAATTTAAGCCAATTTAGCGTTTATTAAATAGAAAATACAGTCCAAAATCGTTATACCTTGCTAGGTAAGCCTTTCAAGTTTTGGAATCAACTTTTTAGCATACCAAGTAATGAAGAGCCTTTTATTTTCTTTAAATAATAGAAATTTAGTAAGCCGTAGTTTCCCGGAAATTTTATAGATTGTTTTTATTTAATCGTAAAAAATCCGGATACATATATATTCTTAGCCCCAGACCTTTACTTCACTCCAGCTTTACAAGTTTCTGTAGAAACTACGGGTGATGTTAAAGAGTCAGTAAAGATACGTCCGAATGATTGCTATCCGCTCGGAGGATTCCCTATATTAGGAATAACAAAGCCAAGCATATTTACGCGGTCTCCTGAGTTTGCTACTAAAAGCTAGAGTCATCTCTTAGATAACCATTCTTCGTTCATCAGGTGCTTAAGTAGTTTCCAACAAAATCATCCGGAACACTCAAGCAAACTACTAGGTTCAACTAAAAAATAGCAACAAAACTCAAACGCTGAATATGCGGAAATTTAAAATCCTAAACTTCGGATCAATTAAGGTGAACCAGATGAAACTTCAACAGACTTCAGCCTTCATCAGCTTAATGGCTGGCAGCCTTCTAGCTTTTGGTGCAACTTCGGCTCAGGCTTTTGCTCCCTTCACGTTCGATACCACCTTTTCTCCAAATCCTGCTGACCCCAAAAAGGATATCAAGCTAGAGGCAGTTACTTTTGATTCCACTACGATCAAAGACTTCTCTCTAGTTACAGGTGCCAAAATTATCCAAAATGACCTGAAAAATTTCGGTCCTGGCAGTTCCGACCACGGAGATGATACTGTAAGCGATCCGTATCTGCCGGAGGGACCTAGAAAGGAACACCCCGCTGCTGCTGATATCGTTGCTAGCCTAGGCAACTTGAATCTCAACAGCATCATTGACACTGAAGATGACTATGGAACATCTATAATCGAAGTTTTCTTCGGGAAGGCAACAGACACATTCTTCTTCTTTGAAAGAGGCAATCCGAAGCCTGGGGCTACTCAGACAGCTGGGAACAGCGATCTAAAGGTTGATTCTCTGGATAAATTTGGAAACGTGCTAGAAACGTTCACGATTACCAGAAATATGTGGACGGATGCTGGCTACAGTATCAACACCAAAGAAATCAACGAAAATCAGAAGGTTGGTTCTTTAGGTCTGAAGGGGTCACAGAAGGCTGTTGGTCTCCGGCTGTCAAGCTTCAAGGGCTTTAACGGTCCTGACTATAAGGTAGTAGCTACCAAAGACGTGCCTGAACCAGCAACCTTGGCGGGTTTAGGAATGGTAGCAGGTGCTTTAGTGGTTTCTCGCCGCCGCCGTCAAGCTGCTAAGGTTTCCTAATTCTCAATTTTTTAAACAACGCACATATTAATCGGGATTAGATGCTGAACAAGCCTTCTAGTCCCAATTTTTTTTGCCAATTTAGAGAGGATTGGGGTGAGGCAGATTGGTACACCCCAGATATTGTCATTTTGAGATCAGCCTAGACAATTGCTGGTAGCGACGACAGATGTGTTGCTGGATGAGTAGATTTTAGCGATCGCGTTTCTTCTAGCCGCTAAACTATCAGACACTGAATAGTTTAGATGCATGAAAATTCGAGATATTGGAGAACAAGGTTTATTAGAAAGATTGCAGCGCTTTTGTCCGCCGGAAGTTGTGGGGGATGATGCGGCGGTGATGACCATTCAGCCCGGTCAAGAATTGGTAGTGACGACAGATTTACTGGTAGATGGAACTCATTTTAGCGATCGCACCACTTCCCCAGAAGACGCTGGTTGGCGTGCCGCAGCTGCCAATTTATCCGATCTAGCCGCAATGGGGGCACTTCCTCTAGGCATTACTGTAGGTTTGAGCGTCACTGGTGATACACCTGTCACCTGGGTTGAGCGACTCTATCAGGGACTCACCGAATGCCTGCAACAATACAACACAGCCATCGTCGGCGGCGATATTTGCCGCTCATCGGTGATTACCGTCGCGATTACCGCCTTTGGTCAAGTTTCCCCAACTCAGATCCTTCGGCGCTCAAATGCTCAGGTAGGGGATGCCATTGTCGTCACTGGCGTTCACGGAGCCTCACGAGCTGGTCTAGAATTACTGCTTCACCCAGAGTTGGGTCAACACCTCAGTGACACTGAGAAAGCATCTTTAATCGAAGCTCACCAGCGTCCCAAGCCCAGGCTAGATGTGTTGCCGCTTTTGTGGGAAATTTTAGATTCCCCATCCAAAATCCAAAATCCAAAATCTAAAATGCTAGTGGCTGGCATGGACAGCAGCGACGGTCTAGCAGACGCCATTGTGCAAATCTGCCGGTGTAGTCGAGTGGGCGCCTATGTCGAGCGCGGTGAGATTCCCCTGACTCATGCCCTTACTCAGCTCGTGCCTGCCGAACAAGCTCTGAACTGGGCTTTATACGGTGGTGAAGACTTTGAACTGGTGCTGTGCTTACCTCTAGAAAAAGCCCAGGCGTTAATAAAACGACTGGGCAAAGGAGCAGCTGTGGTCGGCAAAATTACTACCGGCTCAAACGTCTTATTAGTAGACTCCACCGGCGTCTATCCCGACCAACAACTCACCCTAAGCCAAGGATTTCAGCATTTTTAAGCTTTCCACTTCTGACCCATCAGTTCAGCCAAGTCTACAACCCGCTGACTGTAACCCCACTCGTTGTCGTACCAAGCGATAACTTTAACCAGGTCTCCGCCCATAACCATCGTCAGACTGGCATCCACAATGGAAGAAGCATCGCTACCCCGATAATCGCTGGAGACTAGCTCCAGTTCGTTGTATTCCAGAATGCCTTTCATCGGGCCTTCAGCAGCAGCTTTCAGCGCTTGGTTCACTTCATCAGTGAAGGTCTGCTTCTCGACTTGAATCACCAAATCCACTACGGAAACGTTTGGAGTTGGCACCCGCAAAGCAATCCCATTCAGCTTGCCCTTCAGCTCTGGCAACACCAAAGCTACTGCTTTGGCGGCACCCGTTGAGGTGGGAACAATGTTGAGCGCTGCCGCCCGTGCCCGCCGCAAATCCCGGTGAGAAGCATCCAGTAAACGCTGGTCGCCGGTATAGCTGTGGGTGGTGGTCATCGTGCCTTTGATAATGCCGAACTGTTCGTGCAGCACTTTGGCAACGGGCGCTAGGCAGTTGGTGGTGCAGCTGGCATTGCTGATCACAACATGCTTGTCGTGGTCATAGTCTTTATCGTTGACGCCTACCACAAAGGTGCCGTCATCGTTTTTACCGGGAGCGGTAATCAGAACTTTCTTAGCTCCAGCGTTTAAATGCTTGGATGCCCCTTCCTTGCTGGTAAAGACGCCAGTTGATTCGATAATTAGGTCAATTTCCCAATCTTTCCAAGGCAAGTTTTCTGGGTTGCGATCCGATGTGCATTTGATCGTTTTGCCGTTAACAGTGATGGAGTTGTCATCGTAACTGATATCAGCGTTAAACTTCCCCAGCATGGAATCATATTTCAGCAAGTGGGAGTTGGTTCTTGGGTCAGAAGTGTCATTGATAGCGACGACTTCTATATTGCTATTTTCCCGACCCAGCCAGCATCGCATAAAGTTACGTCCGATGCGTCCAAAACCGTTGATCGCTACTCTAATCACAGCGTCTTGCCCTCTGTCTGGTGACCTACAGTATTTTCCTGTTAATGACCCCAATCATATCGCAAAGGCTGAACAATTCTACCTAGTGGTTTGCAGCGATTCTCCTCAATCGAATTTGGTTGGGATCTCGCAAAGGAGCGTTTTTACCGGGGAGAGGACAAAAGTTGGGGCAAGAGGGCGACGAGCAGCGTGTTACATAGCATCTCGATCGCATACAATTTTGCGGCAGTTCTGAAATCCCATCGCCAGAGATTAGGGGAAGCGTAGCAAGTCGAGGCTCAAATTAACCTATTCAGAAGCTTTTGCAGATTAAATTTTGGTCAAAACTATTATTTTGTTAGTTTTTTCTCGCATTTAAGCGATTAAGCTTTTAATTTCATTGCGTATTTTCTTGTTAGTCTCTACAAAAATTCGTAGCTATTTTTAGAATGAATAGCACCTAAAAGCATACGATGAAGAATTTCAATTTTTTGCTGGCGGTAGCATTAGGAACTCTGATAAGTACAGAAATGGCAAGCAATCGGGCGCTGGCTTAGATGCCAAAATCTAATATTACCCGCCGTTCAACACCTACCGCGAAACTTGTTACTTAAGGTAGAGGTGCTGATGAGTTGTTTAAGCTACCTAGCAAGTTGCGGCGACTAGGTAAGTATAAACAAGCGAATGCGAGTAGAGCGCACGCTTCGCTATCGCAGCTTTTGACTAGGGGCTAAAACTAAAGCCAGATTATTCGCTAGGTATTTGTGAGGCTACACGCTTAGTAGCTTAGGACAGTATCCAGAAGCGATCGCCTCCCTGCTATGACGAAACCATATAGCTCCAGCCTAATTACCCGATCTTGAAGCACGATTGGTGAGTAATCCGATTCCGATGCAGATGGCGAATGTGCTATCAAATCATTTGAAATGATATCAAGAAGCGATCGCCTTCTATGACTTAGTGCTTAAAAGTGAAACTCAATGACCATCAAGTTGAATTCGCCAAATAAATAACAAAAAACGGGTTTCGGCAGAAGATCTACGGGCAATGTAAGCCCAGTATTGTGGAATGCAAGAAGAGCTGAGTGCAATGGAGGTAAGAGTTCGCCCATTCAGAGGGACGCGACAGGCATCAGACACTGTTCAGCATTGTCTATGCAATAAAAATAAAAAATAATTCATTCTTAATTTTTAATTCTTAACTCCTCCGTAGAGGTTGTGGGTGGAAATATATACTCTGACGGCTTCTGGGACTAAATAACGAATTGAGTGTCCTTGGCGACAGTAGTGGCGAATCAAACTCGATGAGATGCCCACTTTTGGCATTTTCAACAACTGCCAGCGAATAGTCAACCCTTGGGCGGCAAGCTGCTCTTGCACCTGGTGGCACAAATTCTCCTGAGGATCATCCATTGAGGCAAGTGATTTTGAACGCGGTGCTACTAACCATTCACAAGCTGGTACAAGTTCCTGACGCCGATACCAACGGGGTAAGTTTCCAAAAGCGTCCATGCCAATAATCCAGTACCAGTGGGTACTGGAGTAGAGATTTTGTAGGTCAAGCAGTGTATGAATGGCATAATCTGGACGGGTACAATTTGGCTCCACAGGCAAGAGGACAAAGGCTGGATGGTCTGCGATCGCCTGTTGCACCATTTGAGCGCGATGCTCAAATTCCACCGCCACTTTGTAGGGAGGACAACGACTCGGTACCCAAATGACCTGGTTCAGAGACGCTTGAGATAAGGCAGTTTCCGCCATCAACAGGTGTCCCCAGTGAATGGGATCAAAGGTGCCACCCAAAATTCCCAAGTTTTGCATACAAGATCCGTTGTGGCTTGTCTCCTATTCTCCAGCTTAAGCAGTAAAAATGCGGATGATCTGCTACTGTCTTGGTGTTAGTCTTTGCAAGAAGTTTCCGGACTGAAATGCATTTTGACGTGTAAAGATAAAAACCATCCCATGATAGAAGCCGCTCTTTTTAGAAATGACCTAAAGTGCAGTTAAGCGAAGAAAAGTGCATTCTGCGATCGCGCTTTTGGGATTGTGCTGTAAATCTTGACAAGGTTGTATCAGGAAAAATCAATTCTTGATATGATAGCGCGTGTTATCCGTGCAGCCTGGTGTGTGTGGTGTGTAAGGAGTTAAGATGCCGAATACTGTTGATTTTACCGGGAGGCCATTTCATTTCATCGGCATTGGTGGAATTGGAATGTCAGCTCTCGCCTACGTTCTAGCCAAGCGTAAGCTGCCTGTATCTGGATCGGATATTCATTCCAGCCATATTACTAAACGTTTGCAGGCCGTTGGCACTCATGTTTTTGGAAGTCAAGACGCCTCAAACTTGGAATTTTTTCAACCAACCGAGGACTCAGTCTACGAAGCATTACCAACGGCAGTTATTGGTATAAGCGATCGCCAGGAACCATCCTGGGAACCTGTAGAAACTGGAGCTACCCGGTCTAGTCGAGGGTCATCTGCAAAACTTAGAGCAATGGCTCTACCCCAAGTGATTTGTTCAACCGCAATCAATCCGGCAAACTCTGAATATCGGGCAGCCATTGAATTAGGCTGTCCGATTTTTCATCGTTCGGATTTATTAGCAGCTTTGATCCAGCATTACCAAAGTATTGCTGTCGCTGGTACTCATGGGAAAACCACAACCAGTAGTTTGATTGGGTATTTACTGCTACAAGCAGGATTAGACCCAACAATCGTGGTCGGCGGTGAAGTGAATGCCTGGGGAGGCAACGCGCGGTTGGGAGACGGCCCCTATCTGGTCGCGGAAGCGGATGAATCAGATGGGTCTTTATCGAGACTCTCAGCCACAATTGGCGTGGTTACAAACATTGAACTGGATCATCCAGATCACTATGAATCGCTCGAAGAGGTGATTACCACCTTCCAGATATTTGCCAAACGCTGTAAAACCTTGGTGGGGTGCATTGATTGTGCTGTAGTCAGAGATTGTCTGCAACCCACGATCGGCTACAGCTTGCGGCGAGATTCTGGGGCTGATTATACAGTCGATGAGGTGGATTATCGGGCTGATGGCACAGAGGCACAAGTCTGGGAACGGGGAGAAATTTTGGGGAAGCTCTCCTTAAAGTTGCTAGGAAAGCACAATCTCAGCAATGCCCTAGCAGCCGTGGCTGTGGGTCGTCAGCTGGGGATGGATTTTGAGGTAATTGCAGAGGCGATCGCTACTTTCGAGGGTGCCCGCCGCCGATTTGAGCTGCGGGGCGAGCGCAATGGTATCTACTTTGTGGATGATTATGCTCACCATCCCAGCGAACTTCTGGCAACACTGTCAGCGGCGCGCTTGCAAGTGTTGCCGCCGCGACGGCTTGTCGCTATTTTCCAACCGCACCGCTACAGCCGGACGCTCGCTTTTTTACCGGAATTTGCTCAATCTTTTAAAGATGCCGACATTGTGGTTCTGTGCGATATTTATAGCGCCGGAGAACCCAATTTGGGGCAAATTAGCGGTGAACAGGTCGCGGAATTAGTTGCGGCTAATCATCCGAACGTGCATTACCAACCGTCTCTGCCGTCAATCTGTAAGTTACTTACAGAAATCCTCCGACCGGGCGACTTGGCTCTGTTTTTGGGGGCGGGGAACCTCAATCAGATTATTCCTGAGGTCATGGCGTTCTATCAAAAAACTGACGAAGCCAGCCTCAAGTAATCGGTGATGACTGAATCCGTTAGCTGAATTGAAGTCGTACTTGTGAGTAAAGTAAGTTCCCAGCTAACAGATTCATTCAAAATTACTCAAAACTCATGTTGTGGCCTCAGATGTCTCGGCATTCAAAATTGTGATATTGATATGACTCTCTCTTATGATCCACCCAGCGTTGTAGACGCTTCTTCCCCCCAGAAAAAATCCCCCAAGTCTTCTTCACCCCTTTACCTACCTGGAACCGATTGTATTGTGCGATCGCAAGCTCCCCTCTCTAGCTTGACCTCTTTTCGGGTCGGAGGCCCAGCCGAATGGTATGTAGCTCCCCGCCGCACCGAAGAACTGCAAGCCAGTTTTGAGTGGGCGCGGTATCAAGAATTGTCGATCACTCTCTTGGGAGCCGGTTCAAATTTACTGGTGAGCGACAAAGGTCTTCCCGGTTTAGCAATCTGTACTCGCCATCTCCGCCACACCCACTTCGATCCGGAAACGGGTCAGGTGAGTGCAGGTGCCGGAGAACCCATTGCCCGCCTCGCATGGCAGGCAGCAGAACGCGGCTGGCAAGGGTTGGAATGGGCAGTTGGCATCCCCGGCACAGTCGGCGGCGCAGTGGTGATGAATGCAGGCGCTCACACCAGCTGTACCGCTGATATTTTAGTCAACGTCCAAGTCCTCTCACCCAGCAGAAAAGCTGAGATTTTGACACCCCAACAACTGGGATTTGCCTACCGCACCTCAATCCTGCAAGGAGGCGATCGCTTGGTGACGCAGGCAACCTTCCAACTCCAACCGGGAGCCGACCCAGCCCAAGTTATGGCAACAACCGCCAAACATCTAGAGCAACGGCGAACCACTCAGCCCTACCATTTGCCAAGTTGCGGCAGCGTTTTCCGCAATCCTGATTCCCACAAAGCCGCCTGGTTGATTGAACAAACTGGACTCAAAGGCTACCAGATTGGCGGTGCCCAAGTCGCCCAGCGCCATGCCAACTTTATTCTCAACTGCGGCGGTGCTACAGCTAGCGATATTTTCCATCTGATTCGCTATGTTCAGCAGCAAGTGGAACAGCATTGGTCTCTGTGCTTAGAACCAGAAGTGAAAATCTTAGGTGAGTTTCAGCCTGCTTAAAGGTGTCGCCAGACGCCAAGGATACTAAGATTGAAATTGGCTTGCAAGTCTATCGCATACGGCATTAATAGTTATGACACAAAAAGGATTTGGCTTTGGCTTAGGCAAAATGAAAGAACTAGCCGAAGCTTTTAAAAAAGCGCAGCAGGTTCAAGAAGGTGCCAAAAGGCTTCAAGAAGAATTGGAGCAAATGGAGATTGGGGGAGAGAGCAGCGGTGGAAGCGTTAAGGTGTTCCTCAGCGGCAATCAAGAACCTCTGCGAGTGGAAATTTCAGCAGACGCCTACAATCAGGGAGCAGATGCTCTGGCTGAACTTGTAACAGCGGCAATGAAAGATGCCTACGAAAAGTCCACTGCAACAATGCGATCGCGCATGGAAGACCTCACCAGCGGACTCGATCTGCCACTGTAACCCCTAAAGGATTTCCCAAGAATCAATCGAACGATCTTGTAAGGCAGGCGTCTCGCCTGCCACCCAGTTAATCGTAGGCAAAACGGCGATAAATAGTTCTTGGGTTGGCAATCTTTTAAGATAGGCAGAGAAGCTTCAGGAGCAGAGGAGAATTTGGCTCTACACTCTTGTTTTCTCCCCCGTTCCCTTGCTTATTGCGGTGGCTTTGCGGGCTTTATCTGTAGCTGCGGTAACTCCAAAAACGTTTTGTAGAGTCGATCTGCCAGCACCGTATTGGCTTCATCCGTCAAGTGAATGGCGTCTGAAAAAGCCTGACCGGGAAAATTCTGGTAAAGCTTGTAAAAATTCAGCACTTTCACATTTTGCGGAAAACTTCGCTGTAACTGCCCAGTCGTTGTTTCTAATTGTCCATAACCGGCTTGCACTCGCTGAGTATAGGTTGAACCGAGTTCGTTTAAAAGCTCTCGTTCTCTTAGGGAAAGATTATTCGTTGAGCGCCCGGTGATTTCTGGCTGAACTACCAAAACCAAAGGCATCTGTGCCGCTGCTGTCAGACGAATCATCTGTGTCTGGTGATTTTGATAGCGCTTAACTCGACGCTCCAGCTCAGTTGTGTTAGCTGCCAGACGTTGTGCTAAAGGGACGCTTTCCTCACTCACTGCCATACTAAGCCGCTCCACAGACGGTTGCGGCTTTAACAGCCAATATTGTGTTGCTTTCACTAAATAGGTTTGATTGAGCCAGCGCTTCATGTCCTGATTCAGCTCAAACCATAGATGCCCTGCTGCGTTGTTCAGAAAGTTTTCTACATGAGGGATATTTGTTTCGTTTTCAGTGCTGGGTAGCATTAAATCTGCATACCCATTCAAAACCACAATCGCATCGGGCTGGTAAGGCAAAATCTGGAGGGCAAACTCAGCCAGTTCGTTCCCGGAAGTATAGCCGGGAACCGCCGCATTAATGACACGATAGTTGCCTTCCCGAATCCGTAGTGGCAAGGCAAGTGCTTTCACCCGTTCTGGTTTGTAGTAGGGCAAGAAATCCGGGCGAAATTTCTCTGGGGAAGCTTTCTGCTGCTTTACCCGGATATTGAGGCTACCTTCCAGTTTATTGGCAAACGTGGTGGGGTTATTGGAACTCATTTGACCAAAAGCTGTGGAACCGCCCAAAATGAAAACCCGAATTTCATCTTTGGGTTTCGCTTTGGAAACCGGCTGGTCATCACGAAAACCCTGTTCGTTAATGCGCCAGAATTTGCTCTGCTGATTTCCTGCCAGCTGATATCCCACTGATAAACGCCGTTTGGCAACCAGACGCCCGTCATTCGGTAACCCCCCGTAGGGTTGCTGGTTTTGATCGAGGAATTTAAGACCGTAGGCGGTAACTTCTGCTGGCTCACCTTCATAGGCTGTCAATTCAGCATTTTTGCCCGCAACGCCCACAACAATCCGTGCAAGCAGTTCCAAGAGAATCAAAATCAGGGGCAGAGCCAGGAGTAGGATCAGAAGCGAAGGCGGCTGGCGGCGTTTTTGGTAAGGTTTGTAGCGGGACTTCTTAAACATTAAGTAATGAACCTCAAATGACCAACGAACAAAGGAAGTAAAAGGCGAAAAAGGGATGATTAAATGTTTGCCTTTCGCTTTCATGAGTTGCCGGTGGAGTAAGGCGGAATAACAAAGCCAAAGATTAGCTCGATCCCGGCATCCGTTATTCCACCGCGATCGCAGTATGCAACAATTTCGTTGCTAAACTTAACACCGGGGTAGATGACCACTTATGATGAATGGGTTATACCGATTGACTTTTCCCTAAATGCTGGTGCGGAATTAGGGACTTGTGAGTGGGGAAGTGTATCAATCATTAAACGTACAAAACTAGACATCTTATCATCAAATGTCCTACAAGTTATTATTCGTTTGCCTGGGTAATATCTGCCGGTCGCCTGCGGCAGAGAACATCATGAACCATTTAATTGAGCAAGCAAACTTAGAAGAACGCATTGTCTGCGATTCTGCCGGTACCGCAGGTTATCACATTGGTCGTTCCCCCGACCGACGCATGACAGTAGCCGCAGGACATACAGGAATTAAACTCCAAGGTCGGGCGCGGCAGTTTCAAAAGTCTGACTTTGAGGATTTTGACTTGATTGTGGCAATGGATCGGGAGAATTACCGCGATATCCTCTCCCTTGACCCATCTGGGAAGTATCGGGACAAGGTGCGGCTGATGTGTGACTTTTGCACCCGCCATACTGCGACTGAGGTGCCTGACCCCTACTACGGTGGCCCGGAGGGGTTTAACCAAGTCATCGATTTACTTTTAGATGCCTGTGAGGGTCTGCTACAACACGTTAGTCATGTTAATAACTAATGCCTAATCAAATTCAACAATTAGCGATTAGCGATTGACTATTCCACTAGATGATGCTCTAAGGCAAAACGCACTAGTTCGGCTCGGTTGCTAGTTTCCGTTTTTCTCAGCAGGTTGCTGACGTGCTTTTCCACTGTCCGAGGACTGAGGTGCAGCTCGTTGCCGATGTCGGCGTTAGATAAACCCTTGGTGAGTAAATCTAGAACTTCCTGTTCTCGCGGAGTCAAGTTGAATGAGTTTGAAGGAGTATGTTGGGGAAGCCGAGGAGCTTCAACTTCCTTCTCTGGTGTGGCAACAGCATGAATAAGCGATCGCCATTCGACTTGAATCATCTGCGATCGCTCTAAAAGATTGCGAATCACTGCCCCTAACTCATCCAACTCAAACGGCTTGGGCAGATATAGATCGCAGCCTAATTGGTAGCCCCGAATCCGTTCTGAGGTACTCGCACGCTCCGTTAAGAAAATCACTGGCAATAAACGAAACGCTGGGCGTTGACGGAGACGCCGCACCAGTTCATAGCCATCCATCCGGGGCATCATAATGTCTGTTACCAGCAAATGAGGATGATATGACTCAACTAAACTGAGAGCTGCTTGACCATCCTCAGCTGTAATGACTGAGTAGCCAGACATTTCCAGATAATCGCATATAGAAAGCCGAATTCCTGGATCGTCATCGGCAACCACGATGAGCAAAGGCATGGGCACAGAGGAAGAGCGTACATAACCCCTAGAATAGGTCAAGTCCATCCTAAAAGTGGGAACACTGTTCTGCCTCTTAAGGTGAAAACTGACCAATGCGTGAAAACCAACTAAAACGAAAACTCAAGCGAGGTGAGGTCGTCCTCGGCCCGTTCATCAACTGCGCCTATCCAGCGTTTATAGAAATCTGCGGACACGCAGGATTTGACTTTGCCGTGATTGACATGGAACACGGTGCCCTCAACACACTGGTTGCCGAAGACCTGTGCCGTGCAGCCGACTGCGTGGGATTGGCACCGATTGTACGCATCCGCAAGAACGACACACCGCAAATTCAACGGGCACTGGACATCGGCAGTGCCGGTGTCCAAGTGCCTCAGATAGAAACTCAGTCCGACGCGGCGGATGTTGTGCGTGGTGCCAAATATAGCCCTCTTGGTTCGCGTGGACTTTCATTTTACACCCGTGCTGGCGTGTACGCAGCAGCAGGGACGCAAATTACAAATCAGCTCAACGAAGAGTCTCTGATTGTCATTCACGTCGAAGGGATTCGCGGCGTCGAAAATATCGAAGAAATTGTCAGCGTGCCCCACATTGATGTCATTTTTCTCGGTCCCTATGACTTGTCGCAGTCCTTGGGCATTCCGGGGCAAGTGCAAGACTCGCGGGTGCTTGAGCTGATGCAAAAATGCGTCACCACTATTCGCAATGCTGGGAAATCTGCGGGCACATTTGCCGATAATCCTGAAACGGCGAAGCAGTGGATTGATGCCGGGGTTCAGTACATCGCGCTTGGTGTGGATGTCGGTATTTTCCTGCGAGCTTGCGAGGCGTTGGTAAAAGCAGTGCGAACTTAAGGTTGCCGATTCAGTAAAATCCCAGAGAAGGAAGGAATATGTAAAACTATATCTAAATTTTTACATTTCACCGAGTCGTGGGGAGGGAATATTTATCAAAAATTTGCATTAAGTTTGTATCATGAACAACCAAATTCAAAATTCTAAGTTTATGCTTAAAGAATAGTCTTCCTTAAGTAGGAAGAAAAACTGGGGATCGAAGCGTATTGGAGAAAAAACAATGCAAACGCTACCGGGATCGACGGATTTGGCTTATGCCATGATGTTTACCTTACACAAAGTCCATTCCGTAAAAATAGAAGGTTTTAAGCCATTCTTTAGCGATCTTCCTGTTGACCCTTACATCAAAAATAATTATCGTTTCAGAAGACTATCTCGGTTCAAAGTATTTGGAAATGAGTTAATCAAGCTACCGCATGGTTACTTGTTTCAAAGCAAGCAATACAATCCCTTAGTGGGTGATATCAAGCGAGAGTATGCCGAACTAGATGACGCCATTACTAAGCTTGAAGATTTCAAAAAACTTGTTTTGGCATTTATTGATTACTGCCAACTCGACTCAGAAGCCGTTGAAATAGGAGTTCATCAAATTAGAACTACCTGTTCGCCAGATAATTATGGAAACCCAGCGCCTGAAGGGATTCATCGAGATGGGACTGATTTTGTCGGCATATTTTCTGTAGGACGGGAAAATATTCAAGGTGGAGAAACCCATCTTTACAAATCCAAAAAGCATGACGCGGTTTTTTCTAAAGTTCTCCATCCGGGCGAACTGCTATTAGTCAACGATCGGGAATTTTTTCACTATACAACTCCCATTCAGCCGCTATTTCATGGTGAAGGAACAAGGGACGTATTTGTTCTGACTTGCCCCAGTTTATTGACAAATTAAACAGGAGAAGGATTTAATTTCTCAGTTTCAGATGCTGAGTGGGGGACGCCTAGGGGAATTGTTACCGCGATTGGAACCTATGGGATAGCGATCGCTTAAAGGAATGTACTGATAGCATCGGCGCGAGCAACACTACCAGCACAAAACTCCCTCGCACTACCAGCATTGTTTCGTGACTGGACTGAGGGGATGTAAAACTCAGCCACTCCCCTCTTCACGGAAGCTAGCGGACGGATCTCAATCCCCTTGATTAGAGCCATATTCAGGATCCTTCGAGTTGAAGGTTTGTCTTCGCTCTAAAATGCCAAATTTAGGATATTTGTCAGAGCCGTTTAAGTGGCGGCAACCATCAAACTGCTAGGTTCGCCCAAATTACCTTTTAAGACAACACTCCGCTGATTGGCATCAAGATGGCGCAGAATTTTGTAAATTGCCTCAATTTGATCGGAGGCACCCGCTTTCTGGGCCAAGTCAGTCAAAGAAAGGGGAGCGCCTTCCTCTTGTAGCGCCATCAATACTCGTCTTTGCAAGTCGAGAATGGCGGCGGCAGCTTTTTTACCCGCTTCTACCCCTGGCTGGTGATAAGCATTAATATTGACCAGGAAACCATAAAGTCCTACAGCCCGCTCATACAGAGCAATTAACGCACCAAGCACACGGGGATTTACCTGAGGAATCGTCACGGTGACAGAATCTCGATGGTTTTCATAGAGAGCTTGTCGGGTTCCCTGGAGTAAACCAGAGAGATAGTCGCCGGATGTGACTCCCGGCTCGACGACGGGGGAGTCACCCTGCCGGTCTTCTAAGACTTCAATGAAAGTGAGGAAGAAATTCGGGACACCCTCTCGCAGCTGCTGCACGTAAGCGTGTTGGTCGGTTGAGCCTTTGTTGCCATAGACAGCAATCCCTTGGTAGACAATATTTCCATCAAGGTCTTTTTCTTTGCCCAAAGATTCCATTACTAGCTGTTGCAAATAGCGGCTGAATAGCAGCAGGCTGTCTTTGTAGGGCAACACCACCATATCTTTTTCGCCCTTGCCGTTTCCCGCGAAGTACCAGCTCATCGCCAGTAGTGCGGCTGGATTTTTCTTAACTTGGGGCAGGCGAGTGGCAGCGTCCATTTCTTTGGCACCGGCAAGCATGGCGCGGATATCAATGCCCTGCAAGGCGGCTGGGAGCAATCCTACCGCTGACATCTCCGAGGTACGTCCTCCCACCCAATCTTCCATCGGGAAGGTTGCCAGCCAGCCTTCTGAGTTCGCCTGCCGATCTAATTTGCTGCCTTCCCCAGTGATGGCGACAGCTTGAGGGGGAAAGTTCAGATTCCGCTCGGCAAAGGCTTTTTGCACTTCTACCATGCCATTGCGGGGTTCTGGCGTTCCCCCAGATTTGGAGATGACTAAGATGAGGGTGCGGTTAAGCCGATCTTTGAGCTGGGTGAGGATACGGTCAATGCCCGCCGGATCGGTGTTGTCAATGAAGTGGATTGCTAGGGGTGGGAAGTCTGGGGCGATCGCTTCGGCGACAAACTGAGGTCCCAGCGCCGACCCGCCGATGCCAATCGAAACAATGTCGGTAAATTTTGGAGCATTGGGCGGATGAATTTCGCCACTATGGATTTTTTGGGCAAACGCTTCAACCTGCTCTAAAGTTTTGACAATCTGTTGTTTGATTTCCGGTGTGGGGGCTAAATCAGAGTCGCGCAGCCAGTAGTGACCCACCATGCGGTTTTCATCAGGGTTAGCTATTTCGCCTCCCTCCAATGCCTCCATATTCTTGAACGCCTTCTCAAACCTCGGCTGCATCGCCTCGACAAACTGATTATCAAACCGCATCCGGCTGACATCAAGGTAAAATTCTAACCCCTCATGGTAGTAGAGCCATTCCTGGTAACGTTGCCAAAGTGCAGCAGCATCCATAAGTAAATCTCAATAAGCGTGTTTTCAGTCAACACAAGTTTAAGGTAAGCTTCAGCATCACTTTTGACGAATTAGCCTGTGAATTCAGCAATTGTGCAATTCCACTCCTACCAAATCGAGATTTAGAATGGCTTTAGACTCCTGTACGGGCAGATTTATCTGGGAAAATCCACCCGATCAATCCACCCGTTACAACGACCGACTTCTACCACGTAAGCCTCCTAAAGACGCGGTTTGGGCAGAACCCGCAGAAATTTAACGAGATGCCCTGTCACTTCAATCGCAATCAGATAGTCATCTATCGTAAAGCGGTAGAAGATATTATCAGACCCGATTCCCCTGAGTTCCGGCAAGTCGGTAATTCGATCGATCCGCATGAACTCCTCAAAGACGAATTCATAGATCCGCTCTCTAGCTGCGTATTCTAAGTTCTTCAGGTCTCGCAGAAAAGACCGGGCATAGCGCACTTCTAGTTTCACAGGGCAACTGGCTCTTACTCCAAATGGCAGATACTTTTTCTTTTTACTGTGAAATTTGGATAAAAGCGCTTTTTACCAGTTGATGCCACTGGCGAACAGGAGAGAACTTAGGGGAAGTGCAACATCCGGAGAGCTTCTTCGCGGGTTAGGGTTTCCCCAGGCTGTACGGTATGCTTCGACTCTTGGATGGCTTTGAGGATATACAGGTCATAATAAATCTGTTGTAGAACTTTCCAGGCGTCATCCAAGTTGTCATCAGCGAGTTGATCGATTAACTCAGGCAGCTGAGCGGTTAAGCGTTGTAATCGACCTCTGAGAAAATTCATAATTAAACACCAGCGAACAAAGTAACATTCCCCAGAGCCTTCTTGTTAGAGGGATCTTGGACAATCTAAAGTTTAGAGTTGATAGTTTATAGTTTATTGAGTCTCACAAGCGTGGCATGGCTGGCTATCTGATTTTTTTGACAATTTCTACGACAATTTTTGCCCTGTTTAGCTTGGGTTTAAATTTACAGTGGGGGTTCACAGGACTGATTAATTTTGGGCATATTGCCTTTATGACAGTGGGTGCATACACCACTGTGTTGTTGAGCTTGCAGGGGGTTCCCCTGATTTTCGGGGTGGTTATCGGTGCTGTTTTAGCAGCGCTGTTAGGACTGTTGATCGGTTTATCAACTCTGCGGTTGCGGGAAGATTACTTAGCAATTGTGACCATCGGCGTTTCCGAATTGC
The DNA here is from genome assembly GCF_042747725.1 of Coleofasciculus sp. H7-2. NCBI lineage: Bacteria > Bacillati > Cyanobacteriota > Cyanophyceae > Coleofasciculales > Coleofasciculaceae > Coleofasciculus > Coleofasciculus sp. H7-2. The sequence goes on from NZ_JBHZGO010000101.1 coordinate 71,716, forward strand.
TGCGTTTGGTTGTCAATAATCAGCCGTTGCCAATGGGCAAAGAATTCCGGCAAGGATCGTTTGGGGTATATGGGTATGCCTTGCCACCGGGAGATAAGCTTGGGTTGATGGTGTTGTCGCTGCTGGTATTGGGGCTGACGTTTTGGCTGCTGGAGACGTTGGTGCGATCGCCTTGGGGTAGAGTGCTAAAAGCTATCCGAGAAGATGAGCAAATTCCCAAAGCACTGGGAAAAAATGTCTTTTGGTACAAACTACAATCTTTTATGCTGGGAGGAGCGATCGCCGGTGTCGCTGGTGCTTTTTTAGCATGGCAGACGACAACGGTTTACCCGAATAACTTTGAACCGCTGACCACTTTCTACGCCTGGACGATTGTTGTATTGGGCGGTGCTGGTAACAACGTGGGCACGATCCTGGGGGCGGTGATTTTCTGGGGTTACGATAGTTTAACTCGCTTTTACTTACCTCAGTTGGTGCATCTCGATGCCTCGCGGGAAGGGGCATTTAGAATCATGGTGATTGGTTTAATCATGATGGTGCTGATGGTTTGGCGTCCACAGGGTATCTTAGGGAAAAAAGAGGAACTGACCCTTGGCAAATAACTCGCACATTCCGCCCAATCGGTTCTCTGAGGGGTCTTTAAACGGTGGCGGCAAGCATCTCGAAGCAAGCCCAAATTTAGTGGAAGCAGACCAAAAACCCCAACCCTCAGAAATCTCTTTATTAGCTGCCAGCGGACTCTGTAAAAGCTTCGGCGGAGTTCGGGCTGTCGATAATGTTGAGATTATGGTTCCTCTTGGCAGTATCACGGGACTGATTGGCCCGAATGGTGCTGGCAAAACGACGCTGTTTAATCTCCTATCAAACTTCATTCATCCAGACAAAGGGCGGGTGATTTTTGACGGCGAACCGATTCATCAGTTGCAGCCATATCAAATTGCTCAGATAGGAATGGTTCGCACATTTCAGGTAGCGCGGGTGCTATCGCGGCTTTCGGTAATGGAAAATATGCTGCTGGCAGCTCAAAAACAAACGGGGGAAAACTTTTGGAAAGTTTGCTTTCAACCCCATGTGGTGGCGAAGGAAGAACGGCAGCAGCGAGAAAGAGCCACGATTCTGCTGGAATCGGTGGGGTTGGCAGCGAAGGCGCAGGATTACGCTGGGGCGCTATCTGGAGGGCAACGCAAGCTGCTGGAAATGGCACGGGCGCTGATGACGCAGCCGAAGCTAATTTTATTGGATGAACCGGCGGCTGGAGTGAATCCGACGCTGATTAAACAAATCTGCAACTACATCACCCAATGGAATCAGGAGGGCATGACCTTTTTGATTATTGAACACAATATGGACGTAATCATGTCCTTGTGCGATCGCGTCTGGGTTGTCGCTGAAGGTCGCAATCTTGCTGTGGGGACTCCCATTGAAATTCAGCGCCATCCACAAGTTTTAGAAGCTTACCTGGGGCAATAGAGCAGCCTATCATGTCCCATTGGCTTGCGGTAATTATCCAGACGTTAGTATTGCTCTTGAGTGGCGCGGCACTTTTCTTGAGTTCCTGGATTGTGGTTCCAGCGCCCACGATGTCCCTACTGCCATTAGGGGTGGGGGCACCAGAAGTGAGTCCTTGGTTGGTGGTGCTAAACGCGATCGCTAGTCTGTTGGCACTGGTGATGATACGTCGCACTCCGTGGCAATTTCTGGCTTTGGGTGCTAGTTTGTTGGCACTGCTTTTGAGTGTCTTGCCACTGTTGCAGATGCCAGCAACACAACAGCATCTAGCAGTGGCAATGCAAAACGGTCTCGGCGATTACAGTGTAAATTTGCCCAATCGTCAGCAAAAAGGGATGCGCGAACAACCGTTCGTGCTGGCTGATGTGTTTCGAGGCATCAATCCGGGTGAGAGTCGCTATACCTCTGGCATCGTCTTTTCAAAACCAGACGGTGTCCCGTTGAGCATGGATCTCTACCGACCGCCACAAGTCGGCAATTATCCAGCGCTAATTATCATCTACGCTGGGGCATGGCGGAGCGGCGACCCCACCCAAAACGCTGATTTTAGCCGTTATATGGCAGCGAGGGGCTATAGTGTCTTTGCCATTGATTACCGACACACGCCGCGCTACCGTTTTCCGGCGCAGCTGGATGACGTGCGTGCTGCCTTAGCCTTCATCCACCAACACGCCGCTGAGTACGAGGCTGACCCAGAACGGATTGCAATGGTTGGACGTTCTGCTGGCGGACATTTGGCAATGCTGGCGGCTTATGAGCCGGATGCACTGCCTGTAAAAGCAGTGGTTAGCTACTATGGCCCGGTTGATCTGCCTGGAGGCTATGCTAACCCGCCACGTCCCGATCCCATCGATACGCGAGCGGTTTTAGAAACATTTATGGGTGGAACGCCTGCTACAATGCCCGATCGGTATCGTCTTGCTTCACCGATTAGCTATGTTAGGCGATCGCTACCGCCAACTTTATTTGTACATGGAAGTCGCGATCATCTAGTGCAATTAAAATTTATCCAGCAAATGCATCAACGCCTGCGTGCAGATGGAAATATATCTGTTTTGCTTGAAATTCCTTGGGCTGAACACGCTTTTGATGCTGTCTTTCAAGGGCTTAGCAGCCAGCTAGCGCTCTATCATACTGAGCGATTTTTAGATTGGGCACTGCGTTAATTAAACAATGACAATGTTCGCTAATTTTGATGTGGCTAAAATTGATACCACTGAAGCTAGAATCAATTTGGTCAAGGCGGGATCTGGTCCGGCGCTACTGATGCTGCACGGCTATCCCCAAACCCACGTTATGTGGCATAAAATAGCACCTCGTCTAGCTGAGAATTTTACAGTAGTGGCACCAGATTTGAGAGGCTACGGCGACAGTTCTAAGCCGGAAGGCGAACCGGAGCATCGGAATTATTCAAAACGAGCGATCGCGCAAGATCAAGTCGAGGTAATGTCAAAATTAGGTTATGAAGAATTTTATCTAGTCGGTCATGACAGAGGCGCACGAGTCGCTCATCGCATGGCTCTCGATCATCCTAACCGAGTTGAGAAACTGGCATTATTAGATATCGCGCCCACGCATAAAATGTACGCGACTACCGATCAAGATTTTGCCACGGCTTACTACCACTGGTTTTTTCTCATTCAACCCGATGACTTACCGGAAACTTTGATTGGAGCTAATTCTGAATATTACCTACGCACCTGTTTAGAAAGATGGAGTCAGGATTTTTCTGCCTTTGTTCCTGAAGCCTTGGCTGAGTATATTCGGTGCTTTAGCGATCGTGCTGCGATTCATGCCACCTGCGAAGATTATCGCGCCGCTGCTACCATCGATCTGGAACACGATAACCTAGATATAGAACAAAAAATTCTCTGTCCGGTGCTGGCTCTTTGGGGTGGAAAAGGAATTATTGGACGCAAATATGATGTTTTAGAAACCTGGCGCGAACGAGCAATTGATGTACGCGGTAAGGCTATCAATTGCGGTCATTTTCTACCCGAAGAAGCGCCAGAAGAAACTTATCTTGCCCTCTATGAATTCTTGGCAAGTTGAAAAACAATTTCCGGCTCTATAGCACTCCTAAATGATTCTTGAAGGCGAGATACCCGACTTCTCTAAAAAGTCGGGTATCTGAAGCGCTGGCTTACAACTAAAATAGGATTGCTATAGTGCAAATTTATATTCTCATCCTGCAAGAATTGCTACATTGATTCCCAAATATTTAAAGAACTTATGCAAAAATTAGTTGCGGGGCTGGTTTTCGGAATGCTTGTCCTTGGCGCTGGAGGCTGCGATTTGATCCCTAATCCTGATGGCTACATTCCGCCAGCCGAAGAATCGCTAGCCACCCCATCCCCCAGACCGGCTAGTTCTCCCAGTACTTTCCTAACCTTGGAAGAGTATACTCACCAACTGATCAATCAATATCGAAAGTCCCAAAATTTGCCACCTCTGACGCTAGATGCTCGAATTAGCAAAGAAGCGAGGGCACATAGTCAGGCAATGGCAAATGGTGAGGTTCCTTTCAGTCATAATGGGTTTGAGCAGCGAGTTAAGGCAATTGGTAAATCGATTTCTTATGGCGCTGCTGCTGAGAATGTGGCGTACAATCAAGGCTTTAGCGATCCAGCCAAGCAAGCAGTTGAAGGTTGGCTAAAAAGTCCCGGTCATCTGAAAAATATTCAAGGTCAGTATGATTTAACTGGGGTGGGTGTTGCCAAGAACGCAAAGGGCGAGTATTACTTAACCCAAATTTTCATTAAACGCCGCTAAGGAGAGAGAATTGGAAGATTTTCAGGTATGCGATCGCGACCTTTCCGAGGAGATATTGTCTCAATATCTGCAAGAGTCAGCGATCGCTGTGGATACTGAAACGATGGGATTGTTACCCCAGCGCGATCGCTTATGCTTGGTGCAACTGTGCGACGCCCAAAACCGAGTTACAGTCGTGCGAATCGCCAAAGGACAGATAGACGCTCCCAACTTAAAACAACTCATGGAAGCCACCAATGTCCTAAAACTATTTCACTTTGCCCGTTTTGATGTCGCCCAACTACGGCACAATTTGGGCATCCACGTAGCTCCCATTTTTTGTACTAAAATTGCCAGCAAGCTTGCTCGCACCTATACTTCCCGCCACGGTTTGAAGGATTTGGTGCAAGAGCTAGAAAAGGTAGAACTTGACAAAACGGCTCAAAGTTCAGACTGGGGAAATGCGGCAAATTTGTCCGAAGAACAACTCCGCTATGCAGCGAATGATGTTCGTTATCTACTCAGCGTGCGACAAAAACTAATTGCAATGTTGCAACGCGAAGGACGCTGGGAAGTGGCTCAGCAATGCTTTGAATGTTTGCCCACGGTTGTCACTTTGGATTTGCTGCAATATAAGGATATTTTTGAACACTAAGAAATGAAAATTAAATAACTTACACTCATTCACGTCCTGTTGGGGCATGGTACTGCCCATTAGTGTCAACTTAAGCTTTGGTGACTGGAAGTCGCGGCTAAACAAACTAAGTCCGCTTGGCGGGGACTAAGGAAAAATCATAAGTTTTAAACCTGTTCTCGGTAGGTGCGAGTCTCTATAGCTGCGGTTTCAACCGCCAAGCCAACCTTAAGTTGACACCAATGGGTACAAACACGCCCCTACACAAGGAATAGGGGGTTAATAAATCCACGTTCCTAAGCTATTGGCTATTAGCCATTCACGATTCGTTAACAACTAGTACTGAGAATCGTCTCAACTGGATAGCCTACTGCTTTCCATGCCGCCACACCACCTCTGATTTCAGACACTTCTTGATAACCAGCTGCACGCAGTTTTGTAGCACCAATTGCTGTTTCTTCATCGGTTTCACCGTAAATGTAGATATCGCGGGTGAGTTCCAAATTGGTGAGGGCGCGATCTACTAATTCGTTCATCGGCATGGGGATGGCTCCCATGATGTGGCTAATATTAAATTGGCTGCGATCGCGCACATCAATAATCGTCAAAGCCGGTTCACCCCAATCTAGCCGCGCTTTCAGGTCATAAACACGAGATTGGGCTTGCAGCGTTGGCGGTGACGGAATAATCCAAAAGAACTTATTCATCGTTGGCTATCATCTTCTATGGCGTTGTCTGAAATCTAACAATAAGTTTTAAGATTTGCAAATTTTTATAGATGAAGTCTTTACACTTATCAAAATTTATGCCTATTTATATAGGTGAAATTACCTAAAAAGGATAGGCGTCAAATTTGGCGATAAATTACAGAAAGAAACCTAAAATTTTCTTTCTCCGTATTTACTGATTACCAAGTATTTTTTAAAATGTATGTTTTCTATAAAATTTTAATCTTATTGAACGCCAAATAACCTTGAATAAAGGCATTTTAATAGAGTTATAGGAAAATTTTTCACAAAAACCTGAAATCTTTAGCCGCGATTCAAAAAAAAGAGCGGTTTAGGCAAATATTCTTGATGTAAAACGCTGCAATAAGATTTAAAATATAGGATGTTTAAGGATTGCCATAAAGTAAAAACGTTAAATTATATCAAATCCGTTTTATTATAAAATAACTTCACCCCGCTTGCGGAGTGGGGTTAGGTTCCAAGAATTGCCGGTAATCAACCAAATTTGATATTAGAAATATTGCCGGAAGAATCTAATAATTTAGCAAACATTAAATTTAAAATATTTAATGTTTGCTAAATTATTAGATTTTGAAATTATTATTCATTCTGCTTATTGCTTCTGAAATCACGGTTGCCGTGTTAAGATCGCTATCGGCTAGATGAGCTTTAGTAGTGGTGCAATAAAATGGAACTCAATGAACTGTTAACCTTAGCGCTGATGCTCAGTCCCGGTCTTTTACTGTCAATTTTGATATTGGTTGCCTTTGCGGCTGGCGGCTAAGACTATGCGTGGATTTTAGATGGGAAATCTGAAACCGGAAGCCACTTGACTGGTTGCTAACTATGCGATCGCAAGTTGGTAATGGAATGGACAAGTTTAATCGAAGCGATCGCCTAAAATGCCAAAAATAGGCGATAACTTCTCATAAAGACAAGACTCTCTCTTGAGCTAGAGACAGAAGTGCGGTGGATGACATATCGCTGATAAGTTGACTGGATTTAATCAGCGAATTTTTCGCCGTTAGAAGGTTTGTGAGACAGGGAAGAAGAACCAGTCAACGCTTCATCCAGATGCATCCGTTGTTCGAGCTGACGTAAGAAATAGCCAGTCATCATTGCTGACGCCAACAGACCTGCTAAATTTTCTCTGTCGGTCGTAATTTGAACGTTAAAATTCTCTGAGGGAAGCATTCCCACCAGTCCCTGAACGTTCTGCGAGATGATTTGCTTAATGTCAGGCGTGACAGATTTTGCAACCCGCGCTAAAACTTCTGGAGATTGGTGCTGAATATATTGGAGGAGCTGATTGACTTGTGCATCTTCAGGCTCGCGGTCGAACAATTCAGGGTTAAACACCATTGGAATAAAAAGATTTGAGTAGCTTCCTTTCTACTGTAAACGATTGTGTTGTTTGGCTACTCCCTACTATTGCTTATCAGATGTAAGCCGATAGAGAGATTTTAAATAAAAGATGCTTTCTTAAACATCAAGTGGCTGGTTTTACGGTGCATCCTGCTGAGTCAGTTGGGGGAGTTGTTCGACTTCAAAATATTGATGAAATTTTTCTGTAACCTGTAACCAGTAGGAGCGACCATCGGCTTGTGGGCGCTTGCTGATAAAACCCCGTTCGACAAGTTCCTGAACGTGCTGATAAGCTCCCGAACCGCGCAAATCGACCAACTCAGATTGGGTAATGGGACCTTTGAGGGCGATCGCTGCCAGCGTCCTCAAGGCTCCCACACCTAAGTCTAGCGGAACTAACGCCTCCACCAAACCTTGAAAGGGCGATCGCAATTGTAAGGTAAAGCCTTCGGGCGTTTCCACCACTTCCAGGGCGCTATCCCGATGGGCATAGTCAGTCATGAGTTCAATGAGGGCATCTTCGGCGTTATGGCGATCGCATCCAGCATATTCGGCAATTTCGCTAACCGAGATCGGCTTACCCTTGAGATAAAGAATGGCTTCAATTTTCGAGGCGAGGCGAGGCATCATTAGTCATTCGTCATTAGTCAGTGCATTCGTCATTCGTCATGGGTAAGAGACTCTGAACAAAAGACGAATGACTAAATTGGTTAGTCTAGCTGGCGTCCTGTGAGTTCAACGAAAATATCTTCTAGATTGGACGGGCGAACCATCATACCAGTTTTATCGGGTGCGGCGTCAAGATAAGCGTTGGCTTGTTCCAGATTGGGGAAGAATTTGTATTCCCAGCGATCTCCTTGTTGTTTCATTACCAACCCTTCGCCGTGTTTAGAGCGCAGCTGTTCCAAGGTACCTAGTTCAATCAACTGACCGGCATCCATGATACCAATGCGATGCGCCAAAGGCGCTACCGCTTTGCTACCGCACAAATATTCAGCGACCTCAATTTGACCCTTGCTGGGTTTTGTCAATGTGGTCAGCATCCGAATTGTAGTGGATTTTACCGCACCGTTGGGACTGAGGAGTCCAAACATCTCTCCAGATTTAATCGTAAAGGAGAGGTCGTTGACAACGGGGACTTTGTTGTAGAGTTTGCGGACGTTCTCAAGGGAAACAGCAGTCATAGGAATTATTAAAAATTAAAAATTAGGAATTATTAAATTTTCAAGATTTAATTCGCTGTTTTCTTCATTTTTCTCCATTTCTTGTACAGATTGCCAACCAGCTTGCCACTGCGAGGGATTTTTTAGCAGCTTGGCGTTGACCCAGAAACGCACGTTTGGGTCGCAGGAAGCGACCATTTCTGCAAAGACAAACTTGCCTTGATTTTTGCGATTAACTACTTGAAAATGTCGCCATCCCCACGTTTTTTGCTGGGCTGTCCATTTGGAACCAACTAGGTAGGGAAACTTCTGCTTTTTCTGCATTTACTATTCAATCAAATATTTTTCCAGCCAAACCCACCAAATCATCTTGCTAATTTTTTGGCGCTTCTAAATTAGGCGTTTTTGCACAGCGTTATTGGGACAAATTTGCTCTTAATTTTATGCAAGCAACAGACGGATGAAGAAGGGAAGGGTGCGATCGCTTTCCCCACGCCTCACAAGCGCGATCGCACCCTACTACTGGCTTTACTCAATGGGGTGTTTTGAATCACTCTCAGCCAAGTAAACATTTTCAAGAGATTCTCTAGTCGGGTCAAGCTGCTCTTGTGTCGTTTCCGCTGGCGATTCGACTTCGCCTTCTTCAATTTGCTGCTGGAATTCTAGCAACGTCTCATACATTTCTTCGTTAATGTTGAATATCGGTTCATCTGGCATGAATTAATCTCCATTTAAAAATTGTGGCTTTAGACTGTTCCCGATTCTCCCTGAGAGGTAAGCTGGGCGATCGCTTGCTGGAATTCTTCCACAGAGTTAACGGTAATTGCCTGCTTCAGAAGCTGTTTTAGCAAAGCTGGATCTTCTATGCTATTGACGCTCTCGACTATTGAGCTAGGCACCGTTTCAAACCGCGTCTCCAGAACTTCGATGACATTCTCTCTAGAAGTTTGTACGATTCCCTTGCGGATGCCTCTGCGCTCAATTGGCGTGATAAATGGCATTCTCCTTTCCTCCTCGTAACGATTCAGTGTTTCTTCAAAACCAAACTGCAATTCCTCTGGTAGCACCATCATCCACTCAATCAACCGGAACAACTCTAGAATGTTTTCCCGGCTATACCCCCGTTCGTACAGACCTCGAACTAGGCTCAATTTCCACTGTAACCGTCCTTCGGGATTGCGGCGCGTTGCCTGTGCTTTTAGATGAGCCATGATGATGACGGCAAAAGGATTGGTGCTTTGCTCTAAACTTTGCCACTGTGCTTCATAGTCCAACAGTTTGACAGTGGGAAACTGCAAACTAACTCTTGCACCCCAAATTTCATAGTGATAACTCTGGGGACGCCAAGACGCTTGTTCGTCTGCTAAAACTGCTAAGCTGGCAACTTGCCGCCGGTATCGGTCAAAAAGGCGGTAATTATAGACATACATCCGTTCGGCAAAATTAGCATCGACTTTGCTTTGAATTTCGATGTGAATCAGTACCCAAGTTTCTTCGCCGTTTTGTCGCCAGACTTTTACCAGTTTATCGACTCGCCGCCGCCCCAGTTCTGCATCTCGGACGACTTGTTGCAGTTCGGTATCGAGAAATTCGTAGCCCTGCGACCAGTTAATGTCAGCATGAGCTTGCGGGAAGAAGAAAGCCATGAAGTCGGTAAAATAGTTCTCCAAGGCTTCCTTCCAAGGGCTATCGTAATCAGCCTGGGGGTTGGTCATGATTCAAGGTCAAGATTAGCGATCGCAACTGGCTCAACTGGATCGGCAAGCTCAAACCGGAAGACGCGAGAATAAAAGTAAAATTCCCCATCAATAGCGCGTTTGATATTCTCGGCGCGGCGAAAACCATGCTGTTCGCCCTCAAAAGGAACATAGGCGACAGGCAATCCTTTGGCTCGTAGCGCTTCTACCATCATCTCCGCTTGGTTGGGCGGGACAACTTTATCTTCTAGCCCTTGAAAGAAAATAACCGGACAAGAGAGACTGTCAGTAAAGTGGATAGGCGATCGCTCTTGATAAATATCTTGCCGCTGTGGGTAAAGACCAATCAGCCGATCCAGATAGCGCGATTCAAATTTGTGGGTATCTCTGACTAGCGCCTCTAAGTCGCTGACGCCGTAGTAACTCGCACCTGCCTTGAAGACATCGCGGAAAGTCAGGGCGCACAGAGTCGTGTAGCCACCCGCACTCCCACCAGCGATCGCCATCCGGTTTTCATCCACCAAGCCTTGCTGCGCCAGATACCGCGCCCCATTCACGCAATCATCCACATCCACAATCCCCCACTGCCCATCCAGCCGCTGATGGTAGGCGCGTCCATAGCCGGTGCTGCCGCCATAATTGACATCTAGATAAGCAAATCCGCGACTTGTCCAGTATTGAATCCGCAAGTTCAGCTGGCTAGAGGTGGCTGCTGTCGGTCCTCCGTGGCTTTTTACGACTAAGGGCGGCAATGAATCTTCTGGTGCCGTATAGTCGCGGTTTTGGGGCGGATAGAAGAAGGCGTGAGCGGTTAATCCGTTCTCGGTAGGAAATTCAATCGGTTGCGGGATAGACAAATATCCGGCGTCAATTTCTAACTGACTCGATCGCTGCAACACTTCTATCTGCCGCGTAGCCATATCCATTTGGATAATCGAGCTAAATTTGGTCGGTGAACCCGCAATGAACCCCACACGACCCGCAGATGCTTTTAGAGAGGAAATCTCAGTGTAGTCCGTCTCAATTTGCTCCAGCTTTTTTGTCTGTGTGTCGAGACTCGCCAGATGCCAAATGCCTTGCTGAGTGTAGGTGCAGATAATGCGATTAGCAGATTCAAAGGCATAGGTGGACATCCCAAAAACCCACTGCGGAAGCCCAAATTCAGCCTCCATCTCGCACAGCGGTTCAACGTCTTTGCCCCCCTTACCAAGGGGGGTTAGGGGGGATCTGGATTGCCATCTGTAGAGATTCCACCAGCCACTGCGATCGCTAACAAAGTGTAAGATGCCATCCGGCGACCATTCAGGCTGAAAAATCGACTCATCAACGCCACCAGCAACCCGTTGGCTTTCACCCAAGGAACCATCCGCCTTCATCTGTGCAACCCATAATTCCGTCCCATCCCAAGGCAGATTCGGATGATTCCAAGTTAACCAAGTCAGCTGAGAACCGTCAGGACTGAGGCGTGGAGATGAGTAAAAGTCGTTTCCAGACACCAACACCCGAATATCGTCACCATCTTCCAAGTTGATGCTAACCAAGGTATTGACTGGTTCGCGATCGCTACTGGTGTAGTCTTCGCGCACAGCATACATCCGCCCCTGTTTCCGGTCAATTACTCCATCTGCATAGCGGAAAATTCCTTCTGGTGTCAGCGGTTGCGGTTCTGCACCTAAAGTCTGCCGATAAAGGCGCTGATCCGCAAAATTGGAAAAATAAATAGTGCCATCAGCGACGCAGAAGGCACCGCCGCCGTATTCATTGACGCGGGTGCGGACGTTGAAGGGAGGTGGCGTGACATCAATGGTTTTCCCCTCTGGGGTACGTCGCACAATCACACTCCGTCCGGCTTCTGCGGGTCGCCCCTCAATCCAGTAAACATCCTCGCCATCAAGGGCAATCTGCCCCACTCCAATTGTTTCAGAAACAATTAAGTCAGAGGTGATGGGCGATTTCCAGGAACCATAAGGTGCTACTTGTGCTTGGGTCATTTTTTTACTCCAACGGGGAAATATCGATGAATGTGTTTACTTTAGGGCAAAATTACTTTCTTCCTAGTATTAGATTACTGGAGTTTAGTAGGCTGGTTCCTGGGAACGAAACCCAGCAAAAGGGTTGGGTTCCGCTATCTTTCAACCCAAGCTACAGATTCAGTAATTTGGGTCAGAAAGAAAGTTTGCCAAGAGACGAAATGTGGCATCTCTATCACAATCCTATTTGAGTTTTGAGATGCTATCGGTTCAGATACCCGACTTCTTAAAGAAGTCGGGTATCTCGTATTCACGAATTATTGAGGACTACTCTACAAAGTCTATATAACAATCCTATTTAAGTTTTACGCAAGTATTCGCCTTAGTGTAGAAGACTTGCGGTTATCGCGTCTCTACAGGAGTTCTCGAATCATTTAGGATTGCTATAATCCCAAGAAACTCTAGTGAAATTTTATCTCCAACAGCTTAACTTCTATTCAGGAGGAAACTGCTGCTCATTGACGATGGTAAACTCCGAAGAAACTGAGCCGTAGGAACGAACTTTGTCAAGGATTTTTACTAATTCCCTTGAACCCTTCCGGGTAGAAATCTTCTGTCGAGACCTTTTTTGAAAATTAAATACTTCTATGGGACCTGGTTCGCTAGGATTCTCGCAGGCAAAAACTATCTCGGAAGATGAAATAAATCCTAAATAGGAATTGCTTTCAAATCCTTCACAATTAGAAAAAGCCAATATTTTATAACTGTTAAGAGTATCTACAATTAGATGATTAACCCAAGAGTTATTCAATCCATCGAAAACATCTAATCTTAGCACTAAATATCTATCGTCTGGGGAAAAAGAAACCGGATTGGCAATAACGTAGTTATGAATATTGTTACTTAAGCCAAGAATGTCTCCTAGCCTTTTTTCACTCAATATCCCCTCCTTTTCAATTACTAATTCTCCAATAACTTTATCGGCCGTGTTGGGATTACATTTAATCAACAAGTTGTCGTTTCTCCGACTGTTGAATTGACCAACTCTGCTAATATTCATATTCAGATAAACTGAATTGATGCCATTCGGTGAGGTCAACTTCTGGGATTGATAGCTAACTTGCGTAGAACCCTGACAATTTCCATTCAATCTGCTAATAATTTCCCGACTTAAAGTGGCAAAATCGGAATCTTGAGCCGATAATTTATTAACATAGCTCGAAAGAAATCCCAGAATAATTGCAATATAAATTAACGTTGATTTTAGCGATCGCATCCGAAATTCTCTCCAAAAGCAGCTAAGTCGTTCGCAGACGGCTATCATGCTGCCAGTTCTAACTCTAAAACGATTATCCTGACAACCGGATGGCAGAGCATTGCGGCGATCGCGCGTTCGTGAAAGCGGGTGTTCCTCTAAATGTGGCTCAAAGTGGCTCAAATACCATCTGAGGAACCAGCAGATAGCCAGTTTCTGAGGCAAGCAGGCAGCCTATACCCAAAAAACGACCATCTTCATCGTGAAGCCGCAACTTTCCCTCTTCAGCGCCCGTCAAGGCAGGAAAGGAAAGGGGGCGAAAAGGAATGCGCTGACCTTGGCACCAGGCTTTAGCGTCTGTTGCTTGTAAGGTGACAGCTGGGAGATGCCCCAAAGCCGCCGACGCTAGAATTGGGTGAAACGTTCCTTGTTTGAGCTGTTCTTCCAATTCTTCAAAAGTCAGGCTATCTGCTAGCTGGAAGCCGCTACTCTCAGTGCGAGTCAAGGCAGCCAGGGTGCCGCCGGTTGCACACGCCGAACCTAAATCGCGAGCGATCGCTCTAATATAAGTTCCAGGGCCACAAGCGATCGCTACATCTAATTCGGGAAAATCGCGATCGCGCCACTCCAATATTTCTAGCTTATAAACTTCCACTTCTCGCGCTGGAACTTCAATAATTTCACCCGCCCGTGCCCTATCGTACAGGCGTTTTCCCTCAACTTGAATGGCGCTGTAACTGGGCGGCACTTGCTGAATTTTCCCCTCAAATTTCTTTAGCGCTGCTTTCACTTGTTCTAAGGTTAATTCTGGCACTGGCTGGGCGCTGATAATTTCCCCTTCCAAGTCATCAGTCGCCGTGCTTACCCCCAGTCGAATCGTCCCCCGATAAGCCTTATCCTGCCGCAAATATTGCAACAGCCGCGTCGCCTTACCCAGCGCAATTGGTAACACCCCAGTCGCAGCCGGATCTAAAGTTCCCGCGTGTCCCACACGCTTGAGGCGCAAGAGTTTTCGCACCTTGGCGACACAATCGTGAGAAGTGAATCCAACTGATTTGTTTAAGTTAAGAAATCCTTGCATTTAATCCTATAAGTTTTTAATTAGTGGCACTGCCACAGAAAAGCAACTTGTTCCTTATGTTTGGGGCATTGGATGAGATATCCTGCGCCCATATCTCCCCATGTATAAAGAATATTATCTTCTGAATCAATTTGAAAAATAAATTGATTCATTTTGTAGTTACAGCTAGGACATGGATATTTAGAAGATTGTACCCAACCAGGATCTGTGTAGCCGCAATATTCCATTCGCAAAGGTGCTTTGTGTTTTCCTTTGTGTCTTTGCGTTTTTGTGGTTCATTCTTCTTAAACTTTAGCGCTATAAGGTTCGCTCGACATACTTTAAGGGGTGGGAGATGGGATTGGCTGAGCGGCAGAAGTATTGCTGACTCCCTTCAACTGTTCCTCTGTCAAGGACTGAATCAAAATCAAAGGGATCTCATCTTTACTGATAGATTGAGCGTAAGAAGCATTCAGATATCGTTGATATTCTGGCTCGTTAGAAACATAGGTTTTAAAAAAAGCTAAACTCAATGCTTTCACATATCCAAAAGCAGTCACGGGATTTGGTCCCGCAACTTGCGGAGGAATCTTGACTATACCAGTACCTTCAAACGCTTCTCCTAAAGTGGAAAAATGCGTTGCCTTTTTCATCAAAACCAGATATTTGTTGGGTGTTGTCAACCAGGTGAAGGGTTGAATTTGTTCTGATAAAGCGGGTGCAGCGGTATCGTTACTGCTGGAAAATAACATCACCGGAATTTTGATGTTGCTCAGCTCAGTTTTTCCGAAGATGCTACTATCAACTGGATTGATCGCGATCGCTGCCTTAATTCGCTCATCCTGCAACTGATAATCAACTTGCGGCAACAGCAGCGCCCGACATTGGAGCAACAGCGACAGATTCAAGGAATTATCTATGGCAGCGCAATCTTTTTGGAGTTTCTCAAAATTAATTTCTGCACCAGCCAGCGCCAACGCCGTGTAGCCGCCAAACGATTGACCAAGGACGCCGACTTGTTGCATATCCAGTCGCCCTCCATAAGTAGCTGCCAGTTGATCCAGCAAATATTTCATATCCAGAGGACGGTCAACCGCCTCGCTGGGAGGAGCCGCATCGCTCGTCAGACCGCTAATCAGAGCCTGCAATTGCTCGGAATTACTGCCTGGATGCTCTGGTAGAGCCACTGCAAATCCATAGGAAGCTAGGTGTTTCGCCAGATAGCCATAGGATAAGCGATCGCTTCCCAGCCCGTGAGAGATTACAATTACGGGTGCGGCTCGTCCGCTCAACTGAGGCAGATAAACATCGACTGGGAAGGTACGGCTGCGGCTGAGGTCATTGAGCGTCAGCGTTTGCATTTCCCAGCTTAGGGGTCCTGGTTCCTGTAAATCTCGCCCTGCGGGAATATTAGACGGTATTGCCAGTGGTGACGCCTGAAATGGCAACTGAGTTGATGACTGAGTTGAGATTTCAGCCAAGGCTTGCTGTTCAACGGCAGCGATCGCTCCTTGCGTTTTCCCGATCAGGTTGCTCAGATCGTCAATAATCTCAAACCCCCGATCCGAATTAATCCGAATTGCGTAAGTCGGGAACTTTCTCAGTACATTCAGTGGCGTCAACCCTTCCGGATCGGCAGCAGCTTGAATTAAAGCAGCTCGAATTGCATAAAAACCCGGTTGAAACGCTTTTGTTTGAATAATTTCGCCCACTCGTCGCAGCAGAATTTCCCCCTGCGGCGTGTAGAGAAATTGAGCCACTGCCACCGGATTCACATTCGCACGAGTTTGCAAAATCCTCCGTAACTGCTCCATTTGTTCTGGCTTGAAAAATTGAGCATAAAACCCTAAATCCTGATTAATTTTGCCTTCTCTGGCATATTCTTCCAGCGCCGAAACGGGAAGAGATAACTGTATAGGTCCATAGGAAATAAATATTTCTTCAGCACTCAAAACTCGACTCGGCATCAAAGTCGTTACAGAAGGTAAAACCATTCCCAGGCAGAGACTTGGAAGACTTAAAAGCAGGCGTTTAATCAAAGGATTGGTAATCCGGGGTGCAGGCTGTCTTTGCACCCCACTTTCCCAGCCTTCTTCCCTTTTCCTTTGCCTAAAATGCCTCCTCGAAAGACTCAATCCCGTCCCATCTTTCATCTGTTTCCCGTTTTTGTAATCTCTGACAACGTTTAACATAGAGGCTAGCCGCTTTATCCTGATTATTTTGCTCTAAGACGTTCTTGAAAATTTGCTCCGCAGAGGCATACTTTTTACTGTAATAGAGATGGATTCCCCATTCAAAGGAGCTTCTGGTTTTGCTTTTTAGTTCTAAATTCTCTAAGCTAACACCATCGAAAACTTCAAAAATAGGCGATAAATCTTTACGACCTTTAATATGGACTTTATCCAAAAACCTATAATTATATTGGGTGGGATCTTCTAAACCCAGCAAAGTCTTTTCACTAATAATAATAGAAGCTCCGTAGACTTTGGTCAAATCTTCCAGGCGAGACGCCAGATTCACAGCATCTGAAATCACTGTCCCTTCCATACGCTGTTCATCTCCAATCGTGCCCAGCATCAAACTGCCGCTATGGACGCCAATGCCGATAGCAATAGGCGGTAAATTGTTTTTTTGGCGTTCCACATTATACTGCAAGACTTGTTTTTGCATTTCAATCGCTGCCCGCAAAGCATCTTCAGCGCTTTCCGGAAAAAGCGCCATCACCGCATCTCCGATATATTTATCTATAAAGCCATTATTATTCCGGATAACTGGACTCACCCGACTCAAGTAAGAATTAATAAAATTAAAGTTCTCTTTGGGTGACATCGCCTCTGAAAGGCTAGTAAAGTCACGAATGTCAGAAAAGAGAATTGTCATTTCTTTCTGTACTTGGTCGCCCAGCTTTACATTAACAATACTTTCTTCTCCCAGTAAACTAATAAATTGCCGAGGCACAAACCTACCATAAGCAATATTTATTTTGGAAAGCTCAAGATGAGTCTTTATTCGCGCTATCAGTTCGTGTTTTGAAATAGGTTTAGTTAGATAATCATTGGCTCCAGAACCAAAAGTTTCTAATAAATTAGCAACGCTATGCGCTTCTGTCACAATCACAATCGGTAATTCATTCGCGGGGAAAGTTTGGCGAATTATTTTGCAAACTTCATAGCCTGACATCTTTGGCATCATTACATCAAGTAAGATTAAGTCAGGCTTTAAACCTTGCTCAATGGCTTCTAAAGCAGCTATACCATCCCTTGCTTGAAAAACGGTATAATTTTCCAAATAGAGATAATTGTTAAGAATCTGAAGATTAACCGGATCGTCATCTACAATTAAAATTTTAAAGTTTCCCTCTTGGGGTGCAGGTTGTAGGTAATTTTGTAACCTTTCAACCTGGAAGTTTTCAATCTTAAACTCCTTCAAACTGACCTCTTGGAAAGGAGTTTGTTGTACAACTTCTAACTTTTCTGACAGCGGTAGCGTAAAAGTAAACCGCGAACCTTTTCCTAGGGTGGACTCTACGCGAATTTTGCCGCCATGCAACTCCACCAGTTGTTTGGTAACTGCAAGCCGGATGCCCGTTCCCACGTAAGGTCTAATAATAGATTCTTCGGTAAGTTCAAAAGCATCAAAAATGGTGTCCAGTTTACTGATTGGAATACCGCTGCCGGTATCTGCAACCGTAATTTCCATGTAATTATCCACAACCAATGACAACACTTCTACACCACCTAGATCAGTAAATTTAATCGCATTACTAACTAGATTATGCAAAATTTGTTGAACTCGATTTTCATCGGCATATACCAGTGGGGCTGTAGGATCAATTTGATTAATCAAATGCAAAAATTTGATATCTGCGAAAGGTTTAGAAAGAGTTAAAACAACATCAATAACTTCTCGCATTCCCACTGGCTTGAGTTTTAATTCCAGCGTTTTATGTTTAAGTTTTTCTAAGTCAACAATATCGTTAACCATATTTGCTAGCCGCTGACCGCTTTGAACAATCATTAACAAATTTTGCTCTTGGATTTCCGATAGTTGTCCAGCCGCTCCCTCTAAAAGAGAGTCGGCAATGCCGATTATTCCATTTAAAGGGGTTCGTAGTTCTTGGGAAGTATTGGCTAAAAATTCATCCTTTAGTTGGTTTATTTGCAATAAATCTTTATTTTTAGATTCCAGATTTTGGGCATAATCCCGTATCTCAGTTACCATCGAATTAAAGGCATCTGCCAGTAGTCCCAGCTCATCTTTGCTTTTAACATCTATAAAGATGTCAAAGTTGCGATCGCATACTTTCTGAGCACCTTCTAGTAACTGTTCAATCGGGTATCCCAACCAACGCGCCAGCAAAAATGCGACTAGCAGTGACAGAACTAAACTAATACTGATAATACTAATGCAAATATACCGTAATTTCTGGACTTGATTGATTTCGTTGGTACCGTCGTACTCCAAAACTAAAACAGCGATTACTTGCTCTTGCTCATCTTTGATGGGAATTGCTGCTTTCAGAAAAGTCCCAACTTTATCAGTGTAAAATTTTTTCCCTGCTTGTGCTTCCCCTTCAAAAGCTTGTTGCAGTTCTTTTTGATCAGTTGCGTATATATTACCAATAGAGTTTTCTTTCTGAGCTAGTGTGTTTTCGTAATCGGTATGAGCTAGAAATTTTACAATTTGATATTCAGGTGATTCTGGTATGCTAACGATAAGATAGGTTGAGCGAATGAGCGGAATATCGACTGTGGCTTCCGGTTCCTGTCTCAAAAATCTCACTGGAAATACTTTTCTCCGGCTGCTATTTCTGATTTTTATCAAAATTTTCACAAGGTCTTGATAATCCTGGGATTTTATATATTCTTGGGCAATTTTAGGCAGCAAGGAAGCAGTGATTTCTCCAGGTTCTAGCGTCCTTATTTTTTCGCTGACAGGCAGAGAATTTTTTTCAAGAGACTGGCGAAGCCGCTGAATTCTTTCTTTTTCGTCTTGCTCTAATAAAGATGCTCCTTGACGACCTACATCTTTAAGCCGTTCTGACATCTGGTTCAAAACAATTTGGTTTGTTTTTGAGTAGAAAAAATAAACGCTAGTGCTAGTGACTCCAACTGAAAGAAGCGAGATAGCCAGTCCTATTTTCACCGCGAAGGGAAATTTCATATTCGGGATTCTAGAAAAGTTATATTTCTGTGATATTTCTAATCATTTTTCTGAATCACCCATTACCTTAGTAAATATACTTAATCGGCTTAAGGTTATACTAAAAATTTTAAGTGTAATCAACCTAACCGACATACATCAGTTTGTTAATTCTTGCAACCTAATTTCTGGGTAGGGGAAACAGGCTGAGCATTCCGCTCACTTTTTTGACTGGGAGGAGACAAAGCGAACCTTTACCATACCGACGCCTTTATTGTGGTTGATTTTGTCTTTATTGTGGTTGATTTCTAGGTTGAAAAGATATTTTTCGAGAATTGGGGGTGAAAGAGACTGGGAAGCATAAATTTGGGATTTACAACTCTTTATTAAGCTGCTGAGCAGAAAAAACATTTACCCTTGAAACCCGTTAATTTCTGCAAAAATGGGTTGCTAGCCCGAAGGTTTTACCCCAAATGTCGCCGGGAACCCGCCTAGTTACTCATGAACTTGTCCTTACAATTGACAAAACTCCTGAACCCTTGAAAAATCGTAGGTTGGGTAACGCGATCGCGTTACCCAACAAACTGCACCAGTGCTGAGTAACGTTGCCTCAAAGGGAGCCTACACATCCGAGATTTGGATAGTCTTTCAGCTACAATCCTCTGCCACAGCTAAGTCGATAAAAATCTGGTAGGGTTTTAAAACGGTATAACAAGAGCCAAGTTGAGTCAAAACGACGCGATACGTTAGGACTCACGCTACAAGAACGCATTTTACTTCACTCATCGGGGATAAAAATGGAAGCATTGAAAGGACGAGATTTCCTAAGTCTGGCAGACCTCAGTGCTGAGGAAATGAAAGAACTTTTGCATTTGGCAACCCAGCTGAAGACGCATCAGCTAAGTTGGCGCTGCAATAAGGTGTTAGGGCTGTTGTTTTATAAAGCGTCTACACGGACTCGCGTCAGCTTTTCAGTGGCAATGTACCAACTGGGCGGTCAGGTGATAGACCTTAATCCTAATGTTACCCAGGTGAGCCGGGGAGAACCGTTGGCGGATACAGCACGGGTGTTGGCTCGGTATCTAGACATCCTAGCGATTCGGACATTTGAGCAGCAGGATCTGCAAACTTTTGCGGACTATGCCAGGATTCCGATTATCAATGCGCTGTCGGATTTAGAGCATCCCTGTCAGGTTTTAGCTGATTTGTTAACTGTTCAAGAATGCTTTGGAACGCCAGATGGGCTGACTTTGACTTATCTGGGAGATGGCAATAATATGGCTAACTCGCTGCTTTTGGGCGGCGCGTTGATGGGGATGAATGTGAGAATTGCTACACCTGCGGAGTATCAACCCGATGCGGCAATTGTAGAGCAGGCGAAGAAGATTGCACAGGGGAACACTGAGGTCACAATTACTAACGATCCCGAAGCTGCCGCCAAAGGTGCCCACGTGCTTTATACCGATGTTTGGGCAAGTATGGGGCAAGAGGAACAGGCGGATGCCAGAATTCCCATTTTTCAACCTTACCAGGTGAACGAGCAGCTGTTGAGTATTGCCGATCCTGATGCAATTGTGCTGCATTGTTTACCTGCTCATCGGGAGGAAGAAATTACCGATGCTGTCATCGAAGGTTCTCAGTCGCGGGTTTGGGATCAGGCAGAAAACCGAATGCACGCGCAGAAAGCTTTGTTGGTCAGTCTTTTGGGAGCAGATTGATAATTTGTTAATCGCTAATCGCGAATGGCTAATAGCTAATTGTTTAAAAACCATGATTCTATTAACCACTGGACAGACGTAGATTTTAGTAGTACGAATGTTCTATAGGACGTAGATTAGTATCCCCCTATTGTTTTATGGAACCCCTAACTGATGCTCAACAGCAACTTTATAATTGGCTGGTGGAATATATCGGTCAATATCAACACGCGCCTTCAATTCGGCAGATGATGTGGGCAATGGAACTGAAGTCGCCAGCGCCGGTTCAGAGTCGCCTGGAACACTTGCGTGCGAAAGGCTATATTGACTGGACGGAAGGAAAAGCCCGCACGATTAGAATTGTGCGCTCTGGTGCGGGTGGAGTGCCGGTTTTAGGAGCGATCGCTGCCGGTGGTCTTGTCGAACCTTTCACCGATACTCTCGAACAGTTGGATTTGTCTTCCCTGTTTCGTCAGCCAGATTATTATGCCCTTCGGGTGGTAGGAGACAGCATGATTGAAGACCAAATTGCCGAAGGCGATATGGTGATCATGCGACCCGTACCCGAACCGGATCGGGTGAAAAATGGCACGATTGTGGCAGCACGAGTCGAAGGACACGGGACAACTTTGAAACGCTATCACCGTCAGGGAGAGCAAATTACGCTCAAACCCGCGAATGCCAAATACGACCCCATTAAGGTAAAGGCTAACCAAGTGGAGGTGCAAGGTGTCTTGGTAGGCGTCTGGCGCGGCTATGATGCTGCCATAAAATCGGTATCTCGAAGGCGATAGCACTGTTCGCGTTACCATGCCGCTAAGTCTCCGGGAAAAGGTTTCTCTCTATGGGATGATGTCTCAAGTCACAGGAGTTATCTGAGCTAGGGAGCAGCCTTTTTAGTCGTGAAAGCAACTCAACCCTTCTTGCAAGTTTTCCAGAGTCGCAAGCTGGCGTCTCTGCTGTTATTAGGTTTTTCGTCAGGTTTGCCCCTTTATCTAACTAGCAGAACTCTGCAAGCTTGGATGCAAGACGAAAAAGTGGATTTGGCATCAATTGGGTTGTTCAGCTTAGTTGGCTTGCCTTATTCGCTCAAATTTCTCTGGTCGCCGTTGCTCGATCGATTTGTACCGCCTTTTTTAGGACGGCGGCGGGGTTGGCTAGTTTTAACTCAAGTAGGGCTGTTGTTCGCGATCGCGGCAATGGCCCTCCAGCAGCCACGAAACGCCCTGCAATTTCTCGCCATCAATGCCTTAATCGTTGCTTTTTTGAGCGCGACTCAGGACATTGCCGGTGATGCCTACCGTACCGATGTGCTAGAAGTACGGGAATTAGGTATAGGTGCATCAACTTGGGTTTTAGGCTATCGAATTGCCATTCTGGTGACGAGTGCCGTAGCGCTGATTTTGGCAGATCGAATCCCTTGGTCAGGGGTGTATCTACTGATGGCAGCTTTAATGGGAGTCGGGCTAATTACCTCTTTCTGGGCACCTGAACCGAAAGGAAATAGCGATCGCCCACCAACCTCTTTGACTGATGCCGTATATCTACCTTTTGAAGAATTTTTTCGGCGACTAGGACTTGGTGCAGGTAGCCTCACTCTGCTGTTTGTCTTGCTCTACAAAGTGGGTGATGCCTTAGTCGGAAATATGGCAACCCCATTTTTGCTAGCGATAGAATTTACCAAAACTGATATTGGGGCAATCCAGGGCGGCATGGGCTTCTTAGCCACAACCGTTGGTGTAATCGGTGGCGGACTCATCGTGACTCGGATTGGCATCAATCGCTCCCTTTGGCTCTTTGGTGCCCTGCAAGCATTCAGCAATCTCGGCTATTTTGCCCTAGCAACCGCAGGCAAAAATTACTCTTTTTTAGTGCTGGCAATTAATCTCGAAAATTTATGTGCCGGATTGGTAACAGCCGCCTTTGTTGCCTATTTAATGAGTCTTTGTAATCAACGCTTTTCCGCCACTCAGTTTGCTTTACTCTCCAGTTTGATGGCAGTATGCAGTATCATTCTTGCTGCTCCTGCCGGACACTTAGCAAAGGCGACAGGTTGGCCTGGGTTCTTTCTAATTTCTTTAATTGCAGCTTTACCTGGATTATTGCTGTTGCCCTTTGTTGCTCCCTGGAATCCGCGCTTTGTGCCAGAAATACCTAGAGAGGCACTAGATGATGAAGACGATGACTCTCAACAGTTGTAGGATAGAAACAGAAAGCTTAACAAATCTTAAGCACAATTCTTAGAAAAGTCTTTTGCTATGACTATCCTTCGTCAGTACATTGCTCCATTGATTGCGGTGTTGATCTTTTTTGTGGCGCTGGTGGCAGTTAGCGCCCGCATCTTTTTACCATCTGATATGGCAGCACCCGCACCTATTGAGGAAGTCGATTCCCCAGGGGAACGCGCTCAGGCACCGGCATCTGATTTTAGCTTGGGAATGATGGATTTAGGATTCATCTCTAATCTAAAATCGATAGTCTAAAATGCCCTGTCTGTTATTGCCTGGTTATCAGCTGCGCGAAGGATCGAGTCTGAATCGAGCAAGTCTCGTGAAATTCATGCAGCTGACTTACCAAGAGCTTTTTCCAGAACAAAAAGATTTTTCTCATCTAGCGGAAACGGTTGAGCAATACTTTTCTAAAAAAACACCTCTGTGGTGGGTTGAACTAAAGGAGGAAGGAGGAATAAAAAAGGAGGAAACAGATTCTTCGATTCCTGGCTCATCCGTTCATCATCCTTCCCAAGTGGCTTGTCTTTGGCTGGGGAATGCCGTGGATCAGGTAACAGGCGATCGCCATGCCCACATTTTTTTGCTCTATGTCTTGCCAAAACACCGTCGGCGTGGTATAGGAAAAGCTTTGGTCAATCATGCCGAAGACTGGGCGCGGGCAAGAGGCGATCGCCAAATGGGTCTGCAAGTCTTTCAAACCAATCAACCCGCTTTGAATCTTTACCGCCGCCTCGGCTACCAAACCCAGTCTTTGTGGATGCTGAAACCGCTGTTTCCTGAGACACCGCAGCCATAAGGAAGACCAACAAAGCTATTTTCTTTTGGGCCGTCCAAAGCCTTTTGCCTGTTTCTTACCTTTGCCCTTAGAAGCTTTTTCAGGCACACCAGGAACGCTTTCCGTCTCTGGCAATTCCTGAGCTTCAGATGTTAAAGAAGGGTTTATTTGCGTCTGCGGCTCGGCATTTTCCTCAACAACATCAGCGGCAACAAACTGTTTCCCACAGTCTTTACAAACATATCTTTGCTTGTTTTTATAGTGCCCATTTTTCCGAACCTCAGTAGCGCTGCATTTGGGACAGATAATCTGAGGCGTCTCCATTTCTGGGGCTTCTGAGGCGGTTGCGGGTGCTGATTCTACAGCAGGTTCGTTCTGGTCGTCTGCTTCTGGCTGCTGGTTGAAAACAGCTACCACTGCCTCAAACGCCGATGCTGCTCTATCTAATAGAGTAGGCTGAGGGGCGTCTCGTTCATCGTTGGGAGCGATCGCCTCCTCCGGCGACTCACCAGCAGCCATCTCCTCATCTGGTTGAGCTGACACTGGAGCTTCGGCGGTTGGTGTTTCGGTTTCGACTTCCGATTCCCTGGGGATATCTTCGACTGGAACGGGTGTAGCCGCTGATGTTTCGGCTTCGGCTTCTGGAGGTGCTGGTTTTAGAGCAGGCTCTTTTTGGTCGGCATCTGGTTTGTCGAAAACAGAAACCACTGCCTGAAGCGCCGCCGCCGCCCTGTCTAATAGAGTCGGTTGTTGGGGATCTTTTAGTTCCTCTTTGGGAGCGATCGCCTCCTCTGGCAACCCAGCCTCAGCAGCAGTCGTCTCCTCAGGTTGAGCTGACACTTCCGGTGCCGCCGTTGGAGTTTCAGAGATTGCTTCAGAGATTGTTTCTGGGACGGCGCTGGGCGTCTCCTCGACTGGTTCGGGTACGGGTGCTTTAGCTTCCGTCTCTGGAACTGAACTGGGCGGTGGCTCAACTTCCGGTGCCGCTGCTGGAGTTTGGGCTTCTGCCTCTGGAACTGAACTGGGCCGTGACTCTACTTTCGGTGCTGCGACAGCTGAGGAAGCCGTAGAACTCGCGTCTACTGGCTTCTCCCAGTCAGATACTGGAGTGGTAGGCTGCCAGTTGGGGTCAGGCTGGGGAATTTTGAATGCTATAATTTCCGGCGGTTGCGATCGCGTTAGTTTGGCAGGAGCCAGTCGGCTGATGCGATCGCCGAGATTTTCCGCGATCGCATAGGTCACGGGAAGCACCGTCGCTTTCGAGACTGCCTCCCGCACCAACCCGGTAACGTGTTCGGACGGATCGGGGGCAGGTCCAGAAGCAGGTGGAGGAGCAGATGGCACTGACGGTGATAAATTGACCTGCGGCAATGGCATCACCGGCTGCTGAGATGGGTGGGTTGGTCCCAAGGCGGGAACGAATCGAATGGAACGAACCATCCGGCGATATGGCTCTAGGTGGTCTGTCACATTACTCCCCCTGTTATCAAGCATCACAATAGAAGGCTCTTGGTGTCGTGTACTATACCAAATTCAACTTTTTGATCGGGTCTAGCAACTCATAATGTTAGTTTTCTTAACTTTCGTGCCTCTCTCAAGCAGGCATTGCCAGTAGAGACTAGAGGAATGGGAGCGGTAGTGGTACTTTATTCAAATATGTATGACGACGATGACGATTTGAGCTTACTCGATCCAGAGATAGAGCTAGAAAGCCCCCTGGATCAAATAGAGCCGCTCGATGCCGACGGGGAGAGCCAGCCTAAACCAGATCCAGAAGCGATGCTGGCACTGTTGGTGGCTCCTGAAACGCAGCAACGGATGCTAGCAGCACGAGCTTTCTGCGAACTACAGGATGAACGGGCGATTCCTCATTTAATCCGCTTGCTGAGCGACCCCTGCCCGTTGGTGCGGGTGAGCGCTGCTTATGGGCTGGGGCGCAATCCCAGTTCTACAGCCGTAGTGCCATTGATTACCCAGCTCAACCACGATTGGAATGGCTACGTCCGCAAAGGCGTTGTTTGGGCTTTGGGAAACTGCCGCGATCGCCGCTCCTTAGAACCCCTCACTGACGCCTTAAAAACCGATATTTCTGCCGTGCGTCTGTGGGCAGCCAGTGGGTTAGCTCAAATGGCTGAACTGGGCTACGAAGCCATTGTGGCATCAATTCCACCCCTGATTGAAGCTTTAAGGCAAGACGCGATCGCCGCAGTCCGTAGCAACTGTGCCTGGTCGTTAGGACAACTCTGCCGCGAAATGCCTTCTAATGCCGTCTACGCCGGTGCCATTGATGGATTAATTGAGGCATTCGCAGAAGATGAAGAGATGGGTGTCCGAGAAGATGCTAAAGCGGCACTTTTGAGAGTCGGCGATCCACGAGGTCTTCAGCTAATTGAAACCTTAGAACAGGAAGGACTGGTTTAAGCGGACAAAATTACGCTGGAGAACTGCGGATTTCATCCAACTTTGCCCGCACCGCTTGCATATCCTGCCACATCAACCATTTGGGGCTGCCCGGTTCGCGGGCAGGATTCCGCAGCAGGTAGGCTGGATGGAGAATCGGCATACACAGGCGTCCTTCCCACTCGATCCAAGTGCCGCGAATTTTAGTAATGGCTCTTTTATCGCCAGTCAATCCTTTCACTGCTGTAGCGCCCGTTAATAGAATAATTTTCGGGTCTACCAGGCGAATCTGTTCCCACAAATAAGGTTTGCAAGCGGCGATTTCATCGGGGGTGGGTACCCGATTGGCGGGGGGACGGCACTTATTAATATTGGCGATGTAGACATCCTGTTCTGTATTTAGCTGCACCGACGCGAGTATTTTCTCTAGCAACTGTCCCGCTTTCCCGACAAATGGCAAGCCGGTTTCGTCTTCATTTCGACCGGGCGCTTCCCCCACAATCATGATGGGTGCCTGGAGATTGCCGCGTCCAACTACAGCGTGTGTACGGGTGTCTCCCAATCGACAGCGATGGCATTGGTTGCAATGCTCACTCATCTGAGCCATTGTTTGATAGGTGCCAGCAGGAATGGGAATTTTGGCACTTGTAGGAATCAGTTCTGGTGCTTGAGGCTGGGGTGTGGCAGATTCGCTAATCCCTGAAGTGTCAAAAAGGCTGAGTTGGTCTTCGCTGGGCATGAATTTGGCGGCTAGTCTATTGTTTTTCCGAAATAATCTTAACAATATTGACACTCCGCTGACCTAAGCCGGAAGGTCGCCCTTCCGACTTAGGTCAGCATGGGGCTTCCGCCCTCTGAGCTTCCGGTTATTCTCAGGCTAAAGGTGGCTTCACACTTTCCCTTTGATAGTTCATACTTTGGATGGACTCTCGATTCCTGACTTATTTGGCGAAAATCAGCCATTATAGAGGCGAGCGCACTGCCAACTTCTGGAGGGTGCCATGTCATCTGTCCCCATTTTTCGCGATCGCATTACTGCCGGTGAGCAGCTAGCTCAGCCTATTCTGGCAGAGATTAACCAGCTCCAAGCTCAAGGATTGAGCGTTCAGCCTATCGTTTATGCACTGCCTCGCGGCGGCATTCCTGTGGCTGTGCCGGTGGCACGCTGTCTGGGTTGCCCGGTGGATATCATTGTCGCTAAAAAAATTACTCGTCCCGAAAACCCAGAACTGGCTATCGGTGCTGTCACGTCAGATGGGCACGTCATCTGGTACCAGCCAAAGCGATCGCGTAAAGATGAAGAAAATAATCAGCTGCGGGAAACGGCGCTGCACCAAGCCCAAGAAAAAGCTGCGGCGCTATACAGTCAGCTTTCTCCTAGCTGCTTGTCCGTGAGTCCTCGCGGTGCGATCGCTATTTTGATTGACGATGGCATTGCTACCGGCATGACAATGGCAGCCGCCGCTTATGCTTTGAAAGCCCAAGAACCCGCTGCTGTTTGGGTTTGTAGTCCAGTGGCACCGATAGGATTGAGTGATTGGCTATTATCTTGGAGCGATCGCGTTATTATCCTCCAGACGCCCGATCCTTTCCTCAGTGTCAGCCGCTTCTATGAAGAGTTTCCCCAAGTTGAGACAGAAGAAGCCCTCGCTGACTTGCAGCAGCACAATCAGCAGATTTTCCCCGGCACTCTCCCGCCAGATGCGCCTCTGAGCAGATAGCCAAACTGTTTAATTTTGATTATCTTAGCTAGTAGTCCGGCATTGATAATTTTTTTATTAGCGATTAACTAACAGTTAATTGCTCATCGTTAATGGCTCTTTTAACAACTAACAACTGATCGATGAGACCTTTACAATTTTGGTGGCGCACTTTAGTTTTTTCTAGCCAGTACAATCCACCTTGGTTCGTTGAGTTGCTGATGACTGGGTTAGCCATCGGTTTACTGATGAGCTGGGAAATTACCAAAGACTGGCCTTATTTGGTTTTAAGTTCAAGCTACGCAATTGGAGCTGCTATGTCAATGTGGGTACGCGAAAGTCTCATGCCCTCGCCCCATTTACGGATAATGCAGGTTCTCGCAGTCCTGTTACTAATCTATAGTTTTTGTAGCTTTTCTGACTTAGCTGTTTACCTAAAGTAATCTGGGGCTTAAATTTAGATTCTAAAATCTAAATTTCCACACCATTTAATATTTTAAATTATGCAAATTCAAAAAACTCAAGCGATGCACCCGCCTAAAAAATCAGCTAAGAGTCAAAGATGCTAACAAATAACAAATGCCTGGTGAAGAATTAGCCGATTTCCTAGGGGATCGTAGGCATAGATTTCTCTGCCATGAGAAGCTATAAAAATTTCTCCTGGTGGTGGGTATCCGAGGGCGGTTAGGTGAGAAATTGTCCCTTCTAAGTCAGTCACTTCTAAACACAAACTCATTCCATTTTTAGCTGAGTTTTCAAACTCTGAGAAGTGCGTTTCCTTGGGTCTAAAGATTCCTAGTCGCAATCCAGGTAACTGAAATTCAGCGTAAATATTTGGGATGTATGGATTCGGGTTTTGGCTGAGCAAATTGGTATAGAAAAGCACCAAAAGTTCAATGTCAACGGTTGCCAAAGTGACGAGTGCGGTGGTGCATTGGAAAATCATATTTGCCAGTAATCGCTTGGAAAAAAGGCAGGGCTGTTTCATTCTCTAAAAGCTATAATCTGCCAGCCAGGGGTTGAAACCCCTGTCTCATAGCTAAAGTCGTCTAAAGACGACTGTACATTAGTATTTGAGTCGTCTTTAGACGACTTGGGCTTTTAGCCCGTGGACTTAAGTCCCTGGCGGGTTTCAGGAGAATGAAATAGCCCTGGAAAAAAGGTTAAGCCTTAATAAAGTAAATAACCTATCTAGAGACAGGTGAAAATAAACTAACAAAAATATTAATTCTGAGAAGAAATGAGAGAAATCAGCCGGGTAAGCCCATGCCAGATGCACATGATGATAACGCAGCGGAGAATCGTCGCCAAGAGATTCTGAACTGGAAGCGCAGGCAGTTTCTGCAACGACTCGGCGTTTTGGGAGTCGGAGTAGCGATCGCCGATCGGATCTTGCTACACCCACACCAACAAGTCAATGCTGAGACGAATCTATCGCCAACCTCTCAGGCGACACCGATAAAACCAGGCGAAATCCCGCGCCGAAAACTCGGACGTACTGGCGTAGAAGTTTCGGCGCTGACACTTGGCGGCTTTCATCTAGGGGTTCCGAAGGACGAACAAGAAGCGATCCGGATTGTTCAGGAAGCGCTGGATGCTGGTGTCACCTTTATGGACAACGCCTGGGAATATAACGAAGGCGTCAGCGAACAACGGCTGGGTAAGGCGCTGCAAGGTAGGCGGGATAAAGCTTTTGTGATGACAAAAGTTTGTACCCACGGACGCGATCGCCAAGTCGCCATGCAGCAACTAGAGCAATCTTTGCGGCGTCTCAAAACGGATTATATCGACCTGTGGCAAGTTCATGAAGTCGTCTACGACAACGACCCGGAAAGGCATTTCGCTAAAGGGGGTGTCATCGAGGCTTTAGATGAAGCCAAGCGGCAGGGTAAAGTTCGGTTTGTCGGCTTCACAGGTCACAAAGATCCGGCAATTCACCTGAAAATGCTTTCCTATGATTATCCCTTTGATACTGTGCAACTGCCGCTGAATTGTTTTGACGCCAGCTTTCGCAGCTTTGAGAAGCAAGTTCTCCCAGAACTCAACAAGCGCGGGATTGCCGCTATTGGCATGAAAAGTCTCGGCGGTGGGGGCGAACCGATTAAAGCAGGCGTTGTCACCGTTCAAGAAGCGCTACGCTATGCTATGAGCCTTCCCGTGGCGACGACGGTGAGTGGGATTGACTCGCTACAAGTGCTGCGCCAGAACTTGAATATTGCCAGGGGTTTCACGCCGATGACGGCACAGGAAATGCAAGCAGTGCGATCGCGTTATGCGACCTATGCTGCTGATGGGCGCTTTGAACTTTACAAAACCTCAAAGAAGTACGACGGGCCACCGGGTAGAGAACAGCACGGATTTCCACCTAAAGAGCAACTCGAAACTTGAAGCGTTACGCTAGCTTTTAGGAGGGTTCTCTGATTGATTAAAGACAGGTGGTAATTGGAAAATTTGGAGTGATGAGTTTTGAATAAAGCATTTTAAAATCAAAATTAAAAACGCGCTACGAAGAGCAAAACTCTCTATTTACTACCCCTCTTGCCTGCATCAGCACTGCCCACCAAAACTAAAGTTTTGAGGAAAACTGCTATGACTGCTACGCTATCTATGCCCAGTTTTCTGGAGTCGAATCTTGGTAAAGAAGCAGAAGACCTCCTGACTCACAAAGCGAAGGTTTCCAAAGATTTACTGCATCTGCCGGGACCTGATTTTGTAGACCGAATTTTTGCCGCCAGCGATCGCAACCCGCAAGTGCTGCGGAGTCTCCAGCAACTGTATTCGAGTGGGCGTTTAGCCAATACTGGCTATCTTTCCATCCTGCCAGTAGACCAAGGGATCGAACACTCAGCCGGGGCTTCTTTTGCACCCAACCCGATGTATTTCGATCCTGAGAATATCGTCAAACTAGCGATCGCTGCCGGTTGCAATGCCGTTGCCACCACTCTGGGCGTTTTGGGCATGGTTTCTCGCAAGTATGCCCACAAAATCCCCTTCATTGTCAAAATTAACCACAATGAATTACTCACCTACCCCAATCAATTCGACCAGATAATGTTTGCCTCCATTGAGCAAGCTTGGAATTTGGGGGCAACTGCGGTCGGGGCAACGATTTACTTTGGTTCGGAGGAATCCACCCGCCAAATTCAGGAAGTCAGCCAAGCTTTTGAACGCGCCCATGAATATGGGATGGCAACCATCCTTTGGTGCTATCTCCGGAACAACGCTTTTAAGCAAGACAAAGACTATCACGTAGCAGCGGATCTCACGGGTCAGGCTAATCACTTGGGCGTGACCATTCAAGCAGACATCATTAAACAAAAGCTCCCTGAATGTAACAACGGATATGTGGCGGTTGCCAAAGTCACGGGTCAAAGTTACGGCAAAACCAACGACCGGGTTTACACCGACCTGACGACCGACCATCCGATTGACCTCACCCGCTACCAGGTGCTGAATTGCTACTCTGGTCGCGCTGGATTGATTAATTCTGGAGGTGCGTCGGGTAAAAACGACTTTGCCGAAGCCATCCGCACCGCCGTAATTAACAAACGGGCTGGGGGTACTGGATTAATTTCCGGTCGCAAAACCTTCCAGCGTCCGTTTGAGGAAGGAGTGAAGCTATTTAACGCTATCCAAGATGTTTATCTGTCACCAGATGTAACCATTGCTTGAGCGAATAAGCCCGGAGTCTGTTAAGGTACAACGACACTAAAATGGAAAACTTTGTGTTTCCTTAGTGCCACCCGTGCCTTGGTGGTGAATCGTCAGGATGCAGGTAAGAACCAGGAATCAGTTGAAAAAGTAAAAAAAATGGCAACAGTAGAGCCTGATTGCAGGATACTCTGAAAGACTAGAGAGTTACCAAGTGCGATCGCGATGAGCTAAGTTACTTTGGCAACAGCTCTCTAAGTTAGTCTCAAGAGTGGGGTAAGGATGAAGCTGGCAGCACGAGTGGAGCAAGTACAGCCTTCTTTAACATTGGCGATCGCCGCCAAAGCCAAGGCAATGAAGGTGGATGGAATTGATGTTTGTAGTTTCAGCACTGGGGAACCAGATTTCGACACCCCGACGCATATCAAAGCCGCTGCCCAAAAAGCTCTAGACGAGGGCAAGACCAAGTATGGGCCAGCTGCTGGGGAACCGAAGTTAAGGCAAGCGATCGCTCACAAGCTGCAAACTGATAATGGACTCGGCTACACGGCTGAAAATGTCATCGTTACCAACGGTGGCAAGCATTCTCTCTATAACCTGCTGATGGCGCTGATTGAGGCGGGGGATGAGGTGATTATCCCCGCTCCCTACTGGCTGAGTTATCCGGATATGGTGATTCTGGCGGGTGGGACTCCGGTGATTGTCCAGACGGATGCCTCCAGTGGCTATAAAATTACGCCGGAGCAACTGCGCTCATCTTGTACGGATCGGACTAAGCTATTTGTCCTCAATTCCCCTTCTAATCCTACCGGCGTCGTCTATACGCCAGCAGAGTTGGCAGCGCTGGCAGAGGTGGTGGTGGAGAAAGATATTCTGGTTGTCTCTGATGAGATTTACGAAAAGATTATCTATGAAGGAGTGCAACAGATTAGTATTGGTTCGCTGGGGCGAGAAATCTTTGAGCGCACCCTCATTAGCAACGGGTTTGCTAAAGCTTACTCAATGACGGGTTGGAGAATCGGCTATCTAGCGGCACCCGTAGAATTGATTAGAGCAATGAGTATTATCCAAGGGCACAGCACCTCGAATGTGTGTACGTTTGCACAATTTGGCGCGATCGCTGCCTTGGAAAGTTCTCAAGAGTGTGTGGAACAAATGCGCCTCGCCTTTGCCGAACGGCGACAGGTTATGCTAAAGCGCCTCAACGCCATTTCTGGACTCAGTTGCGCCAAGCCTGACGGTGCTTTCTACTTGTTTATCAATATCGGCAAGACGGGTTTAACTTCTCTAGAATTCTGTAATGCCTTGCTAGAATCTCAGCAAGTTGCTGTCATTCCGGGGATTGCTTTTGGTGCCGATGACCACATCCGCTTATCTTATGCGACGGATATGACCTCGATTGAGAAAGGAATGGATAGATTAGATAAATTTGTGCGATCGCTAGTTTAGTCTAAGGTTGGCGACAAACGATCTCGTAACTCAATGACTGACAAAATCGGCAAAGTGGCACCCGCGAAACCCTGAGAATCGCGGGTAACAATGGCATCAAGACGCTCGGCGAGCGCACAAGCTAATTGGAGTGCATCTTCAAAATCTCTCAAATTAGATGCGATCGCTCTCTCCAGTCTCAGACGGTCAACAAGGCACACTTCCATAACTTCTATAGCAATCCTAAGTGAGTTTTAATTTCTCTTTTCTTTCTCTGCGCTCTCTGCGTCCTCTGCGGTTCGTTATTCTTCACTAATCAAATAGGACTGCTATAGTGTCTCAATTACAGCAAGTCTCGCCCGTTCAAGGTTCTGTGTCTGCTTTCTAACAATGTAGAAGATATCAGTTACAGTGGTTGCTGTCACATACCCCTGAATCTGCCCTGAGTAGATAGCCTGGAATAAAGCGTCGGCATCCCTGATAAAAGGGTCTCGCTCTAGCAGAAAATCTAGAACAATGTTGGTGTCCACCAAGACCATCATTTTAGATATTTCTCCACTAGACGTTCTTCTAACATTGCCTCAACTTCGGCATCAGTCGGGGGTGGCGCATCGGTTTTCGCTAGTCCCCGCATCCGCTCTATTGCGCCTTTGCGATCGCGGGGGGGTCGGAGTTCGTGTCGAAGCGACTCGACGAGCGCACTCACCAATTCCAAGCGATCGCTCACCGATAATTGATATGCTTGATTTTTTAATTCTTGCAAAGACATGGTTGATCTTTCCTCAAATATTTCCTGACAACTTTAGTGTAGGCGGAAGATAGCGATCGCGTCCGGATGTTAACGCTGTTCGGCAATTTAATCTCTAAAAGCGATCGCTTTGTCTAGCATTGGGTACGGGCAAAATACGGGGACGCTGCTTCTTGTGATTTGCATCACATAAACGGAAGATAGCGATCGCATTCTATTTAGATTGTCGTCACTCAGCCGAGTGCGCCTTATTACTCTTATTTATTAGTTTCATCACTCATTAGGCTGATAAATGTCACTTTTTTTGCAGACAGTTATCACTTATTCCGACATAAGCCGTAGTGCATAGTAATAATAAGAATACAGAATCTCACAAACGGAGATAAATAAAATGTTAGCTACTTCTAATTTTTTATATTCTCACAGCCGCTACCACGGTGATGTAAAACCAGAAAATTTGGTTTTTAATGCAAATCTACAGGAATTTGCTCAACGAGTGACTTATATCAGCTGTCTGGCAAGTAATGGAAAAATTCCTCTAGAGAAAGCCTTCCAAGACGTTGAAATGCTTTGGAAACAGTTGGAAGATTCAAAAAAACAACTGGGTGTGGGCGAACATCCCTTCCCAGCAGGAGAAAGAAACACTTAGTTATTAGTATCGGTGAGAGTACTTTCACCGATATAGCAATCCTATTTGATTTGCGAACCCCTGTAGAGACGCGATTAATCGCGTCTCTACACTTAGGCGAATACTCGCGCACAACTCAAATAGGATTGCTATACTAAAAGCGCCTGCGATCGCGAAGCGCTCCAAAAAGTCAGTTCGCACTCTCAAAAAACTGTTTTTTTTATTTTAGTTTTTCGTAGGCAGCTAAAATAATCTTTTCTGTTTCCTCCCAACTAATACATTTATCCGTCACCGAAACCCCATATCTTAATTCCTCTAATTGGCTGGGAATGGGTTGATTTCCTTCGTACAAATTCGATTCTAGCATCATGCCAACGATCGATGAATTCCCCTCCAATATTTGTTGAATAACATTTTCAAAAACTGCCGACTGTTTTTTGTAGTCTTTATTTGAATTTCCGTGACTACAGTCGATGACAATTTTTGGAGGTAAATTAGCTGCTTTTAATTTTTCCTCCGCAATTTTTACATTCGCCGCATCGAAGTTAGGCTGTTTGGCACCGCCCCGTAGAATAATATGACCGTAAGCATTTCCTTTCGTTTTAAAAATGCTCACCTGTCCCATCGGATTAATCCCTAGAAAATGGTGAGGTTTTCTAGCTGATTCCAGAGCATTTAAAGCTACTTGAACGCTACCATCAGTACCATTTTTAAAACCCACAGGCATTGAAAGTCCGCTTGCCATTTCGCGGTGAGTTTGCGATTCGGTTGTGCGTGCCCCAATCGCCGACCATGCAATTAATTCGCCAATATATTGCGGGACTATAGGATCGAGAGCTTCTGTAGCAGCGGGTAATCCCAATTCAGTGATTTTGATTAGCAAACTCCGTGCGGTTAATAAACCCTTTTCTATGTGGAAAGAATCATCCATATCCGGATCGTTAATTAATCCTTTCCATCCCACAGTAGTTCTGGGTTTTTCAAAATACACTCTCATGATCAGCAGCAGCTTATCATTGACTCGGTCAAAAAGATTTTTTAGCCTATAGGCATATTCTTCAGCCGATTTTATATCATGGATAGAACAAGGGCCAACAACAATAAATTTTCTACTATCTTTCCCATCTAGGATATTCTCTATTTCATTCCTAAAGTTTAAGACGGTTTTTTCTGCCTCATCTGTTAAAGGTAATTTTGATTTAAGTTCATTTGGAGTTAAGAGAATATGTGACTCTTCAATATGAGTGTTGAATAATTGGGTTTCCATCGGGTAAAATTCCTGATTTTTGTAGGCGCTAAGGATTGAAGTCCAAATGTAATGTTATAGAAAGGCTGAAAAAATTTATCTAATTTAGATAAAAAAATTAATAAAAACACGGAACCCTAGTTGCAAGCATTCCCCACAGCACACCCTGCTGAAGCGATCGCTACCTGGACGTACCCGCACCCAAGCTGAGAGCGATCGCTCTGGATGCCCTAAATTAGGGTAATAAAGCCAAGATTAGGATAGTCAAATGACGCCTGAACTCAAAAAGCAAGCGCTTTCAGTGCTGAGGCGATCGCTCAATAATCCAGCAGCAGACTTTCGGGATGGTCAATGGGAAGCTATTGCAGCCCTAATCCAACAGCGATCGCGTTTACTTGTAGTTCAACGCACTGGCTGGGGCAAAAGTCTCGTCTATTTTTTAGCGACTCGTTTACTGCGCGATCGCGGTGCAGGTGCCACTCTTCTTATTTCACCCCTGCTTGCCCTCATGCGGAACCAAATTGCCGCTGCTGAACGAATAGGAATTAGAGCCGCTACCATCAACTCCAGCAACACAGACGAATGGGAACTTGTAAAAACTCAGTTGCTAGCAGGAAATGTCGATATTCTGCTAATTTCCCCCGAAAGATTGGCAAATGAACAATTTCGGGAAACAGTTTTGTTACCAATATCTCAACGAATTGGGTTATTTGTAGTCGATGAAGCACACTGTATTTCAGATTGGGGACATGACTTTCGCCCTGATTATCGACGCATTGTGCGAGTTTTACAAGCACTTCCCCAAAACATTCCCGTCTTAGCTACAACCGCCACGGCTAATAATCGTGTCGTCAATGATATCGTCACCCATCTGGGACAAAACATCAGGGTTTTTAGAGGACTTTTAACCAGAGAAAGCTTACATCTGCAAAACCTTTATCTGCCACAACCAGCTGCGAGAATAACATGGTTAGCCCAACATCTTCCCACCTTACCTGGAAGCGGTATTATTTATACTCTTACTGTTAAAGATGCAGAACGAGTTGCCACTTGGTTACAGTCGATGGAAATTCCTGCTAAAGCCTATCACAGCGCTCTGGATAATGAAGAACGTTTAAAATTAGAAGACCAACTGCTCAAAAACGAAATTAAAGCATTAGTCGCAACTACAGCACTGGGAATGGGTTTCGATAAACCCGATTTAGGATTTGTGATTCATTATCAGCGCCCTGGTTCTGTAGTTCATTATTATCAACAAGTCGGACGTGCTGGCAGAGCAGTAGATCAAGCTTATGGCATCCTCCTCAGCGGTAGTGAAGACGAAGATATTACTAATTATTTCATTCAAGCAGCATTTCCTCCCCAGGCTCACGTCCAGCAAGTTTTGAGTGCATTGAATCAGGCAGAAGATGGTCTGTCTGTGCCAATGTTAGAGCAACAACTAAATCTTTCTAAAGGACAAATTGACAAAATATTAAAAATCCTGGCGCTAGAGTTTCCCTCACCAATCACTAAGCAGGGAAGCAAGTGGTATGCTACCGCAATTACCTATCAACCTGACACTGAAAAAATTGCCCGCTTGACACAAATTCGCCGCAATGAACAAGCGCGAATGCTGGACTATATGCAGAGTCAGGAATGTTTAATGGCTTTTCTGGCTAGAGAGTTAGACGATCCAAATCCAGTTGCTTGCGGCAAATGTGCTGTATGTTTGGATAAACCTCTGTTGCCAGAAACTTACTCGCAAGAAATCGTCAATCAAGCGATTTTATTTCTCCGTCGTAGCGACCAAATTATTGAACCCCGCAAGCAAATACCATCAAACGCTTTGTCATCTTATGCTTTGAAAGGAAGAATTGCAGATAATCTTCGAGCAGAACAAGGAAGGACTTTGTCTTTGTGGGGTGATGCTGGTTGGGGAGAAATGGTCAAGCAAGGCAAATATCGGGATAATAAATTAGATGATGCCTTGGTGCAAGGTGCTGTAGAGATGATTCAGAGATTCCAACCCGAACCTTTTCCCACTTGGGTAACTTGTATTCCTTCCCTCAATCGTCCAAACTTAGTGCCGGATTTTGCCCAACGACTGGCAGATAAACTAGATGTGCCTTTTGTGCCAATTGTGAGGAAACTTCGCCAGAATAGACTCCAAAAAGAAATGAACAACAGTTATCAACAAGCTCACAATTTAGACGGGGTATTTGCAGTTGATAGCTGGACAAGAATGGGCAAAGCTGTTTTCTTGATTGATGATATAGTTGATTCCGGTTGGACTTTCACTGTAGTAGCGATGCTCTTGCGTCGTGCTGGCAGTGGTAAGGTTTTCCCACTCGCACTAGCTCTTAATTCACTTAGCGCAGAAGCTTAACTGATGTCAACTCATGTGCTGATGCCAGATACTCAAGCGATTTTGTTGTTGTGTGCCAGCTTTGGTCAAAATCGACAAACAGAGCCGCAACCTTTGACGCTGAGCGAGTACAATAACTTAGCTAGTTGGCTCAAGGAAAACAAGTTGCGTCCAGCTGATTTGCTAACACCAATTGGTAAAGACCAATTGCCAGAAATTACAGGGATAAAGTTAAACCCTAACCGTCTTATCGCTCTGCTAGAAAGAGGTGTCATGTTAGGGTTAGCTGTGGAAAGTTGGATTAGTCAAGGACTCTGGATATTAGGGCGTAGTGACGCTGAATATCCCAAGCGTCTGAAAAAGCATCTGAGGCATTTAGCACCCGCAATTCTCTATGGTATTGGCAATATAGAATTACTCTCGATTGGAGGGCTAGCGGTAGTCGGTTCTCGTGATGTGGATGAAGAGGGAATCAACTATACCCATAGAGTTGCCCAGACTTGTGCCCAACAAGGCATTCAGATTGTTTCTGGTGGAGCGCGAGGGGTGGATCAAGTGGCAATGCTAGGCGCTTTAGAAGCAGCCGGGACAGCTTTGGGGATGCTGGCTGATAGCTTGACTAAAGCTGCTGTTGCCAGCATGTATCGCTCAGCTATCCGGGAAGGTAGACTCACGCTAGTTTCTGCCTACGATCCTGACGTTGGCTTCAATGTGGGTAATGCAATGGGGCGAAATAAGTATATTTATGCCTTAGCTGATTATGCCCTAGTTGTTAGCTCCTCGTTTGCTAAGGGTGGCACTTGGGCGGGTGCTGTCGAAGCGTTGGAAAAGCAAAAGGATCTTCCAGTTTTTGTCCGGCTAGAAGGAACTATTCCTGAAGGTAATCAGCAGTTAATTAATAAGGGGGCAAAGTCGTTTCCTAAACAACCCTGGAATGATTCATTGAGAACGCTTTTGGATTCGGCAATTAAAGCTAATAAGACTGAAATAGAATTAACTACAACTAATATAACAGTATCCCCGATTGATGAAACCAAATCTATAAGGGCATTGCAGAATGATGTAGAAGCGATCGCTATCAACGATCTACCCTCTGAACCAGCTACAACTGCTCTGGGTGAAGTAAATCAATATTGCCCTCAAGACATTTATGAAGCTGTTATACCATTCATCTTGAAAAGCTTAGAGCAACCAAAGAGTGCAAAGTCTCTGGCAGAATGTCTGGATGTAAGACCAGGGCAGATACAAGATTGGTTAAAAAGAGCTGTTGCAGAGGGGAAGGTACTCAAAACAAAAACCGGGTATCTTGTGAATCAAGAAGGCTTTCAGTTGTCTTTATTGCCTTAAACCAACTGATTAGGCTATGATTAATAATCTATGTATTGATAGCTGAATCTATTCTGTATTTTCTACTAACTTTATACAAATAACTTTTATATCAGATGACTAAAAAAACTCACGGGGTGATTGCTGCTGGACATCAAAAAACTGCCGAAGCTGGAATTGAGATGCTCCGATTAGGGGGGAACGCATTTGATGCGGCAGCGGCGGCAATCCTAGCCTCTTGCGTTACTGAAACTGCCCTGACATCTGCCGCTGGTGGTGGTTTTCTTTTAGCCCATACTCAGGATAACCAAAATATTTTGTTTGACTTCTTTTCTCAAACGCCACGGCAGAAAAAAAGTCAGGAACATCTTAATTTTTATCCAGTTGGAATTAATTTTGGCGATGCAGTCCAAGAGTTCCATATTGGTCTTGGCTCAATGGCGGTGCCAGGAAACCTCAGCGGCGTTTTCCACGTTCATCAAAAATTGGGTAGATTACCTTTTAAGGTAGTTGCTGAACCTGCCATTCGCTATGCAAAGACTGGTGTCGAACTAAATGATTTTACCTATTACTGTTTGACAATCCTCAGCCCCATTATGCTTGCCTCTAAAGAGATGCAGCAAGTTTTTGCCCCAGATGGCAAACTTGTGCAGCCTGGAGGAACAGTCTTGATGAGTAATTTTGCTGATACCTTAACTTATTTAGTTGAAAGTGGAATTAGAGAATTTTATGAGGGTGAAATTGCTCAACGTTTAGTCAAAGATTGTCAAGATTATGGAGGTTACTTAACCTTAGAAGACCTTAAAAATTATCGAGTAATTGAGAGAAAGCCTCTTGTTATCAATTACCGGGGGAACACCTTCTTAACGAATCCTCCACCCAGTTCTGGCGGCATTCTGATTGCTTTTGCTTTAGAACTGCTTTCAAAAGTTAATTTGGCTGATATGGAGTTTGGCAGTTCTCGCCATTTAGAAATATTAGCTCATGTGATGCGTCTAACAAATGAAGCGAGAAAGGATAGATATAACGCTTATACTCATACAGAAGATATTGCCGATACTTTTTTATCATCTGAACATTTAGCTATCTATGAAGATCAATTAACTGAAGTTGTCAATAAATGGGGCAGCACTACTCATATCAGTGTGGTCGATAGCGAAGGTAATGCGGCGAGTGTTACCACTTCCAACGGAGAGGGGTCTTCTTATGTGATTCCGGGAACTGGCATCATGGTTAATAATATGCTAGGAGAAGCCGATTTAAATCCGCATGGATTTCATAACTGGGAAGAAAATACTCGGATTTCTTCAATGATGACTCCGACTATCGTGCTTAAGAATAATCAACCAGAGATTGTTTTGGGTTCTGGTGGATCGAATCGGATTAGAACCGCAATTTTACAGGTAATTTCCAATATTATTGATTTTCAAATGGACGTTGATACAGCGGTGAATAATCCTCGCGTTCACTGGGAAAATGATATTTTTAATCTTGAACCAGGCTTTAGCGAAGAGGAACTTAAAAAGCTGATGCTTCCGGGTAGTAATGAATTAGTTTTTTGGAAACAGAAGAATATGTTTTTCGGTGGCGTTCATAGCGTCATGGAAAATTCGCAAGGATTGATAACAGGCGCAGGCGATCGCCGTAGAAGTGGAGTCATCGCCACCTGCTAAAATTGTCTCTATCGCCACATTTCACACCCGCGCAATCCTTGTGGCGTTTCGTACTCAACCGCCACATCTTTCACCACAGCAGCGGCTGGCCCTTTGTGACACCATTGAATTATCTCTTCAACATCTGCCTTGCTTCCTTCAAAAACAGCTTCTACACGCCCATCAGAGAGATTCCGCACCCAGCCGCTGACGCCTAGCTGGATCGCTTCATCCAACGTTGAAAACCGAAAACCAACTCCCTGAACGGTTCCTGACACGATTACGTGGACGCGGATTTGCCCTGGCGGGGGTGATGAATTCTGCATCAATTTTTCCCTGTCTACGACAGCTTTTTAGCTCAAAACTATTGCCTGGGTTCATTTTAAACAGGAATGGCGTCAGCTATTGAGCTAATGCTATTTAATTTTTTGACTAACAATATGTTTTTCAACGCCAAGGGTGCAAAGGTTTACGCAGAGGTACGCAGAGTTTAAACTTACTTGTATGTACCTTTTGTGCTACGTTTTTCATTTAGACAAATTTTTTTATGCTATTGGCGATTTTTGACCTTTCCGAGAAAGCTACTTAACGAAAAAGGCTCTCGCTAGCAGAATTTTATTTTAGAAAAATATCTATCTGAGGAAATATTTTTAATGGTTGATGCGTATATTAGTAATGTGCCAGCGATCGCAGCGCTATTTGAGTTTTCGGTAGATGCGATCGCGCTTTCCCCAACTCTAGGAATCGTCCATCGCTTAATTACAGCCGTCTCTACAATTCCTGATGCCCAGGCTTGGCTATATTCCGCTGCATTGGTACTGATATATGCCCTAATTTCACTACCTATCGGATTCAAACTGGGTTTTCTAAAACTTGATGTAGAAACATCTTGGCAAATCATTGTCGGCGTAATGGCACGTTGTCTGTTGTCTCCCGCCATATCTGAGGAGTTATTTTTTCGCATCTTACTACTCCCTCATCCCACAGAAAATGCTACCCCTGCTACTCTGTGGTTGTGGGGATGTATCAGTTTGGTAATGTTTATTATCTACCATCCCCTCAATGCTGTAACTTTCTACCCAGATGGACTCCAGACTTTTTTTAATCCGATTTTTCTATTCTTGGCAGCACTTCTAGGCGTTATTTGTACCCTTGCCTATTTTCAAAGTGGTTCTCTATGGATGCCGGTGGCAATTCATTGGCTAATTGTAGTGGGCTGGCTACTTTTATTGGGAGGATATAAGAAATTGAATCCTTAACATCTTCGTCTTGAACATTTATCAACGACAACATCCAATTTGCAACAAATTTAAAGGCTCCCTTTCTGATTCCCCATTACCCTTACTAGCCCCAAAAAGTATATAAATTAAATGGGCGACAGCTTATGATAATGCTGTTGGTTAATCTTGGGTTAGTTTATTTAATCTTTTAAGATTGTTTGTTCCTAGGGATATCAAAATTATTGTTGCTAGTATCTGGACCTTAACGGAATTTTTATGATATAATGAGTTTGATAAGGAAGAACTAGGTAGTAATAATTTATTGGAAAAATTTGTATTATTTAAGTAAATCCCGAACAGCGCCAACCTTTAGTCACTAAAACCTAATTTAGATAAAAAAATGAGTGTACAACCTTGACATGAGGCTTTTTTTCAGCATGATAGAACAAGTCTCACACCCTGAAGGGTAGGGCTTGCGCGTGCAAAGCCTGCCTACACAGCCTGAAGAATTTTAGCCTGCTTCCGGCGCAAGTTTATGTAGCCCCAAGCTTCAAGAAAGTGCGGGCGTGTATTTGCAATTTCACGGGATGCTTCCGTAAGGAAATCTAGTCTGCCTGCGGTACTCCGGTTAGAGTTGTCGTAACTTAGAAGATGAAAAGAAGCTAAAGGGTGTTCTGCTTGTCACAAAGGTATCGCTAGAAACAGTAGGAGAGATTCGATGAATCTGCAAGACTCCAGTGTAGATAGGCGTACTATTCGCCAGTCAATTGCAAAAAGTCTAGCAAAAGTTATTCAGATGCTGAATAAGCAGACGATTCTGGTTTTGACACTCCTATTGTGTGCTGGAGTAGCGGGAGCTTTGTGGAATATGTCTCATCTCTCGTCAAACCTAATTAAATCACAAGCACTTCAGAATGCAGCCTTGTATGCCCAAGCGATCGCAGAGGCACGCACCCTCTACAGCTCGGAGGTTCTCAATCGTATAGACGCAGTTCCTGAAATTACGATTACCGACAACTACACCGCTAAAGAGAAGGCAATCCCCGTACCAGCGACATTTTTGATAGAACTCAGTCAGCGCCTCGTTCAAAAAAACCCTGGGATGTCAGTCCGACTGTATAGTGAGTATCCCTTTCGCCAGCGGCAAGCTACAGGTGGTCCTAAAGACAATTTTGAGTGGGAAGCGCTTCGCTCATTGAGGCAAAATCCCGATAGACCCTTTGTGCGCTTGGAGAATTTTCAAGGACGCCTGTCATTGCGATATGCACAAGCCGATCTCATGAAAGCTAGCTGCGTTGCTTGTCACAACACTCACGTTGATAGTCCCAAAAAAGACTGGAAAGTGGGGGATGTCCGAGGGGTTTTGGAAATCTCCAGTCCTCTGGATGAGTTCATGGCAAAGACTCATGCAGGACTGCGAGGAACTTTCGTAATGTTAGCGCTACTGTCTCTATTGGGGCTATTAGGAATTGCCCTCGTGATCGGCAGACTGCGCCAAACTTCCAAGGAGCTAGAGTTGCGCGTCATTGAACGCACGGCGCAATTGCGGGAGGCAAATCAGCAACTAATGGTGGAACAGGAAAAGTCTGAAAACCTGTTACTTAATATCTTGCCAGAGCCGATTGCCAGACAACTCAAAGACGGGCAAAGTAACATTGCCGATGGATTTCCTGAAGTGACGATTTTATTTGCCGATTTGGTTAACTTCACTCAGCTTTCAGAAAAGATATCGCCTAAAGAACTTGTCTGGTTGCTTAACGAAATTTTCTCCAGCTTCGATCGCCTCACCGAACAGCATAACTTGGAGAAAATCAAGACAATTGGCGATGCCTATATGGTAGTAGGAGGTCTTCCCAAACCCCAACCCGACCATGCAGAAGCGATCGCCCAAATGGCAATCGATATGCAAAAAGAAATTGCCCAATTC
Organism: Coleofasciculus sp. H7-2; assembly: GCF_042747725.1. Lineage (NCBI taxonomy): Bacteria > Bacillati > Cyanobacteriota > Cyanophyceae > Coleofasciculales > Coleofasciculaceae > Coleofasciculus > Coleofasciculus sp. H7-2. The sequence continues at coordinate 115,966 of NZ_JBHZGO010000101.1, forward strand.
AATACCAAACATCACCAAGCACTCAGCATCCGCATTGGCATTAATACTGGCCCGGTGGTCGCTGGAGTCATCGGCACTAAAAAGTTCATCTATGACCTCTGGGGGGATACGGTGAACATCGCCAGCCGGATGCAATCCCACGGGTTGCCAGGTGAAATTCAAGTAACGGTTACAACTTACGAATGCTTACGTAGTCGATATGCGTTAGAGCCAAGAGGCTCGATTCACGTCAAAGGCAAAGGGGAAATGGTAACTTACCTTCTGAAGGGCAGAAAGCGTGAGGTTTCCCTTACTTAAAAACTTGCCGTTTTTGAATCACCGCTTGCCGAAATCCCAGCACAATCAAAATATTAGAAAGCGTCAGAAAAACCTCTGCGCCACCGTGCAGCCAATCGACATTTGCTAAGGACTCACCATAGGCAACTTTGGCATAAATTCCAGCCGGAATCGTAACGCCGACAAAAACCAAGGTCATGTAAAAACCAATCAAGGCTAAACGCGGCATCTGCCCACTTCGAGTCAGAAACCAGAGAAAGCCTAAATAGGGGAATAGAGAGAGTGCAAAAAGGGTTTCTTTAGAAATCATTACCGTGATTTAGAAGAGACAATTGGCGCATCGTCTTTTTGATCGGCAACGGGCGATGAACGCCAAATCCACCAAGCAGCTGCCAAAAGGGTGAAGTTACCCAGCAAAGTCATCGCCGCCTGAAGCGTAACCAGCCATTCTAAAGATTCTGGGTTGTCAAAATAGTGCCAAGTGCAGGCACACATGGCGCTGACTAATGCCGGTAGCATGGCGAAGGATAACGCCCACCAAGCCCGGTTGCGAGTCACTTCGCCGTAGATCCAGATCAACCAAATGGCGGCAATCCACTCGATGACGCTGGAAACGTGAATAATCCAGGTAGGAATTGAGAGTGCGTGCATAAAGAAGTTTTTGAGGGTTGAAGAATGAAGTTTTGAATTAGAAGTCTTAACTCAACCCTCAAAATTCAAAACTGATCGCTCTTTTTCTTATAGTACCGCTCGGTTTTGCTGGTAAAGTTTGAGCATGGGACAGATTCGAGCAGTTTTGTGCGGATATTATGGGCAAGGCAATGCAGGTGATGAGGCATTGCTAGCATCGCTGCTGCAAATGTTACCGGCTTATGTGACGCCGATTGTGCTTTCTGGGAACCCCAAAAAAACGCGCGATCGCTATGGCGTTGAAAGTTGTTCGCGCAAAGCTTTCTTGCCAGTGCAGCAAGCACTCCGCAAATCGGATGTTTTCATCTGGGGCGGCGGGAGTCTGATGCAAGACGCCACCAGTGCCCTAAGTCCCCTCTATTACGCAGGATTGATGGGATTAGCCCAGCAGCGAGGATTGAAAACTATTGCCTGGGCGCAGGGAATTGGCCCTTTGAACCGCAATTTGACTCGCTGGATAACGCGAAAAGCGATCGCCGGTTGCCATGCCGTCAGCGTCCGCGATCGCGCCTCTGCTGCCCTGCTAATGAAGTGGAAAATCCCCTATATCCAAGCCCCAGACCCGGTTTGGGCGTTAGACTCGAAGCCAGTGAAGGGACTGTGGGATTTACCGGCACCCAGAGTCGCCGTCACCTTGCGATCGCATCCCCAACTGACTCCCGCGCGACTTGCCAACTTAACTCGCGCCTTGATTGACTTTCAAAAAGCCACTCAGACCTGCATTTTACTGGTGCCATTTCAAGCGAGTCAGGATCTAGCGATCGCTCAGTCAATTCAACCGCAATTACCGGGTGCCAGCCATATTTTTTCTCTCAAAGACCCTAGAGAATTGAAAGGATTATTTCAGGGCGTCGAAATGGCAATCGGGATGCGCTACCACAGCTTAATTATGGCGGCGGCTCAAGAATGTCGCTGTTTCGCCCTCAGCTACGACCCCAAAGTTAGCTTGCTGATGGAAGAACTCAATATGCCAGGGTGGGACTTAACTCAATTGCCTGACGACCCCAACTCGATTAGTCAAACTTGGTTAGAACACTACGTCAACGGCGACCCCCTCTCACCCCATCAAATACAGTCTTTAGTTGACCGGGCATTGATGCATCAAGATTTGTTGAGTGACGCTTTAGCGAAGGAATAACCCCTTCAGGCGGACTGTATTTGTGTAGCCCCATTCAGAATTTTGTTAGTGAATTCCACCGAAGCCATTACCGAAGGGAGGTGCGGCAAGAATCAACCAAGGCATATACTTCTTCTGCGTGTCGCACCTCAAGTAATTTGAGTTCGATTTCCTCGTCGATGCGAAATTTGAAAATGGTAGAGTGACTCCGAGAGCGTCGTGGAATAATCTTATTAGAATTATTGCCATCTAGGCGCAAATAAAGCTGTGAATTGATAAAGCTACAGCAAGTCCATTCCAAGCACCCATGACCTTCTCTTAAATCAGAGCAATGAGTGAAGCTGACACCCCCCAAGAAGCTAACCAGTCCCAGTCCTTCCCCGAATCAACCGATCCTCCAATGGACGATCCTTTGCAGGATGAAACAGATTCTGACCTTCATCCTGCACAGGAGGAGCCTCTCGTGCAAGCAGAAGTCGTCAGCTTAGTGCATCGCCCGCCTGCGCTAGTGGGCAATGAGGCTGGTGCAGTAAAGACAACTGATGATGGGGTGCATCGGGAAAAGTCTGAGCCGCTTTCGTCGCCAGCAGAGGCGGGAAATTTGTTTCCACTCATGGCTGAGTTGCGTCAGCGCAATCGGGACTTGCTCAAGCGAGTGAATCACCTAGAGAAAACACTGGGGGATTGTCAGGAGGCGTTGCAATTGCAAAGACAGCGATCGCAAGCTCAAGAAACTATCCTCACCTCTACAACCCAGGAACTCAATGGGACTCAAGAACAAGTTACCCGTCTGTTCCGAGAACTGGAATCGTCTCATCAAGCAGCCCAGCGCCAACAAATCTTAATTGAAACCGTAACAGAACAGCTGGAAAGCAGCCAAGAACGCATCGCCCAGCTTGAACGGGAATGTGCCTTCACCCAGCAACGCTACAACGAACAATCTCATGCTCTGTTGCAAAGCGAAAATACAATCCGCGAACTCCGCACCCGCTTGCAACGCCAGCAGCGCCAAACCCTGCAATTCAAGTCGGCGCTAGAAAAGTGTCTGGAAATGCCTCCCCCCACCCAAATCAATCCAGATACCAGACCTTCCTCTACCTGGGCGCACCGCCATCTCAAAAACGCCCACGATTCCCAATCTCTCCTCCCCAAAGCGCCGCCGATTCAACCTTGGTCAGCGCAACCGGCATTTCTGGAAGACCCTGCCCAGAGTGAGGAAAACTGGGAGATTTCAGTACCGTCTCCTGCTTATTCACCGATTACAGACGCAACCGCCTTCGTTTCGACGGAATGGGAGCCGTTAGAAGAAATACCCGCCTCTGAAAGCCTCGGAGCCACCGATGAAGAGGAGATATGGCAATGGGGAATGCTAGAACCAGACTCCGATCCGGTCATGGATGATTTTCTCATGCCCCCTGAGCTGGAAAGTTCTGGCAATGACGATTTCACCGATGAATTAGCGATCGCTTCTGCCCAGGAAAGTATCGCAATTGAGAACGAATTGGAAGAACTGCTGCTGGCTGTAAGTTTCGATCCAGATGAGAACGATGAACCTGGAACGATGTATGCCCCAGAAGATGCCGAATCAACTTCTCCATCCTCTTTCATCTTTGAGCCTTCTGAACCAGAGTCTCTCTCAGAGGATGCCAGTGCGAACAACGCTGAACAAGAGGAGGTATCCCGCCGAGAATTTCCGGCTGCTGTGCCCGCCCAGCGCCCTGATGCCATCCTCTCTCAACCCAACTGGCCCTCACCCCTGCTTTATCCAATGCGTCCCCCCAAAGGGCGGAAATCGTTGGCGTCGATAGAATTGCCAACGTTTCCTAGAAAAACGGGCGCGTAGAAATTAAAAATTAAAAATGCTTGCATTAAAAAAGAACAATTTTTAATTTTGCATTTTTAATTTTTAATTGAGGACGCCCCATCCCAGCAGTGAGAGCATAGCTCTGAGTCAGCAGCCACAACCACAAAGCGGGATAGCGTTCTTCCAGCGAGGGTTGTAGACGCCGGATAGCACCCGGAAACCAACCCCCCAGCAACCAAACAAATAGGGCATGGCGTGTAAAGTTGAAATAGCTGCCCAGCCAGCGGAGGATATCTTTAGCACCCGCGAGTTCCCAAATCCATAGCAGCAAAGCTGGATTGATCCAAGCGGCTTTCAACGCCAGCCGATTGAAGGTTAGCCAATTCACTCGGTCTTTAATAAACGTGTCTGCCACCTCTGGGGGTTCTGTCGCCAAAAGCCCAAAAAAGGTATTCAGCATTGAGTTAATTCGCTGCGGCGGTAAGTAGGTGCCAGTGGGAACCATCATGCCTTTAGAAAATAGCCAGGTAACGGAGACATTGCTTTGATAAGCGCGAATTTGGTTTAAATGATGGGCTTGGAGCAAGTCATGTTTGAGGGCAGTATCTAGAAGGTTGGTTAAACGGGAGAGATTGCGAACCAGGGAACCAAAGCCGGTAAAGACGAGGGGAGATTGGAGAGAGGCAGCATCGCCAATGCCAATCAGCCGATCGAAGGCGACAGTGCGATCGCGACTTCCAACACTAAAGTGACCCGGAATATACCCAAATGTAGGCTTTTTCCACACCAGCTTCTCCATATCGCAGCGGCGATACTCCGGCAAAATGTTGAAAAAATCTTCATACATTTCTAACAATGAGCCGGGGTTATCGGGATGCACTTGATGATAGTGGAACAAGTAGAAGGTAACTTCTTCACCTTCGGCGGGGAATAACTCCCAAATCAGCTGCCGCCCCCGCGAAATATCGCCGTGACTGTTCAGCACATCCCCGTATTGGGAATCCCACACTCCCGGCTCAAACCCGCTGGCAATCACAGCCCCGACGGTTGGGCAAACACTATCAAAAGTGCGATCCCCATTCAACTGCCATGCAATTGGCGAAGCGGTTCCCATCGCATCTACCAGCAGGCGTCCGCTGGCTTGGCGTTGAGCTTGGCTGGGCAGATGCTTGGCTTGCACGGTAACTTGCTCTTGCCCAATATCAGCCCGGATAAACTCCGTCTCATCCCAAATTTCCCCACCCGCTTTGGTGAGCTTTTCCCCACACAGACGCAGCAGTTTCTCGGCGTCCAATCCCACATTCAGCACCGTTGGCGTATGCAATACCTGTGCTTTTAGCTTGGGCGGATTATTGGCATCGAAGAATTTGTGAAACCCATCTACATACTCCGCTGCAATAATGCTTTCAAACTCCGCTGGGGTAAATAAGCCCAAATCAATCAAGCTTTGAAATTCATCGCGGGAAATATTCCATTCCCGGTTCATGCGCCCGAAAGGTAGCCGTTCCAGCAATAGCACCCGGTAGCCGAGTTGAGCCATGACGGCGGCGTGGATGACGCCCAAGGCACCGCCCACATAGATAAGGTCGTAGGATTGAGGACTGAGGACTGAGGGCTGAGGGCTGAGGGCTGAGGACTGAGGACTGAGGACTGAGGGCTGAGGATTGAGGACTGAGGGCTGAGGATTGAGGACTGAGGACTGAGGGCTGAGGGCTGAGGGCTGAGGGCTGAGGGCTGAGGACTGAGGGCTGAGGGCTGAGGGCTGAGGGCTGAGGGCTGAGGGCTGAGGATTGAGGATTGAGGACTGAGGGCTGAGGACTGTAGGCGCTTCGCCTTCCCGAAGGGTGGATTGAGGACTGTAAGCGTTGCGGTGCGAAGCACGGACTGAGGACTCAGTGAAGGATTCGTCTCCCTTTTTATTACCTATCTCTTTCTCTGCTAGGAACACAACCTGCCTTGGCTGCTTCGGATTGCGGACACTCTCGCGCCAACGTTGCTCCCACCAATAGACGCGATTGAGGTCATATTCCCCGTTTGGCATTTTTTGAAAGAAGCGGACTGTTTCCGGGTAATCGAGAGTCAAAGCTTCAAAGATAGATTGCTTTGACAAATCAATCGCCGGTGGTTCTGGATATTGTTGGGGAAATCGGCTTCTCAGACTGGAGCTGAGTTGTTTGAGGATTTTTCTTTCACCGGGGACAGCCTTCTGTGTCCAACGGAAGACCTTCAGATACGTGGTTCGCTGCACCGACCAAATAAAAATCGAGAGTTCGGGTTGCGGAATCGCGGGATTTTGGGTTGTATCCGTTTTCCTAAGGTTCCCAGGAGCGGGAAATTGCAGCCTGATGCCGTCGGGCGTGAGCATTTTCTCCCCTGAGCCTGGATCGTACTCCTCGTGCAACCAGGCGAGGACGGCGACTATATCCGAGGTAGGAACTTCTAAGTAAAGTATTTCTCTCATATTGGCGATCTGCATTAGGGAACCTATTCCTGACAAAGACAGAGTGAACCGTGGTCAAAGTACGCTAAACTTCCGGATACGAATTGCTTAGAATTGATTAAAAAACTTTACACAATTCTCATTTTCTGAATGTACAGGGGTGCAACTGTTGGACGGGCGGGGAACCGCTCACGACGAAAGCCCTGAGCGATGAATCCTTTAAACCCGCCCATAGGCTATGACCTACGCCATGAATTATCCCATCCCAGCCAGTCCTCAAGAAATTGTCGCCCTGCGGCAAAAGCCCGTTGATGAAGAATTAGTCGCGGCAGCGATCGCTGGAGTCGTTCAAATTGCCCGTCGAGAGGGGCAGTCTTTAGACGAATTAACCGCCCAAGTGCTAGAAGAAGATAGTCTGCTGGATCAGGCACAAAGACACTGGCTTAGCGACATCGTTGCCCAAGCTTGGGCTAGCCTCTAGGAAGTTAGAACCACCAGATCATGCGCGAAATTGCCAAGCGAATTATCTCCGCGTTGCCGCAGTGGTGGCGATCGCACCTGTTGCCCCTGTTATTTACGATTCGAGCGGCGGGTCTATTACTTGCCGCCCTAGGGCTGTGGGGATTTGCCCAAATTGCTGACGAAGTCTTAGAAAAAGAAACCCAAGCCATTGATACGGCAATTTTACTGGGTATCAGAAGCCTGCACGCGCCGCTGCTCGATCGGATAATGCTGGGATTCACATTTGTGGGAGAACCGACGGTGTTGCTGGTCATTTGCTTGGGCTTCGGGTTTTGGCTGTACCAACGCGGTCAGCGATCGCAAGCCATGACACTCGCGATCGCTGGAGTGGGTGCGATGGGCTTAAACTATTTACTCAAAGTGCTATTTGGTCGCGCCCGTCCAGCACTCTGGGATCGGGTCGTTGATGTGGGTCAATACAGCTTCCCCAGCGGTCATGCGATGATTTCGATGGTGGTTTACGGCACGATTGGCTATTTGTTGGTCAAGCACTTGGGTAGATGGCGGATAGCGATCGCCAGCGGGACACTGCTATTGGTTACGGGTATTGGTCTGAGTCGGCTTTATCTCGGCGTCCATTGGCCTACGGATGTCGTCGCTGGATATGCAGCAGGGATTGTGTGGTTGATGACCTGTATCCTCAGCCTGGAAATTTGGCAAGAATATCGCCAGCCAGCCAGTCGAAAAACGCCCATTCCTAACGATGAAAAATCCAATATTACTAACCGCAGGTAAGGGGATAACACACCTAATTCACGCGGTGTAGAACTTTCTGTATTTCTCCCCCAATTCATCGGGCGGTTCATACGGCAAACCTAAATCAGTGTGTGTAGAAATGAAATTAATGAGCAGCACAGTTTCTGACATCGCAGTGAAAACTATCAACGGTGAAGATAAGCAACTTTCCGAGTATGGCGGAAACGTAATTTTAATCATGAATGTGGCTTCCCAGTGCGGCTACACACCTCAATACAAAGGATTGGAGCAGTTAAACCAATAAGTATCGGGATAAGTGATTGCACCTACGGGAAATGTTTCTTGTTTTGAGAAATTCTTAGCCAGCAAGCAAGGTGAAGTAGTGGCTCGATTTAATAGCAGCGTGAAGCCAGATTCACTAGAATTGATTGCAGCTATTGAGCGGGAATTAGCCAAGTAAGGCAAGAAATTTATGTCTATCCAAAATTCGTCAAATTTAACTGTTCAACAAGCGCATAAAATTCTCAAAACTTTCGACTGCCTGAAGATAAATTCAAGTGAGAATGCACCAAATAAAGATTCAATTCGTCAAGCGCTACTTTTGGTAACTGAGCTTTCTGATAACCAAATACTAGGAATTTGTGCCGATACAGCAGAGCAAGGCATTGGAGTTTTAAAAACCTATGCAACTGCTTTGGGTTATGAAGTTAATCAGGATTTAGCTACTATTGATGGCTCTGTTTATATCAAATTTAACCCCAAAACTAACTTGTGTTATCTCGATTCTTACATAGGAGAACATCGCGGAGTTTTGGTGTCCTGCCAGTCTGCGGATGAAGACGGAATTAACGAGATGTACGGTCATTTGCCCCTAGATTTATTTACATCGGAATCTTCATGAACGTTGCAATTATTGGCTGTGGTTATGTGGGTAAGGCAGTTGCCCAATATTGGCGTCAAGAGTTGGGATTTACTGTCGCCGCAACCACAACTTCTCCCGAACGAATTTCAGAATTAGAAGCAGTTGCCCAACGAGTCGTAGTCGTAAAAGGCGACGATTTCGCAAGTCTACAATCGGTGCTGGAAAATCAGGATACTGTACTGCTGAGTATTGGAGCAAAAAATGCCCATGTTTACGAACAAACTTATTTAAAGATTGCCCATAACTTAGTCTCAGTCTTGAAACAAACTCCTTCGGTGCGACAGCTAATCTACACAGGGAGTTATGCTGTCTATGGCGATAAAAATGGGGAGTGGGTGGATGAAGAATCACCCGTTGCACCTGCTAACCAAAATGGTCATATCCTCTGCGATACCGAGCAAGTATTGCTATCAGCATCCACTGAAAAGCTAGGCGTTTGTATCCTCCGTTTAGGCGGGATTCATGGGTCAGGTCGTGAATTATCTAAAATATTTAGTCGAGTTGTCGGTACAACTCGTCCTGGAAACGGCGAGGACACAACAAATTGGATTCACCTGGATGACATTGTTGCTGCTATCGAGTTTGTCCGCAAGCACCAATTGCAAGGCATTTACAACTTAGTGGATGATGCACATTTGACCTATCGGGAACTTCTTGACCGAGTGTGCGAACAACATAAGCTACCCAAAGTTTTTTGGGATGAATCCCAGAAAAGTGTTCGACCTTACAATGCGCGAGTGTCAAATCAGAAGCTAAAAGCAGCCGGGTTTGAATTAAGTCATCCGGAAACGATATGAATGGAAAGTTGGTGATTGATGCTATGTGAAACTTTCCGGGTTCCCTCCTTTTAAACTGGATTAGGTGGATTTAAGTTTGTGTAATTGACATTTTGATCCCTCCAACCCTCCTTTTTAAGAGGGATCAGAAAAACGTAATTATCGAATTTTGAATACTATGCAATATGCACAATAAACCCTAAATGATGAGTTTTTTATGCTTACTGAATCTTCTCGGATGCAGGCGGTACAGTCGCCAATTATTCCCGTTATTGGAGAATTGATTCGTAGCTGTCCGGGAACGATTTCCCTGGGACAAGGCGTTGCTTATTATAGTCCGCCGCCAGAAGCGATCGCGCAACTGTCCCATTTCCTGGCAGATCCGGAGAATCACAAGTACAAACCCGTGCAAGGTATCTCGCCGTTGCTGGAGGCGATCGCTCAAAAATTAAAATTTGAGAACGCTATTGACATAAATGCTGAGAACTGCATTGTGGTCACGGCTGGTAGTAACATGGCGTTCATAAATGTGGTGTTAGCGATCGCAAATCCTGGCGATGAGATTATTCTCCAAACGCCTTATTACTTCAACCAGGAGATGGCAATTACAATGGCGAGTTGTCGTCCGGTTCTTGTAGCGACGGATGAGAATTATCAACTACGTCCGGAGGCGATTCGGCAAGCAATTACCGAAAAAACGCGGGCAGTTGTGACAATTTCACCCAATAATCCCACAGGAGCCGTGTATTCGGAAGCAGCATTGCGGGAAGTGAATCAAATTTGCCGCGATCGCGGCATCTATCACATCAGCGATGAAGCGTATGAATACTTTACTTACAACGGCGTGCAGCATTTTTCGCCAGCAGCAATCCGAGACAGCAACCTCCATACAATTTCCCTCTTCTCGCTGTCTAAAGCTTACGGTTTTGCATCCTGGCGCATCGGGTATATGGTCATCCCAGAACACCTTCTCATCGCCGTCAAGAAGATTCAGGATACGATTTTGATTTGTCCGCCGGTTATTTCCCAGTATGCCGCATTAGGGGCATTGCAGGCGGGAGTGAGCTACTGCAAGGAAAAGTTGGAAGCGATCGCCTCTGTGCGAGAAATTGTCCTCAACGAATGCGATCGCATCCCACATTTATGCACCATTCCCCCAGCAGATGGAGCTTTTTATTTTCTGCTGAGAGTTTATACAAAATTGCCCGCAATGGACTTGGTAGAACGACTCATCCGCGAACATGGCGTCGCTGTCATTCCAGGTACAACCTTTGGCATGGAAGACGGGTGCTATCTGCGCGTTGCCTATGGTGCCCTGCAAAAAGAAACCGCATCCGAGGGAATTGGGCGATTCGTGAGGGGTTTGCAGGCGATTTTAGGCGCATAATCGTCAAGGGGGCATTTAGCGAAGAATTACACCTTGCTCACGGCGGCTGGCAACCTGTCTTAGACAGGACTTACGCAACATCACCAGGTCTGCCACCGCAACCACAGGGGGATTGAACCCGAAAAAACGCTATATGTATAAGCTTTGCGTAAGTCCTGTTAAGAGATGCTAGACACGTTGACCCAAGTAGCGAAATATGAGAAAACAATTTCTCAGGTGGCTTTAAACTGGGTTAAGCAATACCAGGCTGTTGCTGCTGTCATCTCAAGCTTTACTCAAGATCGTCAGCAGATTCAAAAGAACGTAGAAGCTTTAAGTTTCCAACTAGACAAGGAGGATCTGCAACTGCTTTCAGATCGTTCATCTACTCTATTCAAGCAACCTGGAGATATTTATTCTTACGAGCGATAGATGAGCTGAGCTTTGCCAGGAGGCACTGTTAAGTTAACTCAAAATTTAGCTCATCAACCCAAAAAATGAGCAGAGTGCATCCCATTTTTCTAAATATAAGCCTACAAGCTGAAACCGGCTCTCGTCAGGCTTCGTTTGTATAGCCGCAACTTTAGTCGTCAGGCGTTTTTAGTCTCATTGGGATGCTCCTAACCTTAATTTCTTTCTGGATAACTATGCAACCCTTATCTTCAACTCAAAATTCACCAACTTCTGAAACTGAAACCGTAACTACCCCGCAGTTTTACACTTGGAAAAACTATCGCTGCGCCTACGAAGTTCATAGTGCAATTAATCTGAATACAAATGACGGTACTCCCCTATTATTGATTCATCCCATTGGTGTAGGATTATCCCGGAAATTTTGGCAGCGATTCTGTCGAGAATGGTATGAAGCGGGTCGCCGGAATCCAATTTACAATCCAGACTTACTAGGATGTGGTGAGAGTGATATGCCTCATGTAGGTTATACTCCCCTTGATTGGGCACAACAATTGCAACATTTTTTGCAGACTGTAGTACAAAAACCTGTAATTGTAGTAGTGCAAGGTGCTTTGCTGCCGGTAGCAATTGAGTTAGTTCGTCTACAAACTAATTCTAATTTTATTCGAGCCTTGGTGCTGGCTGGTCCTCCCGCTTTGGCGTTGATAAGTAAACCTAGAGCAAATTGGCGGCAAAAATTTACCTGGAATCTGTTAAACTCTCCTTTTGGGAGTGCCTTTTATCGCTATGCGCGGCGCGAACAGTTCTTACGTTCTTTCTCAACTAAACAACTCTTTGAAAAGGCTGATTCAGTCGATCGGGAGTGGCTGAAAACTCTGGAGAAAGGTGCGACAGATCCAGAGACTCGCCATGCTGTTTTTTCTTTTCTAGCGGGGTTTTGGCGGCAAGATTATCAAGACGCGATCGCATCTATCTCTCAACCCACTCTGGTAGTCGTAGGCGAGACGGCATCAAGCATTAGTCAAGCTGGCAAAGGCGAAACTCCCGATGAACGCTTGGCTGACTATCAGAAGTCTTTACCCAATGCTGAGGGAATCAAAATGTTAGGTCGTAATGTTTTACCCTATGAATCAACGGTTGAATTTGTCAATGTAGTTACCAATTTTGTCGCTAAACATTCTTAATTAATTACATCAGAGGATGCTATCTAATGTCCGATGCAATAACGTCTGAAATAAGCGATCGCATTTGCGCTCACATGAACGACGATCATGCTACTGCTGTCGTTCTTTACGCCCAAACTTATGGCAATTCTCCCGATGCAGCAAAGGCAGAAATGGTTTCAGTAGATCCAGAAGGCATGAATCTCATGGCACAAGTCAAAGGTTCGGATGTGCCGATACGCATTCACTTCGATCATATTCTCAAAGATGCCGAAGATGCTCACCATACGCTCATTGCAATGGTGAAACAAGCGCGTTCTAATTCAAAATAAAACCAAAATAGAACATTGAGTAGGGTGGGCATTGTCCACCTTACTTCTATCCCCGTACAATTTAAACTTGTTGATTAATCTGTGACTTATCTAGTCCCTCTTTGATCCAGTTAATACACTCTTGTTCACTTTCAAAGATTTTTGGCGCGGCAACATTATTCAAATTCTCCGGTTTATAATGATCGTAAAAATATTTACTTGCTAATTGATAAACAATAATTAAATTATCTTGATAAATATATCTATTTTTAAAATAATCGTTTTGGCTGACAACATCTGAATTCTCCTCAAGATGTTCTTTTGCAACCTCAATAATCGTCTCAATATAACTTGAATAAATACAAGCCGGATTTTCCAATTTATGAAATTTACCTTTATGTCCTAACTCAGAAAGTAAACTATAAGAGTAAATATTTTGCCCATCCGCCATTCCAAAAATAAATGGGACGATCAGATATCCTTTATATGAAACTGAATTTTCGTAGAGTAACCGACTCATTTTTATCCTCCGTACTGACTATTTCACGCTTCATTTCTTCAAAACGGTGTTTTCCTTCTTAATGGGATTGTATCATTCGGCTTTTTCATATACGTCAGCGCGATCGCACTAAAGACTCTTGTAGTGGCAAGTTTAACCATGCCACCTAAAGACATGGCAAAAAAACCGTCCGTCCGTACCTTTAGCTAAAACTGACTGATTGCTAGTGCCGAAATATTGCAACTTTTAGCACAAAAATTATTCAGACTTAGCTGTATCTGGCTGAAAGTAAAGAGCCGATTTATACAAATCTTGTTCTTGGTGGGTTAGCAGCGTGCAATCCGACAGCGGATAAGCCACACAGGTAACAGTGTATCCAGCCTCTAGTTCTTTTGAACGTAGAAACTTTTGTTCGCCTTGATCGACTTCACCACTCACCAGCTTGGCGATACAAGCCGAACATTCCCCTTGTTTACACCCAGAAGGTAATCGAATGCCCGCGTCTTCAGCCATATCTAGAATATACTGATCGTCTGGCACTGAGATGGTACGGTCAAGCGCGATCGCTGGATTCACCAGCCGGACTTGATAAACTGCCATTAAAACGACTCCTTTAAAATTCGTATCTTCTGCCAAGCCAATAGTCCCAGTCTGCTATTGCTTCCAAGTGTTCTTCGTCGTTATAGGCATCGACGATTATCTCCATTGCAATGCGATTCTCTCGGCTTTCGTCTTCCTCAACATTAGGCATAAGACATTGGCTCAGTATAATTAAACTTTGAATATAATAAATCTTTTGAGCGATCGCGTTCTCAATTCTTCTCAAACATTGTCGTCACGATGCTCTATTTGCTGTCTTACCCAAGCGCGAAAAGACCGAATCATAGGGATTTCCCCAATTCTTAAGCTTTCTTCCAAAAAGTGTGGAATTTCTGTTGTTAAGGGTAGATTTGCAAAAGTATAAGAAACAGCGCCAGGAACATACACTCCATCTCGCAATTGATAAATTTGCATCACTGGTTCGTCATAACGCCAAACCTCCGGAACACCCAAAGCAAGATAAATTGAGAGTCTGTCAACCGAAGCGCTAGTGTAGTCCACCTCTATTGCTAAGTCAGGAGGTGGGTCAATCGTTAAGTCAATATCCCTTTTCTGTCTGATTAGCGGTTCATTCTGGATGTAAAAGCAAGAATCCGGTTCAACACCCCGCTGTAAGTCTGGACGCTTACAAGTGAGAGATCCAGCGCTTCTGAGGTTGAGGTGAAGTTCCTCAGCTAAAGCATCAATCATCTTCTCTACCAATCTTTTATTGCTCTCATGTGGCATTAAAGGGGTCATAATTTCCAGCATTCCGCGATCGTAAGCCAGTCGAGTGTTACGATCTTCCCCCATCTCTGTAAGTATTGTTTCAAAAGTTTGCCAACTGATGTTTCTAAGTACACCCCGCCCTTGAGTAGTTTTCGCTGTCGTCACCATAGAACTTAACCCCGCGTTTTCTACCACGATATCAAGTTGAGTGGGTAATGTGGATGCGTGAAGCGAAGCGGCTGTCTTCAGCGTCGCATTAATGAGGAGAGAGCGATCGCATTTTTTAGCTACAAGCTTGCACCTCTACCATTGATACAGTTGCAGGTTTAATTCCTTGCTTACGTCCCCTTGCTTACGTCCTCAGAATAGAAAAGACTTCTTGCACAAACTGCTTGTATTTTGTTGAGTCTTCGCTCACAATTTCCGTCAAGTTAAAATAGGTAGAGATTGTTGAATCATTCTGAATACGAGTATGCACCTCAGAGGTAATACAGCTAGCAACGAGAATAGTTTTAACTTGACTATTCCTGCGAAAAGCTTCCTCAAAAGATTTTTTTGCCGCACCATAACGCTCAAGTGCGCCAGCGGGGTCAGCACCTCCTTTAACCTCAATTACACCAACTGTTGTACCCTGATTACCCAGCAGTGAAATATCAGGCTCACTGGAAAAGAGCATTGAGGTTTGATTAACTAACATCACACCCCGATAGCGCTCAATATTTCCTAACTGTTCCTCAAGCTTCTCAGGATTGTATAATTCAATTGCCGTACCCACTCGTGGGAGCAGAGCCGCAAGAAAGTTGCGCGCTTTAGCCTCTTTCACGAGAAGACGTTGAACAACTTTTTCTGCTTCTTCCCCAATAGCATTACGCCAGGAGCCGTCAATTTGCGTCCCCGTTGATGCTAGCAATATTCCATATAATTCATCTTCTGTAATACTTTCTATAGAACTGTCAATGATGAGCGAGATGTGTTCATTAAAAAGCTGGGCAAGTCTCTTGGCTTGGTCTTCCTTTAGAGAATAATGATTTTCTTCATTAATTTCAATCTTCTTAACATCTATACCTACTAAATACTTAACCGCTTTCTGGGAAAGCGCAGCAATATTACGATAGTAGCCTATTAGTATAGAGTGTTCGCGAATTAACCTGGGGTGGCAAAATACTTGAATGAGCTGTAAGTTATCATGCCCGTTGATGTAGGCAAAAGCATCCTTGCCAATGCCCCAATCAGCCCAACCTTGCCAACTGTATAGATGCTTTGCGGGTAATATTTCATCAATTTTATTGCGGAAAGATAGCGTCTTGTATTCCTTTAGTTTGCGATAAAAAAACGTTGATCGTAGTCGATAGTTTATACGGTTTGATTCAGCTAAGAGTGAGGCTTCATCTGATGTCATGGAATCGCTTCTTTTTCCCAAATATATACACATTTCCGAAGCTCAGACCGACCTCTATCTCTCATTTGCTGACTACTATTGCCCTTGCCACGATCCAATGTCCAAATGTATCGAGTTGTCAACCCGAAAGACTCTGCCATATCAGATAAAATAAGGTCTACAGGTATCTCCTCACCAACATACTGAACGTTGTCATTTACTATTGCCACTATGCCCCCCGGCTTAAGGCTTCGAGCTAATTCATAAGTGACAAAGCACATTTCGTAAAAGTAATTATACACCATTCTGGCAATGTTGACGTTATTTAATTTTCCTTCTTTTTTAGCAGTTTTCAAAATTGTCAAAACTTCTTGTAACGCTGTCTGTTGTTGGAAAGTGGAATCGATTTTCAAAAAATCCTGAGCGCGTCCTATACTTGTGTAATACTGCTCTAGTTGAGTGCGTTTATCTCGATTCTCTACAGTGCATGAAAGCATTGCCTGACGTAGCTGCTTTACTTTCTCTTCAGTGCATCCCAGAAAGACTAGCTCAAGTGCATACGTGCGAGTGTAATCATATCGGTTCAAATAGGGCGGCGAAGTTATTACAAAATCAATAGTGCTTTCTTGCAGAGTGGGAAGAATTTCGAGGCAAGAGTTTTGGTAAAGTATAGGCTCCGGATTTTCAACATGACCAGGCTTTACGGTTGCCAATCCAGATAATAGACTATCACCAAATAAATCTAGTTGGATTGAGCAGACATCTAAATCTGATGTTATCTGCTTAAGTTTTTGGTAAATTGCATCAGAAAAAGTTAATATTTCTCCTTTATTAAAGGTTTTCTTTCCCTGAGAACGACCAGAACGGCCATCCCAACGCAAATATTGTCCATCTTTCCTGGTATAGCTAATATCCTCAAGTATACAAAAAGCAGCATATAGAAGTAAAGTGCGAATATCGTCATTCGTGACCAACTTGTGACAATAGGAAATATAACCAACCAGTTGTTTTTCTTCTAATGAAGGAAATGCCCCACGAGTAATCGCAATATGATGAATTTGGTAGCAGGGGTTATAGTAATCTGCAAAGTTGATTTTTATTGTTTCAGTAACTACAAAATTAAACTCTTTAATATTGATTTTATTAGCTAAAATTCGAGATTGTATTGCATAAATGCCGACAGGCAAAAGTTCAATCCCTATATTTTGCCACCCCAAGGAACTTGCAGCAAATAAAGCTGCACCACATCCCGCAAATGGATCGAGCAAAATACCCGGTTGTCGCTTGAAGTTTTGCAGGAGATAGGTAACTAATCGTTCTGAAAATCCTTCTTTATATTTAAACCAGCTATAAAATGGAGTTTCCTTATTGGCCTGAAAACTAACCAGCCTTCTGTTCAAACAAGGATTAGGAATGATTTTTGTCTTGAATTTTTCATAGAGAGCCGTTCTTGCTACTGAAGAATGAAGGGCTTGTGCAGAGTTAGTAATAGTGGAATTATTAACCCTATTCCCCTGTATCATCTGTTTCATCACTTATCAAGGCTCTCGCAAGGCGGAATGATAATTGTAATATTGTAGGGCAAAAGCTGCGTATCTCTGGTGAAAAGCGATCGCATTCCCAGCAAAACGCGATCGCGCCCCAAACAGCCTATACTACCTAATAGTATGACTCTGCGTAGGATATGGCTAAAATCTCTATCTCATTGCCAGAGAAATTGCTGACTTACCTTGACCAAAAAGTTGAAAATCGCAGTGCTTTAATTGAATCTCTCTTGCAACAATGGCGACAGCAGCAAGAAGATGCAGCATTGGCTCAGGCTTGTTCCCTGGTAGATGAACTTGAATTAGGTTGGGAGTACGAATGGCAGAAAGCAGCGATTACAGATCGGGAAGCATCTGGATTCAAGCCTTCGATCCATCCGTAGACATTAATCTAAGCACAGCACAATATAACATAGCTAAGGTAGCCAAATATCCGGTAAGAATGTTTTGCCGAAACCGCGTAGTGTTTGGTTAATTGACCGACCAATTTGAATATGCGCCTCATCTGCTTCAACAGGTAGAATCAAAGCTTTACTCCCACGTCCAAAGCGTGAAATCACCAAATTTGCAGTCTCCAAACCTGTCACATAAGCCTTTTCTTGCGACCAGGAACCGTGACGGGTAACAATCCAATCACCGCTCATAAAGACATTCTTGATAGTCGTCTCTCCTGGCAACATATACTGATAGCTACCAGGGAAAAAGTGAGTCACCGCACGCGGTAGGCGGATTACACTACTGTCGATTACTTTCGCATCCCGAAAAGCTGGGATACAAGTTGCTAAATCTTGTTGTACAAGCGGCACAATTTCCTCATTACTTAAAGGAAGAAACTGATTCGCGTGATAAAAATCTGCCTCAATAACTGTCCCTGGTTCATTGCGGTACTCATCATGCAAGGCATTTAAATTGAAAAACGTCCATCCAGTTGTTGCATTAAAACCAAAACAGGCATTAGAAGGACGAGGAATATTAATTTTGCGGTCAAACCACAGGCGAGTTGCTAACACATCAACCGCGCCCAAGTTGTGAATGTCCCGAAATTCCTTACGGTTTTGTAAGCTAGGGCTACCTGACACAATCTTCTTCATGCCGCTAATACCAACGGCAAAAATAACCGCATCTGCCTCAAACACTTCATCTCCACAGACAACCGCTGTCGCTTGATTATTGCTATCAACAATTACGTCACTGACTCGTCGGTTGGCGAGTAATTTTCCCCCAGCTTGTTCAATTCGTTCCACCCAAGGACGAAATATCATTTCTCCGACCGTTCCCCGGCACCAGACGACATCAAAATCCGGTTGGTGAGCCAAAATGAAGTAATAAAGCATACCCAGCGCGGCGGCGGCTGAACACTGCTCTCCTGGTGCAAACAAGCCCACCAACAGCATTGGCTCAAAGGAATCGCGGTAAAGTCGCGCCGAAACCCCAAAATCTTTGAAGAGTTCTCGTGCCGTTACAGAGTCATAGCGTCGCCAAGCTTCGTCGCTATTGTCAAAATCAATAACTGCGTAGAGTAGAGGTAAAGCTGAGAGGCGATCGCTTAATGGCAACCGCTTAAATTGCGTGTAGAGAAAAGTCCCCAGCGGGGTGGGAAGTCGCGGTAAGTCTTGGAAAATGGGCGATTCTACTTCTAAACCAGCTGGAGAATACTGGGAGGAACGAGTCCAAGGCGTGAACGGATTCAGCCCTAATTCTTTTACCAGGGAGAAGATATTTCGGTAAGGATACCAGAAACCATGAATACCCGCTTCTACAGAGCGCCCCGCTGCTGTCTTCCAGCCTGCCACCAAGCCACCCGGATAGGAACCAGCTTCTAGAAGAGTTACGTCGTAGCCTTGACGCGCTAAGTGGTAGGTAGCCCCCAACCCTGCCCAACCAGCACCAACGACTACTATTTTTGGGGTTTGTGTTTCTGTTGGCATCGCGCACATCTCCATTCTTTGTTCAGGATGAAAAGAACCCCACCCCCAAGCCCCTCCCCGCAAGCAAGGAGGGGGCTAAGAGAAGCTTTATCTCGTTACCAGACTCAGCCTGGTAACGAGATAACGATTCTTGCTTTTCTCTAGGGGCGAACCGATTGAGGAGGGTTTTACTCTACACCGAGCTTCTCAGTTCGTTGAGTTTGGCTCTAATGGTTTCGATTCTGTTACGGTTCACCCCCAAATCCGACTGTCCCAAGCGGGAGGCTGAACGAACCTGGATGACTTTTGCGCCTTCATCCAGATAAAATTCCACATCATCGACAAACCCCATAAGCGCACTGGTGAATTCCGCGTAGAGGTAATTTTCAGTTTCGGTGATAATTCTGGTTTTCGGGAGGGACTCGATAACTGTCTTGAGGTTAGCGATCGCTTCCGCTGGAGAAGAGTTGTACGTCAAAGGCTCAATTTTATTCTGGGCATCTTGGCTTTGGCTGCTGACACAGTTGGGCGTACTAGGACAGGGCGCTAGTTGACCTGACTGGACACCGAGATTAGTGGGTGGTTTTCCGGCAAACACGATCGTTCCTCCTGACAAAGCGGTAGTTGCCCCTATCCAACAGATAGCTGCTAAACATAAGGATAGAGAGATTAGAAGCCAACGCGACCGACTGGAAGTGATATTCATGAATGAATTCTCTATTAATTCGTTACTAGAAGACCTAAAAAATCCTGATGAAAACGTCCGCTATGAGGCTACAGCAGAGCTATGGCGCGTCTGGTTTCATCAAAAGGGAGCGGTGGGGTTTGAACTGCTTGGGCGATCGCAGACAATGCTGGAGGCAGGAGAGCTTGCCAAAGCTGAGGAGTTACTGACTGACCTGATCGAGACTCAACCAAATTTCGCGGAAGCCTGGAATAGACGAGCCGTTCTTTACTATATTCTTAGGGAGTACAAAAAGGCGCTCCAAGACTGTCAAATGGCTGTTAAGCTCATCCCGTTCCACTTTGGGGCGCTGCATGGGATGGGGTTGTGCCATGCCGCACTGGGAGAATACAGCGCTGCCATTCAAGCTTTTCGACAAGCGCTGGAAATTCAGCCTTACGCCCTAGAAAATCAAAGATTGATTCTTGAATGTACAGCACAGTTGAGCTGAGGAATTTTCAGCAACAAGCAACAGCACTTGTCACTCAAAAAACCCATACAATAAGAACTTTGGCAGCAAATGGCTACCTGACGGGGAGTAAATCAACTCCAAAAAAAATCGGTCGCCTTTGCTGAGACGACCGAGCCAAGATGCTATGCGTTCAATGAAGCTCGTTTTCAGGCGATCGCTTGTTGCACCGGGAAGCAGCACCGAATCTCTTCTATGACTGGGTCATCAGTCCCCCAAACAGGGACAAGAACTTGCCACGAATTTTATTCACCGCCACTCTTTTGTCTCAAATGGTGAACTAGAGCGTGTAACCCCAAGCGGTAACTCTCTGCACCAAAGCCACTGATTTGCCCAATTGCAACGGGTGCGATATAAGAATGATGTCGGAAAGCTTCTCGTCGGTAAATGTTACTCAGATGCACTTCTACAGTCGGAAGGTTAACAGCCGCGATCGCATCCCGTATCGCTACGCTGGTATGAGTATATGCCCCAGCGTTCATTAAAATTCCTTGGTGCTGCCCAAAGGCATTCTGAATCGCATCCACTAAGACGCCTTCATGATTTGACTGTAAAGTAAATACCTTACAGTCGAGCGTTTGCCCTTCTTGTTCTAACAGGCGATTAATCTCATCCAACGTCACAGATCCATAAATCCCTGGTTCTCGGAGTCCCAATAGATTCAGGTTTGGTCCGTGCAGCACCAAAATAGTAACTGTGCCCAAGGTTTCAGCAGCAACTCAATAGACTAACTACGACGGCGCGACGATCTCTCATTCACTGGAATTGGAATCGGTTCGGGTTCCGGCTCAGCTTCCGGTCCCAGGAGCGTTTCGATGAGCTTGCGTGCCCATTCTTTGAGCTTTTCCAACACATTTTCTATATAGTCCATTGAATTGAAAACTCCTGCAATACAACCAGGATGAGTACTTAACAACAGGGCAAACGTGAGAGTTTATGAATCCTATTGTAGTTAAGATTTATTCTAACCCTAGCACATTGGGAAAGAGGTGAGTAGTCTCACTATGGATGTGTGTGCCTATGCAGCGTCTATCCGTCTTAAGATAGATCCGTAGTTAACTTTCTGGTTAATAATTTTCGCCGCAGTTGGTCAAGGGCAATACAGGCGCTGGCGTACCGAATAGAGTCTCGCTCTCGATTTTGACCCAGATGCTGCCTAAAACTTTCTACCGTGTCATCCGGCCCCGCTAGACCAATATAAACTAATCCCACCGGCTTGGTTTCCGTACCGCCTCCCGGTCCAGCGATGCCTGTGATACTGAGTCCCCAGGTGGTCGAGAGGCGCGTCTTTACGCCCACAGCCATTTGCTTGGCTACCGTGTCACTCACCGCTCCCATTTGGGCTAAGTCTTCTGGATTGACGCCCAAAAGGGAAATTTTCACCGAGTTGTCATAAGAAATGACGCCGCCCAAAAAATAATTGGAACTCCCGGCGACACTGGTTAGCATCTGCCCCAATCCGCCACCCGTACAGGATTCTGCTACCGAAAGCGTTTCACCGGCTTCTTGCAACCAAAAGCCGACAACAGAAGCTAGCGTGTCAGTGTCGGTGCCATAGTAATCCAGCCCTCCTATCTGTCGTAGTTGTTGCGCCACTGGCTCAATCAGTCCTAGCGCTTCCGGTTCTGACACCGCTTTTGCTGAGACTCGCAGCCTCACCTCTCCCTGAAGGGCATAAGGAGCAACTGTGGGGTTGGGTAGGTCGAGAAAGGGCGCGACTTTTTCAGCCAGAGCCGATTCGGCAATTCCCCAAAATTTTAACATCCGGCTGTAGATGATTTCTTTGCCCCAGCCTTGACTCTTGAGATAGGGGATGGCAGTTTCTTGCCACATCCGCTTCATTTCTGAAGGGACGCCGGGAAAGGTGAGAATCGTCAGACCCGTGCGGGGTTGCCAGATGATACCGGGGGCTGTACCGCCTGGATTGGGTAAAATTGAGGCGTCCTTGGGAATTAGCGCTTGTTTTCGATTGCTGGGGGTCATTTGACGCTCGCGCATGGCGTATTTGCGAGTAATGTCTGCGACGATTTCCGGTTGTTCTACCAAGGGAACGCCAAAAAAATCAGCGATCGCTTCCACTGTCAAGTCATCGGGAGTGGGACCCAGACCGCCGGTAAAGATCAGTAGATGGGATCTGCCGCTGGCAATTTCCAACACCTGCTTGAGACGCCCAGGATTATCTCCCACCACCGTTTGATAGTAGTGGGGGATTCCCAGAAAGGCTAGTTGCTGCGCCAAAAATTGGGCGTTGCTATTGAGAATATCGCCGAGTAGCAGTTCCGTACCAACACAAATAATTTCAGCACTCATGCAAAAGTTTTTTATTTTTTAATTTTGTATTTCTCCTCATTCCTCACTCCTCATCCGCGAATTTCGCCAAACTTGCCAGCTGGTATACCCCAGTAATAACGTTGCACCCATCGCATAAGCCACTCCGCTTGGTATTTTAGCCAACGCTAGCGCTAAACTTCCCACCCAGAGAGTCAAAGCGTAGATAAATAAAACTATCAAACGTTGCGGCAGACCCGCTTGCAGCAGCCGATGATGCAGATGGAATTTATCGCCAATAAAAGGCGAATTGCCGCGCCACAGCCGTTGCACAATCACCGCTGACATATCCACAATTGGCACAGCCAGAATCAGGTAAGGCAGCAGCACCGCAGTGACAGCAGTGCTTTTTACTAAGCCAATCACCCCGACACCGGCAAGGGTAAAGCCCATGAAATAGGCTCCGCCATCCCCCATAAAAATCTGAGCGGGGTTGAAATTATATCGAAGAAATCCCAATGCGCCACCGGCAAGCGCTGCGGCAATCAGTGCTGCCGCCGGTTGGTTCATAAACAAACTTACAATCAGCATCACCACGGCAGCGATACCAGAAACACCAGCAGCTAGACCGTCTAGACCATCAATCCAATTGATGGCATTAGTCATACCTACTAGCCAAATGACGGTAATGGGCCAGCTAATTGTGTCTGGCAATGTTACCAATCCAGCGAAGGGAACTGTGAGGAAGTCAATTTGGACGCCGAGGTGCCAAGCCCAGCTGGCAATGATGATTTGCATAAACAGCCGCAAGAAAGGCGACAAACTAAACAAATCATCGGCTAAGCCAACCAGGAAAAAGCCAAGACCACCCACGGTAACGCCCCAAACTTCTAAGGATTTATCTGCGCTTAAAGCGCCAAATCCCCCGGTTCCCCAAACAATCAGTAGGGCAATAATGGTGCCTGCAAAGATAGAGACACCTCCCACCCGCACGATAGGATGCTTATGGACTTTGCGTTCGCTGGGTAAATCAACCAGTCCCTTTTGGAGGCCAATTTTGTTCACAACGGGTGTTGCCCAGAGGACAACACAGGCAGATACGAGAAAGGCAACCAGGTGATACAGCTGGGGGGGCATCTGAAATTAAGTAGGGTACTAGACATCAGAAGGCAGAAATCAAAAAAAAGCTGTTAGCTGATTGCTAATCGCTATTGATCTTTCATCCTTCAAAACCATCGTCAGGCAGAGTCTACTACATTTCAGACGGGAAGAGGCACGTTTGGTGATGGGGAATTGGCAGTGGGGAATGGGTAGTAGGGGCATGGTCGCCCCTACTATTTCTATGCCAAGGCTGGTACGGGAATTGTCAGGTGGGGGTACAGGGGGAAGCGATCGCACAATGCTGCCACTCGCCGCCGACATTCCGCCGCCACTGCTTCATCTTCTGGATTCAGCAGCCGTTCGGCAATAATATCCCCAATTTCTGTAAATTCAGTAGTGGACATCCCGCGCGTCGTCATGGCTGGCGAACCCAGCCGCAAGCCGCTGGTTACAAACGGCGACTCTGGATCGAAGGGTACGGTATTTTTATTAGCGGTAATGTTCACTCCGCTCACTAGCTGATCGGCTCGCTTGCCAGTCATGCTGATAGAGCGCAAGTCTACCAGCATCAAGTGATTGTCAGTCCCGTCAGAAACAATCTTGAAGCCGCGTTTTTGCAGCTGGGTTGCCAAGGCACGAGCATTTTCAATCACTTGCGCCGAATAAGTTTTAAATGCGGGTTGCAATGCTTCCCCAAATGCCACCGCCTTACCGGCAATGACGTGTTCTAAGGGACCCCCTTGAGTACCGGGGAACACGGCTTTATCTAGTTGCTTGCCGAGTTCCGGGTCGCTGGTCATAATTAAGCCACCTCTGGGACCGCGCAGGGTCTTGTGGGTGGTGGTGGTGACGACGTGGCAGTGGGGGAGAGGATTGGGGTGATGACCTGTGACAACTAAACCCGCAATATGGGCGATATCGGCTAATAGATAAGCGCCGACTTCATCAGCGATCGCCCGGAATTTCTCAAAGTCAATAATGCGCGAATAAGCTGAATAGCCGCAAATCAGTAACTTAGGACGGTGTTGTAGCGCCAAATCCCGAATTTGATCGTAGTCTAGCTGCTCGGTTTCCTGACTGACTCCATAGTGACAAACCTTAAACCACTTCCCCGACACATTTACCGGCGAACCGTGAGTTAAATGCCCCCCGTGGGACAAATCCATCCCCATAATCGTGTCTCCCGGCTGCAACAGCGTCAGGAAAACGGCAAAATTTGCCTGTGCCCCCGAATGCGGTTGCACATTCGCGTGAGCCGCCCCAAATAGCTGTTTGGCACGGTCAATCGCCAATTGCTCAATTTTGTCGATAAAGTCACAGCCGCCGTAATAGCGTTTCCCCGGCAACCCTTCGGCATACTTATTCGTTAATACCGAGCCTTGTGCTGCCAGCACCGCTGGGGAGGTGAAGTTTTCACTAGCAATTAGCTCCAAGTGGGCGCGTTGGCGCTGGAGTTCTTCTTGGACAAAGCTGGCAACGGCGGAATCGGTTTCGGCTAGAAAGTCTAAGTTTGTTTTACTCACAAAGTGAACCCCTAGAAATAGTGTCAGTCTTCCTTTCAAACTTTGATTCGGGTGCGCTTTCGGTCAACGCCATGTCCGCGATACTAGCTCATGCCAGTATTTTCTGGAGTCTTCAATCTTAACGCTGTTGGAGTCGTGTCTATCCCAACTTTTCTGCTAACACTTGAAGCTGACAACTTTTGGCAACCTTTAATTCAAACTACCTAACCTGGCGCGGTATGCAACTTTCTGTATTTCTCTCGCCCATTGATGGAGGGCTAGGGGGAGCTAACAAAATTTGCTTGACATTTGATCCCCAACCCCCGATAAATTGGGGCTTAGAAAAAGTTGCACATGACGTTAATCTTACCCACTTGGCAACCGATGCAATTACAAACTGCAAGACTTTAGAGGGATTAGACGCCCATACTGTTCAGATCCCAAACTTAGGTGCCAAATTTATTTCCTTCCCGCCTTTCTTCTAGCACCCGCAAAGCGCTGCTCCGCTAACAATCCTCAGTCCTACTTTTAGCAGAGGACATTAAGCTGTATGTTAATTTACCATATCTCGCCGAAAACCTAACCTAGAATGGATGAGGGCGGATTAAAGCTCTCGCGGAGGTATTAAATGTTAGTCATTCTTACGGATGAGCAGATACTCTCCCCCAAGCAAGTTTGTCAGACCTGTTTACTTGCCGATCAAAGCGGTCAACCGCGCTGGCGTCATGGGCGACTCCGCTGCGCTCAAGCGATTCACAAGCTTACCGAAAATCAACCCGATCAATACGAGTGTCTAATGGGCTTCCGTATTGCCAAGATTGAGTAATCTCGTTTTGCTCAAGTTTCAAGTTTGCTGAGGGGCTATCTGCGATTTGCCGATCAATAGCGATCGCTACTTTCTCTAACGGACAAGGCTACGCTACAGGCTCTATGCATCTGGTGGGACACGCCTGACCCAGGGGTGTCCTGGTTGACATAACATCTGCGTTATCCTGAACTTAGTAATAACTTGCGATAAATACATTATTTCAGGAGAACGCACGATGACTTGGCGTGGTTCAGCGACAACGAAAGACCGGATTTTCGCTTGCCTTCCTTATTTGCTCCCTTTGCTTTCTGTGCTTCCTTTTGGGGCGTATCTGTTTAGACAATTTCCTGTCTTGGCACTAATTTTATTGCCGCTACAACCGTTGCTAGCAATTTACACTATACCGTTTGCAAGTTTAATAATTTTCTTTGTCTTGTTCTTAGGCGTAGTTAGAAACGAAAAGATTAGCCATTTTATTCGTTTCAACACGATGCAGGCACTCCTAATAGACATTGCTCTATTTTTGTGTACTATGGTATTGAGCATTTTGACTCCAGCGCTAGGAACTGGCTTGGTAGGACAAACGCTATTTAATGTTGTTTTTCTGGGCACGCTTGCTGCCTGCGCCTATTCAGTTGTGCAGTCAGTGCTAGGACGTTACGCAGAAATTCCTGGGATTTCGGAGGCAGTTTACAGCCAAGTCCCCTAGTTTCTTTCTTGCCGCAGGCAGGGCTGGGTTAGGGCGCTGCTGGGGTGGGGCGTGCCACAATTGTGTTTTCCATGTGACCGATGCCTTCAATTTCGATGCGAACGCGATCGCCCACCTGCATAGGACCAATGCCTTGGGGCGTTCCAGTCAGCACCACGTCTCCCGGCAACAGCGTCATCACCTGAGAGATGTAAGACACCAGAAAATCGGGCGCAAACACCATCTGATTAATCAGTGCTGACTGCACTGGCTGGGGATCGTCGTTGAGAAAAGTTTGCAAGCGGGCAGCAGGACTCAACTCGCGGACAATCCACGGTCCCAAAGGACAAAAAGTATCAAATCCCTTTGCCCGCGTCCATTGCAGATCCCGCTTTTGCAAATCGCGGGCGGTGACATCATTGGCAATGGTGTAACCCCAAATTTTAGTTTGTGCCTCCTCTGGCGTGCAGGAATGAGCGCGATCGCCAATGATTAAAGCCAATTCGCCCTCGTAGTCTACTCGCTGCGACTGCGGGGGGTAGTGAATTTCTGTTCCCGCTGCGGTGACAGAAGTGGGCGGCTTGAGAAATAGTAGCGGTTCTTTTGGCACATCCGTCCCCATTTCAGCGGCGTGGCTGGCATAATTTTTGCCCACCGCGATAATTTTAGACGGGGCACAAGGAGCCAGAATCTGATAAGTATCTGGTTCTAACTGCAAATCCGTAGGTTGCCCGTGTAACCAGGGAGGCGCATCAAGCACCTGAACACCTCGGCTTAGTTGCAGTAAACCGTAGTAAGTCTGCCCTTTTGCGGTTCGGACTCGGACGTAGCGCTGCGCCATAATGTTGACTGGTGTTTGATTATGCTGATGTGTGGTCTGGACGGTGATGTGAATTTACCCTGGTAACTTTGTACAATTGATGGACTGGTAGTAAGATTTTAATTCCTTGCTTCTTCATCTTTAGACGCTATAGGCTAGCGATTTGAGATTTTCAAGGGGCGACTTCCATGAACCTATCCCAAACTTCCTAGCCCCAGTGCTAGAAGAAGCCGTCTTGTCCATAAGGAGATTAACAGCAATGCAGATCGTTTATGAAACTATGTACATCCTCCGTCCCGATTTGGGCGAGGAACCTGTAAACTTGGCGATCGCCAAGTATCAGAGCATCTTGAGCGACAATGGGGCACACGACATTGAAATCCAGCATCGGGGTCGGCGGCGTCTGGCTCAAGATATCGGCAAGCATCGGGAAGGCATCTATGTTCAGATGAACTACAAATGCAATGGCAGCCAGGTAGCGCCGATGGAACGGGCAATGCGTCTGTCGGAAGAAGTGATCCGCTACCTCACCATCAAGCAGGAAGTGCGCGAACCGAAGCCAGAGCCAGTTGAGGCAGAAGCATAAGCTGTAGGGGTGGGGTCTCTCCGCCCGTGCTGAGTCACAAGGTGGGCGTTCATCCTACCCTACTTTCCCTCCCTCCCAATGGGGATGGAATTTTTTTTATTAGCAATCTTGCAATTAGCCATTGACTACAGATTGTTATACTGGCGTGTGAGACACGGTATTCGACTGAGATTCGTTTTATAAAATGCAGCCTACTGACCCTGCCAAGTTTACCGAGAAAGCCTGGGAAGCCATCATCAAATCTCAAGATGTGGCGCGTCGATTCAAAAATCAGCAGCTAGAGGTAGAGCATTTAACGATCGCGCTTCTGGAAGACCCAGAAGGGCTGACAAATCGGATTTTGAGTCGAGTCAATGTAGACATCCAGGCGTTAAAGTCGCAACTCGAAGCCTTCACCCAACGCCAGCCCAAAGTCGCTGTCGTTGACCAGCTATACCTGGGTAGGGGCTTAGATGTCATGCTAGACCGGGCTGAAGCCTCAAGAACTACCTTGCAGGATGAATTCATCTCGGTAGAACATCTATTAGTCGGCTTCGCCGAAGATGACCGCATCGGACGCCGGTTGCTCAAAAGCTTCAACTTCGATCGCCAAAAGCTAGAAGCAACGATTAAAGAGGTTCGGGGTACCCAGAAAGTAAAAGACCAAAATCCAGAGGCACGCTATGAAGCCTTGGAGAAGTATGGGCGCGACCTGACAGAACGAGCCAAATCCGGTAAGCTTGACCCAGTGATTGGGCGAGATGAGGAAATCCGCCGCGTCGTGCAGGTGCTATCCCGCCGGAGTAAGAACAACCCGGTGCTGATTGGGGAACCCGGTGTCGGGAAGACAGCGATCGCAGAAGGTTTAGCCCAGCGCATCGTCAACGGCGACGTACCCGAATCTTTGAAAAACCGCCGCTTAATTGCCCTAGATATGGGTAGCTTAATTGCGGGAGCAAAATATCGGGGAGAATTTGAAGACCGCCTCAGATCGGTGCTAAAAGAAGTCATCGATTCAGTCGGTCAGATTGTCCTGTTTATTGATGAGCTGCACACGGTGGTTGGTGCTGGTGCCACGCAAGGGGCAATGGATGCCAGTAACTTGCTCAAACCGATGCTGGCGCGGGGAGAACTGCGCTGCATTGGGGCGACGACCCTAGACGAATACCGCAAGCACATTGAAAAAGATGCGGCACTCGAACGCCGGTTTCAACAAGTCTATGTCAAGCAGCCCAGCGTAGAAGACACGGTTTCGATTCTGCGGGGGCTGAAAGAACGCTACGAAGTCCACCACGGCGTGAAAATTACCGATTCTGCCTTAGTTGCCGCCGCCAGCTTGAGCGATCGCTACATCACCGAGCGGTTTTTGCCAGATAAAGCAATTGACTTGGTAGATGAAGCCGCTGCCAAGCTGAAAATGGAGATTACTTCCAAGCCTGTAGAACTAGAGGCAATTGACCGACGGGTGATGCAGCTTGAGATGGAAAAGCTCTCCCTGCAAGGAGAAGGTCAACGGACGGGTTTAGCAGTTGTGGGTGCCTTCCGTTCTTCTCAGGAGCGCTTAGAGCGCATCGAACAAGAGATTGCCTCCCTGAGTGAAAAACAACTTCAACTCAGTTCTCAGTGGCAATCAGAAAAACAGCTGCTGGAAGACATTAACACGGTGAAGGAGGAAGAAGATAAACTCCGGGTGCAAATAGAGCAGGCAGAACGCGCCTACGACCTTAACAAAGCTGCTCAGCTGAAGTATGGACGTTTGGAGGTTTTAGGACGCGACAGGGAAGCCAAAGAAGCCCAACTGTTGGAACTGCAATCTCGCGGTGCTGCCTTGTTGCGCGAAGAGGTACGCGAAGAAGACATCGCCGAAATCGTCGCCAAGTGGACGGGCATCCCGGTTAACCGACTGCTAGAGTCGGAACGGCAAAAGTTACTCCAGCTGGAATCTCATCTCCACGAACGGGTCATCGGTCAGCAAGAAGCCGTTGCTGCCGTTTCCGCCGCCATCCGTCGCACCCGTGCGGGGATGAAAGATCCCGGTCGCCCGATCGGTTCTTTCCTGTTCATGGGACCAACAGGAGTGGGCAAAACAGAGCTAGCCCGCGCCTTAGCTCAGTTCCTGTTTGACAGCGATGACGCCCTGGTGCGAATTGATATGTCCGAGTACATGGAAAAACACGCCGTCTCGCGGCTGATTGGTGCCCCGCCAGGGTACGTCGGCTACGAAGAAGGCGGTCAGCTATCCGAGGCAATTCGCCGTCGCCCCTACTCGGTCGTGCTGCTGGATGAAGTGGAAAAAGCTCACCGCGATGTTTTCAATATCTTGCTGCAAGTGCTGGATGATGGAAGAATTACTGATTCCCAAGGCAGGACGGTGGATTTCCGGAATACGGTGATTGTGATGACGAGCAACATCGGCAGCGAGTATATTCTCGATC
Organism: Coleofasciculus sp. H7-2; assembly: GCF_042747725.1. Taxonomy (NCBI): domain Bacteria; kingdom Bacillati; phylum Cyanobacteriota; class Cyanophyceae; order Coleofasciculales; family Coleofasciculaceae; genus Coleofasciculus; species Coleofasciculus sp. H7-2. Next base: position 146,479 of record NZ_JBHZGO010000101.1, read on the forward strand.
TGACAGGCAACGAAGACCAATACGAATTGATGCAAAAGAAGGTGACGGATGCCTTGCGATCGCACTTCCGCCCCGAATTCCTCAACCGCGTGGACGACATTATTCTCTTCCACAGGCTGGAAAGATCCGAACTGCGCCAGATTGTCACCATTCAAATCAAGCAGATTGAGAAGCTGCTAGCCGATCAAAAAATCACCATCGAACTATCAGCATCAGCCCAAGACCACTTGGCGGAAGTCGGCTACGATCCGATCTATGGTGCCCGTCCTCTGAAACGTGCCATTCAGCGTGAATTGCAAAATACACTTGCCACGGCGCTGCTAGAAAACACCTTCGTGAGTGGCGACACCATCTTGGTTGATTGTTTGGACAATACTCTGACTTTCAGTAAAAAACAGCCCGTCAGCCTCCTCGAAGCTCAAATCATTTAAAAATCATCAGTAGAGACGTTGCCTCCACACGTCTCTACTGTTAGTCTGAAAGCAATACAACATCCAAAATTGATGCGACAACGCCAAGAACATATCCGTGGACTTTACTGTAGCAATTTGCACATATAACGGTGCAGAACGTCTGCCCGAAGTTCTAGATCAACTGCTTCATCAAGTTGGGACAGAGGATATTGGATGGGAAGTGCTGGTTGTTGACAACAATAGCAATGACGATACTGCTGCCGTTGTTGCTCGCTATGCGGCAAACTGGCGTCAAAATAGCCAGTTGAGATATGTTTTTGAAGCTAAACAAGGCGCTGCCTATGCGCGATATCGAGCCGTGCAGGAAGCTAGAAGCAGCGACTTGATTGGATTTTTGGATGATGATAATCTACCAGCAGACAACTGGGTAGGTGAAGCTTATCGCTTTGGTTGCGATCGCCCCCAAGTGGGAGCCTACGGTGGAATTATTCATGCCAAACTCGATGAACCACCACCGCCCTACTTTGAGCAAATAAAAGGGTATCTTACTATTTATAACCGAGGTTCAACGGCTTTCCACTACAAGCGTTCGGATAAACCGCGCCGAATTCCTGCTGCACCCGGTTCAGTCATCCGAAAGCAGGCATGGCAAGACGCCATTCCTCCTCCAGAAAAACTTCTAATACCTGGCAGAGACGAGAAAACAATGGCTGCCGGTGAAGATGCAGAAATAATGTTCTATATTCAAAATAGTAAGTGGGAAGTTTGGCACAATCCCAAATTGGAGATTTGGCACCATATTCGCCCAAATCGCTTAGAACAAGCCTATCTACTCAGACTGGCTCGTGGATATGGTCTTTCCAATCATCTAACACGAGTCGCTCGCTTTTATCGCTGGCAGCGCCCCTTCCTACCTTTTTTGATACCATTCTTTACATTACGAGATGGTTTCAAACTATTAACTTACTACCGGCAAAATAAAGATTTTCTCTCTAATGATTTTGTTCAAGCTTGTGAATTTCAGTCCCAATTAGGTCGATTTTATAGTCCTTTTCCAAAATTTTATAAAATATTTGTTAAAAATTAGTCGCTGAAAACTTGATAAGAATAGCACAAGCTACCAACTAGAATATTTTTCATAGTTATATTCGGTCTAGAAAATAATACTTTATTAGGGACAATTACTGGAGAAAAAAGCATTGGGATTTAGGTCTAACCCTTGTAATACATAGGCGTCAAGCTGAAAAAAGCAACAAGTCTATATCAACTGAAAACCAATACTAGAAAACAGGCAATGAAAATAGCATTTGTCACTCAATATGACTTTCTAAAAAAAGGAAACGTTCCTCCTCATCTACTAGGTCACTTTGGAAGTAGCTGTTATATGTCTAAAGCGCTGGAAAATCAATTTGATTTTTTTGAGTGTTTTGATGCTTTAAAAGAAAAACATTCACTACTAGCAAAGTTTAAAAATCGCCTATATAAATATATAACTAAAGCTCCTTATCATTATTGGGCAGAACCATCTGCTAGCAAGAATTACGCTAAGCAAATTTCCCGGAGGTTATTAAATAGCAATCCCGATGTAATTGTGTCTCCAAATATCAACTTGATTGCTTATCTAGAGTCCAAGCAACCTATTGTTCTATGGACAGACTCTCTTTTCTCTGGAATTATGAATTCTTTTCCGGATGGAGTTCCTTGTAGGGAATCAATTAAGAATTTAAATACTATGGATGTATTAGCTTTAAAAAAATGTGAATTAGTTATATTTTCATCAGAATGGTCTGCTCAAGCAGCAATGAAAACTTATAAGGTTAATCCATCAAAAATAAAAGTAGTTCCTAGCGGAGCCAATATAGAATGCAACCGAACGTTAGATGATATTAAAAATATTTTAAAAGAAAAAACTTCAAAGATATGTAAATTACTTTTTTTAGGCATTAATTGGTTTAGAAAAGGCGGTGATATTGCTCTAGAAATTGCTAAAGAGTTAAACAAATCAGGCTTAACTACTGAATTAATTATAGCAGGCTGTCAACCTATCAGTGATGAACCTTTACCAAAATTTGTGCGATCGCTTGGTTTTATAGATAGATCGAAAAAGGATGGTCAGCAAGTACTGGAACAATTATTTGTAGAATCACATTTTCTTATTTTACCTTCAAGAGAAGATTGGACCCCCGCTGTTATTCGAGAAGCAAGTTCATTTGGATTGCCATCCATATCAACAAATGTCGGTGGTATACCAACGATTCTTCGAGACAATTTGAATGGTAAAATATTTGCATTAGATGCTAGTATTGCAGATTATTGTAGTTATATTTTACAAACATTTACTCAAGTTTATGAATATGATAAAATAGCAATTTCTTCATTTAACGAGTATCAGTCTCGGTTAAATTGGAGCGTAGCCGGAAAAACTGTCAAAAGTCTGTTAACAGAATTACTGTAGCTTAAGTGATAAATCAACTTGGTTTCATATAGCATAAAAGTAGGATAGAATCATGAAAGTTGCTTATGTAACAACTTTTGAACTAACCAATTATTCTAAGCCTCCCAAAAATCATGTAGGGATATGGGGAGCAGCTCATTACATTTCAAGAAATTTAGAATCTCAATCTATCATATTAAATCATATTAGTCCCTTGAAGAAAAAGTTTACACTCATAACCAAAATTAAGTGGAGCTTTTATCGATATTTATTTAAGAAAGATTATTATAGCTGGTCAGAACCATTAGTGGTAAGAGATTATGCGAATCAAGTTTCAAAAAAAATATCTGGTTTAAACCCAGATATTGTGTTGTGTACAGAAAATGCACTGCCAATTGCCTATCTTAAATGTGAGCAACCTATTGTGCTGTGGATAGATACAACTTTGGCAGGATTGATTGATTTTTATCCTTATTTGAGTAATTTATGTGATAAAACCAGAAAAAATATATATGATTTAGAAAAATCTGCATTAGATAGATGCAAGCTAGTAATATTTTCATCAAACTGGGCTGCTCAAATAGCTATTAAACTTTATGGTATTAATCCGTCTAAAGTACAAGTAGTTCCTTGGGGAGCTAATATAGAGTGTAATCGAACAAAGGATGATATTCACAAAATAGTGGAATGTAGAATTCCCCGCCCATGTAAATTACTATTTGTGGGTGTTGACTGGCTCCGGAAAGGGGGTAACATTGCCCTAGAGGTAACAAATCAATTAAACCAAATGGGTTTGAATACAATATTAACAGTAGTTGGATGTAAACCGACCCTTAATGAGCCTCTGCCCAATTTTGTTGAAGTTCAAGGATTTATTGATAAATCCACCCAAGAAGGATTAAATAAATTGAATAGACTTATGACTGAATCTCATTTTCTAATTTTACCTACTGTGGCAGATTGTTCCCCCCACGTTTTAATTGAAGCAAATTCTTTTGGAGTACCCTGTTTGGCAAGTGATATAGGCGGTATTACAACTATTATCACAGAAAATGTGAATGGTAAAACTTTTTCAATAGATGCTAGTATCTCAAATTACTGCAACTATATAGTGTCTATTATGGAAAATCATGGAAATTATAAAACACTAGCTATGTCAGCCTTTGATGAGTATCAATCTCGGTTAAATTGGGCTATTGCTAGCCAAATCGTTAAGCAATCATTTATAAACTTAATTTACTAGAGAGGATAAAGTGAAACTTAAATTATATTGAGAGTTAGGCTGCGTTGATGTTCGTCATCAACAGGTCTATGTCTATAATGAACAGCAGTGAATATTTAAAAAGAACAGTTCATCTATCATAGCAAAAAAGCTTTGACGGATGAACAATACTGGCAGATGAAGCTAAAAGTTCACTTGAAAAAATAGGTCTGACATTTGAGAAAAAAATATCGCTCTCTTGAAACTCTATAACTACTTTTTCGTACTGGAAAAGAACACGAACAATTAGCATTCTGAGTGGGGATTGAGCGATCGCGCCCAGTTACAATTTCCCTTACTAAACTAGAAAGTAGGGAAATCCGCATCTCCGGCGGGTGGGAATCCCGTAGGTTTAGACATCCCTTACCCCTACTCAGAACCAACAGCGATCGCTCACAATCAATATTTAAGATACTCGAAGCAAGCGAACTAGAGACTCATAACTATGCTGGAACAAGGCACAATCACGATTCATACCGAGAATATTTTCCCGATTATCAAGAAATCTCTCTACACAGACCACGAAATCTTCTTGCGGGAACTGGTTTCAAACGCCGTGGATGCCATCCAGAAACTCAAGATGGTTTCCTTCGCAGGCGAATTTACCGGCGAACTGGGCGAACCAGAAATTAAAATCGCACTTGACAAAGACAAAAAAACCCTCTCCATCTCGGATAACGGTATCGGCATGACCGCAGAGGAGGTTAAGAAATACATCAACCAAGTTGCCTTCTCTAGCGCCGAAGAATTTATCCAGAAGTATCAAACCAGCGCCGAGCAACAGATTATCGGTCACTTCGGTCTTGGCTTCTACTCCTCCTTCATGGTGGCGCAAAAAGTCGAGATTGATACCCTCTCTTACCAGGCAGGGGCACAAGCAGTTCACTGGTCTTGCGATGGTTCACCCGTATTTCAGTTAGAAAACTCACCGAAAACTGAACACGGCACCACCATCACCCTCACGCTTCAGGATGAGGAGATGGAATATCTGGAACCGATGCGGATTCGGCAGTTAGTGAAAACTTACTGCGACTTCATGCCAGTCGCTATCCAACTGGATGGGGAAGTCATCAACCGGCAAAAGGCACCTTGGAAGGAATCGCCCCAAAACCTGACCAAAGAAGATTATCTAGAATTTTACCGTTACCTCTACCCCTTCCAAGAAGAGCCGCTGCTGTGGGTGCATCTCAACACCGACTATCCCTTCATCCTGAATGGGATTCTCTACTTCCCGAAGCTCAAGCCGGATGTGGATACCACCAAAGGGCAGATTAAGCTGTTCTGCAATCAGGTTTTTGTCAGCGACCACTGCGAAGAAGTGATTCCCAAGTTCCTGCTGCCGCTGCGAGGCGTCATTGATAGCACGGATATCCCCTTAAATGTCTCACGCAGTTCCTTGACCAATGACCGGACGGTGCGGAGAATTGCCGATTACATTGCCAAGAAAGTGGGCGATCGCTTGAAAGAACTTTACCGCGAAAATCGCGACGAGTACATCCGCTGCTGGCAAGACGTGGGCACTTTCGTTAAATTCGGCTCCCTCAACGACGACAAATTCAAAAAGCAAGTCGAAGACATACTGATTTATCGCACCACTGCCAACCTTACACAAGCAACTCCAGAAACTCCCCAAACCGATATCCCAGCCGTTGAAGTGCAATCTCAAGAGGGCGATGTCTGGCAAGAAGTCACCCCAACTCAAACCCCGGCTTCACCACTCAGTCCTCAGTCCACAGTCCTCAGCCCTAACTACACCACCCTCAAAGAATACCTGGAGCGCAACAAAGATCGCCATGAAAATCGAGTCTTTTACTGCACCGATGAAGTCTCCCAGGCGACCTACGTAGAACTACACAAAAAACAGGGGCTGGAAGTCCTGTTCATGGACTCCTTCATAGACTCCCACTTCATCAGCTTCTTAGAGCATGAACATCCGAATGTCAAGTTCTCCCGCGTAGACTCCGACCTCGACAAAACCTTGCTTGACCAGGATAAAGCAGGAGAAATTGTTGACCCCAAGACCAACAAAACTCGCTCAGAACAGATCAAAGAGTTATTCCAGAACGCCCTCAACAAGCCCAAACTGAACATTCGTACCGAATCGCTAAAGTCAGATGACCCGCAAGGAACCCCACCAGCAATGGTACTCTTGCCAGAAGTTCTGCGGCGTCTGCGGGAGATGAACGCGCTGATGCAGCAGCAAAATGTTGAATTTCCGGAAGAACATACCTTAGTTGTGAATACCGCGCATCCACTGATCCAAAATCTGGTTCAGTTGAGCCAAGGCAGTATTATTCAAGGTGAGGGGCGATCGCCTACAGGCGATTTGGCTAATCTGATGTGCCAGCATATCTATGATTTGGCGCTAATGGCTCAGAAAGGATTTGACGCTGAAGGGATGAAATCCTTTGTAGAACGGTCGAATCAGGTGCTAACTCGTCTTACGGAACGCTAGGCGAGTATGGGTGGGCAATTACCCACCCAAGCAATAGCTTAGGTACAATAGACTTCTTGCAATACCAGGGCGACTGAAGTCGCGGCTACACAAACTAAGCCTGCCAGCAGCAGGCTACTACTAATCAGTCCGCGCAGGCGGACTTTGTTTGTGTAGCGCCAGACTTTAGTCTGAGCGTATTAACGAAACCAAAATCTGGAGACTAGACTATGTCGCGCAAATGTCAGCTAACCGGCAAAAAGGCTAATAATGCCTATGCAATTTCTCACTCTCACCGGCGTACCAAAAAGCTACAGGAAGCAAATCTGCAATGGAAGCGGATTTGGTGGCCTCAAGGGAATCGCTGGGTGAAGCTACGGCTTTCCACAAAGGCAATCAAGACCCTAGATTTAAAAGGTCTACAAGTGATGGCTAAAGAAGCGGGAATTAACCTGAATCGTTATTAGTACAGCTTCTAGAGAATCCCTGAGTGCTTATGGCTTCTAGTAGAGACGTTGCCTGCAATGTCTCTACAGTTTGTTATTTATGTGCTGCCTGATACCCCACTTCTGGTACGGGTTGGGCAGTTTCTTTATTTTTTTTACTAGAGGTGATAGGTTTTTCGCAACATCTGGGTATCCTAACTACAGTGAATCTACCCCAAATATTCGTTAAGTTGTGTTAAAGCTAAACGCTATTGCAAAGACAGTTTATAGAGATTCTTAAATCTATCCCTTGAGGGAAGCGCACACCTAGCCTTTGTTTCACAATACGGGACGGACGCCTCTGCTCCGGAAAGGTACTGAAAGATTTAACAAGCGGTTGAACATCTGAGTGCGTAGTTTCCCGGTTGCCTATCAGAACTTGGGTTGTTAAGACAGAGGAGAAGTGCCAAACTATAAATTTTTGATGAAGCTTCCCCTCACCTCATAAAAAGCAAAATTTCAGGCAATCAGCCTTTTCTCAATCCTTTCGACGCCAGTTCTTAATTTTTTAAGTTTTACACTCTTTATTCCACCTATCTCTCACCTTTGCCAGGAAAGCAGCCATGTCATCCCGCAACAAGCTAGTTAAAGCTATCCAGAATCTTTTCCGACAAATGATGCAGCTAGCAAGAGTGATTACCAAAACGCTCATGAATTGGCTCTTGCGGAGCTTGCTGATCATCGGTCGTCGATCAAAGCTTACTACGGCAGGATTTCTGCTGCCAACCGTCACAATGGTGATCTTGGTGGTCATATTGCTCACCACTGCCATGATGTTCCGAGCCTTCGATCGGTCTAAAAACGCCAGCAATATTCGGGTAGATACAGCTGTTCTGGCGGCTGGGACTCCGGCAATTGACCGCGCTAAAGCTAAGATAGCAGCTTTATTTACTGACCCCACCCTGCCGCGCTCAACGCCTGGAGATAGCCCACTATACGAGGCTTTGACCAGCAATATTAAAGCATATACGCTGGGTGATGAGGTTCCGTTGAAGCTGGGTTTTGATATAGATAAAAATGGCGGTGCGTTAAATGAAATAGGTCAGCTGGAAAAGCAAGAAACCTTAAAAACTGCATGGAGATATCCAGTAGATACAGATAACGATGGTAAGTTTGATAGTTTCACACTATACGGCATCTTCTTTCGGAGTCCTACTCGCACCTCTGGGAACTTTGATCGACCCCGAAAGCCTCTAGAAGCCAGAACCCCGCCATTGGATGATAGCTCAAGCAGCGCTCAATGTCCGGCAGCCCAAGGCACTAGCGCTAGTTTAGTAGGGGACACGAACTGGCAAAAACTAGGCTCGAAGCTGAAGAAAAGCTTCTATGTTTTCACTGCTACTGTACCGATTACAGATAAAGCGAAGGTGGTTCTCGGTCCGGATACGGATACGAATAAATATCAAGAAGCAAAAACCAAAGGTTTTTCAGCTCTGGAGTTTCAACAAGATCAAACTCGCATTCCCCTCACTAACAATGCGGTTGTGTATGAAGACGACCTAGAGATTGCACCAGGCGCTGGTTTAAAGCTGAATGGACGTATCGTTGCGAATGCTAACTTGCTAACTGGTAAGGTTTTTGAGGATATCAAGCTGTATCAGGTTAGTAGTCCAGATTCTTGTTTTTTTGAGGAAGAAAATAGCCGAATTGTTGTGGGTGGTAATGTAGGCAATGGTCGTATTACTGGTGAGGGAGAAGGGAATGCGGTTCAGGTAGATTTATTTAACCCAGATGCTAAGGTTGGTGCCACTCCGGTTAAAGTTGATATTAATAGTACTAATAAGTCTGTTACGGAAGCAGCAACTGACATAGCCTATAACAGTCAAGCGTATGCTGAGCGGTTGAACTTATTAGTAGTTGCACAAGTTCCTAAAGCTGATACAACAGATCCATCGGAAGTTAAGAATAATATTAGCAAGCGCCAAACAGCGGCTGGCAACACTTTAGACCCAGTCAACTTACGGCGAGAAGAACTGGAAATCTACTTTGGGAAACGCCTGCGCCGCGTTCCATTTAAGGAAGTTGCTTTTGGTGCCAGTGGGGTAGGTACTGAAACGGCAGGCACTGTGCTGCTAGGTAGCGGCGATTCTTTAAGACCCCTGGATAAGTGGGTATATCCGTTTGATTTCACAAATAATAATACTTCTAATACGGGTTTGACATTGCAGCTTAATAAGCTAGCGGCGACAGAACCGCAAAAACAGCAGGAGGTTTATAAGGGTCGGGAAGATAAGATTGGCGATCGCATTTTGGTCGGTAACAACCTGCCTTTCCTCTGGTATGACACCGCAACAACAAAGTTCATCGGGAAAGACTCGCCTCAAAAAGTTCTACCTACGAACAACTGGGATGACGTGGGTAACAACCCCGCTACTCAGGCTCGTACCCGCACCACCCGCGTCGATAAGCTTACGAATCTAAATGCGGCTGTCACGGAACGGGACGGTTTAATGGAACAAAAAGCCGCTGAGGCAAAGCCGAATCCGCTGGATAATCAGGGTGGGTTGCGTATAGTCACGGGTGCAGGAATTTATGTCGATGATGATGGGGTTGTTTTAAAGGGAGTACCCATTAAACCACGCGTCCCAAACTCCTTTTTGCCGACTCCTGCTCTTAATACAGGTGTGACTCCGCCGCTTAACCTTAATAAATCTCCTGCTTTTCCAAACATCTATGTCTGGCCTGATTCCATGCCCATGACAGTTGGAGCTGTAGGGGCAGTAGGGGTAAAGGGCGACCTGCTCATGAGAGCCACGGCTGTTTATCACTACACGCAGGGAGCGGGAGCTGCTCAGCTACCAATTGCCTGTGTGAGTAGCTACTACAATCCTACAAATGCGATTACTGCCCAAAACGAAAAGGCTCTGTTAGCAAACTGGATAAATCCTTCAGCTGACAAAACCGCAGGCACACTCGCAAGTCCGGGTGGATTGGAGAATGGCAAGTCCAACAACGGCATCGTTTATGCTTTTCCTGGCAGAAATATCGCCGCCAATTTGCCTCAGTTAAACCGGCAGGCACAACTGGTATTTCCTGATGGGCGGATTGCTAATGAACCATTAAGAAATGCTTTGGAAACAAATAGTCTGGGTAAGGCACTGTCGCTAGCTGAAAATTCAGCAATTGATACAGCGATTTGTGCTATAGAGCTTTTAAAGAGTCCTAGCCCCGCGCCGATGGGCGCTCCGCCAGTCCCTCATGGAGCTATCTACGAAACAACATTCCTTGACGCCAGAGAGATAAAATCCATTGGGACTGCCGTAGACCCATTCAGTACAAACTACGATCGCAGCCTTGAATTGCGTCAGCCTCTAGAAGTTCGGGCTACGGTATTAGATGTAAATTTACTGCGGACAAAAACAATTGCAGGTGGCCCTGGTGGTCAAGAGTATCTGATACCCAATAGCGGCATTATTTATGCTACTCGTGATGACGCATTACTAGATAAAAGCGACAACAGCAAGCTAGTAAGCCCAACTGACTATAAGCTCGACCCAACCCGCCGTCCCAATGCGATTGTATTAACAAATGGCAGCAATTTAAGCCGCCAGACGGGTTACAGACCCGAAGAAAAAGGGTTTATCTTGGCTAGTAATTTGCCCGCTTACGTAAAGGGGGACTTTAATTTACATAGCAGCGGCGAAGAGTTTAAAGGTGGCAGCTTGTTGGCAGATACTTGGAGCAATTTCTACGCTCGTACCGCTGCGACTATAAACGACAACTTCGCCTGTCGCACGGGCGATCCTAGGCTTCCTAACGACAAATGCACAACAGGTGATACGTGGCGTTCGGCAACAGTTTTAGCAGATGCTGTCACCCTGCTTTCTAATAATTACAGGTTTGGTTTCCGGAATGAGGGAGACTTTGACCTGAGAAATAATGTAGGCAACGCGCCTGTTGGCTACGACTTTAATGGCAACGGCAGTATCTCCCCAGCAGACCCAGTAAATGAGACTGTCGTTGGCTTTGACCTCAATGGGAACAAGAACAGTACTGACATTAGCGTTCTTGAGACACAAATAACAGCCACAGCAGTTCAGAAACTAAATGGCTTCTTTGACAATAACTTTCTCAGCAGTGCTGATTGGTTTCAGCCAGCAGATGGCTTTCCTAAAGACTTTGATATAGCTGCTACTGCTACTGGAATTCAGGGCAGTTCCTATGTCAACAACTTTGTCACCCCAATTCAGCGACGGGTGGTAGGTTTCCCAGAGTATTTGATGGAAATGTGTACGAAAGTGCCTGTTTCGAGCTGTACACCTGCTGACTGGAGTGTTGATGGTGCAGGAATGAAAGCATCAATTCAAATAAATGCGTCGTACGACGTCATAGGAATGCATAAGGCAGGCACAACAGCGGATCTTGCCTACGACTCAGACTTGGCTGATTCAAATCCAGAATTCCGACGATATGCTCGTCGCGTGGCTTTTCAAAGGACTGGCGGTAACCTAAACCTTGATGCCAATAAGCATCCGATTCCTCTGGGAATTGATGGTGTAGGTAAAATTCAGGCATTTCCCGGTGCTGGTGTCCTACCTCGGATCAAACCTAATGCCCCGACTCTGTGGTATCAAACGACTCCTAAAGCTTCGTACAGTGGTATCCCGCTACCGGCAACAACTAATTACGCTGCAACTAATCCACTGTTTTACAAAACAGCTAATGGACTAAAATTAATCGGAAACGATCCGAAAGAACAGCCACTGTTAGTACCCGTTCTGCAAATACACACACCGACTGGTACCCCCGGTAGCTCTAGCTTCAATCCACTGGGTATATCTACAGATACGGGCAAAAACTGGATGCAGACAGCTACTGAGACAAAATCTAATTTAGTAGCGATCGCTGGCGATACACCTGCACGTCCCACAGAATCAAACGGCGGTTTGGAAAACTTTGTGCGTTTCTTAGAAAACTGGGAAAACGTTAACAGCCGGATTAGTGGTTCATTGATCCAGTACAAACGCAGTGCCTACGCTACAGGTCCTTGGCAAACAATTCAACTAACTGGTTCTACCCCCAAGGGAGAAACAACTTTGTTCGGCACAGACTACCGACAGGTTTATAGAACTAGAAATACCCCACTCTCCGGGAGCAGCACTGAGGGGATGTCGCCCTTCTACTACCCACCTAACCGCCAATGGGGTTATGATGTGGGGCTGCTGTCTCAGTTGCCTGACTTGATTACGCAACAATTCACGCAACCGCCTACCACTCCCCCTAGCGAATACTTTAGGGAAGTAAATCGGGACGATCCGTGGATTGAAACATTATTGTGTGCGGCAACAGCCGATGCTCAGGGTAAAGCTGCGGGAGCAGCCATTAATGCAAACCAGCGTCCCAGTAACTGCCCCACCATTCCATAACAACTGACAGAGCCTTGTCCAGAACCTATGTGGATCTAGCTAACCATGATTAAGCGCAAGCACAAGCAAGTTTCCTCACCGTCAAGCGAGACTGGTTTCACCCTGATTGAGTCGTTACTGGCTATTATCGTGGTTGCGATCTTGATGACAGCGATCGCGCCAGTCATCGTTCTCTCCACAGCAACCAGGCTACAGGCTAAACGGGTGGAATTGGCATCTAAAGCCGCCTCAACCTACATTGATGGTGTCCGTTCTGGAACTGTTAAGGCTCCAACTGTCAGCACAACTATGAAGTTAGAGGCTTTACCTCCTCCCACTTCCGGAACTTTGACCTGCACCAATATCGTAAATGTAGGTTATTGCACTTCACCAGATAACTTATACTGCGTTAATGGTGACAGTGTTGATAAACCTGGCTGTACCACAGATAGCCTTCAAGACATGATAGTTCAGGGATTTGGGTACTCTAATACAAGTGATGCCAGCAAAGGCTACAGCCTTGGTGTGCGAGTTTACAGAGCAGATGCCTTTAAGAGCGGTACGACGTTGGAAAAAGGTCAAACCCAATCTAGTTTTGGTGGGGGAGTCACAGCTACAAAACCACTCGTAGAAACAACCACGGAAATTGCCCCAACAGGTAAATCCTCTTTGAATGATTTGTGCGCTCGCACCAACGGTTGTAAGTAGAGGCTGGTTTGGAGTAAACAAAGCGAATTTCAAATTCTTTGACTGCTCTATATTGGTCAGCAAAAGGGGAAACAGCAGCATGATTAGTCCACTCGAATTTATTCTTAATACTCAGCTAAAACTAAAGCGCTCTTATCTGGGTCGGAAAACAGGCGGCTTTACCCTGATTGAACTGCTGGTAGCTATGATTATGGCAGCTCTAGTAATAACGCCTTTGCTAGGGTTCATGCTCAACATCTTGGAAACAGATCGCAAAGAACAGGCAAAGGCAAACACTGAGCAAGAAATTCAATCAGCGCTTGGCTACATCGCCCAAGATTTGCAAGAGGCAGTTTATATCTACGATGCCGATGGGTTAAATAAAATCAAAGCCCAATTACCACCCGCATCTGGCACCTCCCCTGGTTGTGCTACTGGTAGCAACTGTACCCCTGTCGTCGTATTCTGGAAGCGGGAAGTAAAAAAAGGTGTGATCCCTGTAACGGGGGCAGCTAAAACTCAGAGTGATGATGCTGTAGTCTATTCTTTGGTTGGCTACTATCTAATTAAAACTTCTGACAATACGTGGTCTAATAAGGCTCGGATTGGGCGATTTCAAATTGAGGATAGAATAAAAAATCCCAAAAATACTGTGGCTCTGGCTAGTAATTCCTCAGCGTATCTTGGTACTGAAAAGGCTGAAAATAAGGGTTTTAAGATGTTTGACAGCACCCTGTCGGGTGGCATCACAAGCATCATGACTCAGTGGACAAAAGGCGCTGCTGCGTATGAGGCTCCTACACGCATCCTAGTTGATTATATTGACTCCGATTCAGCTATAGGAATTTGCCAACCTACTACAGGACAGCCGACAGTTAAACCTATTGGAATAAACGGCTTTTATGCTTGTGTCGTAGATCCAGCTCAAGCCCTAGCACAAGTGTTTATCAAAGGAAATGCCACAGCTCGATTTAAACCAGATGCTACTTGCGATACCAGCACGCCTGGTACATCTTGTCCATCTGTAAGTGTCCAGGTAAAAGGTCGAGGTTCGCTGGGTCTTTAATAAGCAAAGAGGAAATTATGAAAAGCTTAGTTATATCAAAGATATTACAGCGATCGCGTCTAGTAGAAGTAGCAAAGAAAGATTGGCGTAGGGACAAGCCAACTGCCTCTAACTCTGGATTCACGATGATCGAGTTACTGGTAGTAATTATAATCATCGGGGTTTTGAGCGCGATCGCAGCTCCTGGCTGGCTTGCTTTTGTGAACCGTCAACGGATGAATGCAGTTAATGATAGTGTCTTGCGAGGGCTTCAAGAAGCGCAACGAGAAGCTAAGAGGACAAAACTCAGCTATAGCATTAGTTTTAAAACCCTGCCCAATCAACTCCCAAAATTTGTCGTTTATCCTGCTGGCACTACCCCCCTTACTGCTAGTACTCCCCCTGCTGACAATGACCCTCGATGGAAGACTTTAGCAGAAAATCAAGACATCAAGCCCGATCAAATTAAAGTTATTGCTAGTCCAAACTCATTCACATTTGACTATCAGGGCAGAGTCAGCGATCTAAACAATCTACCTGCCCCCGAACCAGATCCTCTATTGAAAGTCACTGTATCTGTTGCCAACAGCTCTAGTGTAAAGCGATGCGTCAAAGTGAGGACTCTTGTAGGGACAATTCAAACTGGAAAAGATGCTGCTGAATGTAATTAGTTAAAAAACTAGGGTTATCCCAAAAATCCGTGAAGCTACGGAACTCAAAAGACACACCGAAAGAGGAAACTTGAGAAGTTGGGTGCGTCTTTTTTAGTTCTAGCTAATGCGTAAAAAGTTATCTAATTGCTCCAGCGGTGGGTTCACGCTGATAGAGAGTTTAGTCGTAATTTTAATAATAGGGATCTTGAGCGCGATCGCTGCCCCAAGTTGGCTAGCATTTTTAAATGCTCAACGCCTTAGAGTCGCCCAAAACCAAGTTTACCGCGCGATGCGAGAAGCCCAAAGCAATGCCAAGCGAGACAAAGTTGCTTGGGAAGCCAGCTTTCAACAACAAAATGAAGTCGTTCAGTGGGCAGTTCACCGTGCCGGTATCAACCCTAGCGCCGGACAATGGCAGAATTTTGAGCAAAATATTCAAATAGACGCTCCTAATACCACCTTAGCTTCACAGTCATTAGGTAGTCCGCGCCGAGTCCGGTTTGACTACAGAGGTTGCGTGATTATGAATCCGCAAGAGAACTTATATCTGGCAAGGCTAACACTGAACATTAAGAATGGTGGGGAAGTCAAACGGTGTGTATTTATTTCGACCATTCTGGGAGCGATGCGAACAGCGCAAGATAAAAGTTGTAAAGTGTAATCTGTGCGATCGCGATGATGGCTCAGTAGTAGAGAATGCGATCGCGATGATGGCTCAGTAGTAGAGAATGCGATCGCAATTATGGCTCAGTAGTAGAGAATGCGATCGCGATTATGGCTCAGTAGTAGAGAATGCGATCGCATCCAGATTTTCGTTCCCAGAACAGTTATCTGGGAACGAGAAACCCTATTATGCCTGAGATAGGCGAAGCTGCATCGCTGTTGCGGTCTTTTCTCGGTCGAGCTTCAAAATCAGCACTCCCAGCGGTGGCAAACACAAGTCTAGCGAATAAGGACGATTGTGGAACGACCACTCATCCGTCCACTTACCGCCTAAATTGCCCATGTTACTTCCGCCGTACTCGCGGGCGTCACTGTTAAACAGTTCGGTGTAGAATCCTGGTTCGGGGACGCCTACACGGTAGTGGCTATGCGGCTGAGGAGTAAAATTGCACACAGTGACAATAAACTCTTCCGAATCCTTCGCCCTACGGATAAACGACACCACACTATGGCGGTTGTCGGTGCAATCAATCCACTCAAAGCCTTCTTGAGCGAAATCCTGAGTAAAAAGAGCCGATTCGCTGCGGTAGACATGGTTGAGTTCACTCATAAACCGCTTCAGCTTTTGATGCGACTCATGCTGCAACAAATGCCACTCCAAGTCACCCCAGACATTCCACTCACTCCACTGCCCAAACTCCATGCTCATAAACAGAGTCTTCTTGCCAGGGTGAGTAAACATAAAGGTGAACAGACAGCGAACATTAGCGCACTTCTGCCACTCATCCCCCGGCATCTTGCCAATGATATTACTCTTGCCGTGAACTATCTCATCGTGAGATAGCGCCAGCATGAAATTCTCGCTGTGGTTGTACCACATACTGAAAGTAATATTGTTCTGGTGAAACTGGCGGAACCAGGGGTCCATGTGGAAATAGTCCAGCATATCGTGCATCCAGCCCATGTTCCACTTCAAATTAAAGCCCAGTCCCCCTACGTAGGTAGGCCAAGACACCATAGGCCAGGAAGTTGACTCTTCCGCAATCGACAGGGTGCCAGGGTAATAGTTGAAAATCGTATGATTTGCCTGACGCAGAAAATCAGCCGCCTCAATGTTTTCTCTGCCGCCGTACTGGTTAGGCAACCATTCCCCATGCTCACGGCAATAGTCTAAGTAAAGCATCGACGCCACAGCATCCACACGAATCCCATCAATGTGGTACTTGTCAAACCAGAACAGGGCGTTGGCAACCAGGAAGTTCCGCACTTCATGGCGGTTGTAGTTAAATACTAGAGTGCCCCACTCTTTGTGTTCGCCTTTGCGGGGGTCGGCGTGTTCGTAAAGGTGGGTGCCATCAAAGAAGGCGAGACCGTGACCATCTTTAGGGAAGTGACCCGGAACCCAGTCCACTAGCACCCCAATCTCGTTCTGGTGGCACTGGTCAATAAAATACATTAAGTCCTCAGGTGTCCCATAACGGGAAGTGCAGGCATAGTACCCTGTTACCTGATATCCCCAAGAGCCATCATAAGGATGCTCAGCGACTGGCAATAATTCAATATGAGTAAATCCCAGCTCTTTAACGTAAGGAATCAGCCGTTCTGCCAGTTCCCGGTAGGTGAGGAAACGCGCCCCTGGTTTGTAGTCAGAGACGACTACAACTGGCTCTGTTTCTCCATTTGGCAACCGCGCCGGTTCAGCGGAGGAAGCGTGCAGCCAAGACCCTAGATGCACTTCATACACAGAGATAGGATGGGCTAGCGGGTCGGTGTGGCGGCGCTTTTCCATCCAATCTTGGTCATTCCATTGGTAGGAATCTAAGTCAGTGACAATCGATGCTGTTTTAGGACGCACTTCATGTTGGAAGCCGTAGGGATCGGATTTTTCGTAAATGTGACCGTCGGCGTTTTTGATTTCATATTTATAGTGTTCCCCAATGCCCAAACCGGGGATGAACAGTTCCCAAATGCCGGTGGAACCTTTACGCATTTGATGTTTGCGACCATCCCAGTTGTTAAAATCCCCCAAAACAGAGGCGTTGCGGGCATTGGGTGCCCAAACGGCAAAATAAACTCCTGTCACCCCATTAATTTCCGTCGCATGGGCACCTAGTTTCTCATAGATGCGATGATGATTCCCTTCTACAAACAGGTGCAGGTCAAAGTCTGTCAGGCGGGGAGAACGGAAGGCGTATGGGTCGTAGATAACACGCTCGTGTTCCCCTTCTTGAATCCGCAGCTGATAGTTTGCCAGTTCTGGCGTCTCAATGGTGCATTCAAAAAAATGAGGGTGATGCACTGCTTGCATAGGATATTCTGTCCGTTCTTGGGGGCGAACTACCCACGCGGCGTTGGCATTGGGTAGGTAGGCTCGCACTGCCCAGACGGTTTTGCCATTTTGCTGAATGGGATGGGCACCCAGGATTTCAAATGGATCTTGATGTTGATTCCAAACAATCCGCTCAATCTGTTCGGGGGCGATGGTCATGGACATAAACCTACTTATCCTAAAGGTCTTGAATGAATGGGTTCTCGATAGAGCTTTTTGGACGCGCCAGCGCGATCGCTCGGATCATTGGCAAGTGGGCGCGTAGCGTCTGCCCTGTTCCCGTATGGTAGGGCTATAGCAGCTAGCGGTTGAAGATAGAGCATCTCCCTCTGGTTAACAGCACTTTAATATTTATATACATTTTTTGATTTTTGTATATTTTGTCATCGGTAGCAGGACACAGTTGTTTCTCTTACCTGGGACAATGTAAATAAAAGTGCATCGTCATCTAGCCTGAAACTGACCGCTTTTAGAATTACCGCGATCTACGTCTTCATCAGAGTACTGAGTTAAGAGTAGGAGCAAGCAAGTAGGTATAGCAAACAAAGGCAGATTTTAAGTGGGGTGTACGCAGTTTATAATAGCGACTTACTTAGGCAAACGCTTTTCTCGTTGCTATTACCATCACCAGGAACGCGAATATCTATAGTAGTTGCCGCATTTACTTGGGAGTGGGGATACCAAAGGTACGCAGCAGTCGCCGCACGCGGAGCAGAAAAACTAATTCTCGCAGTTTGGGATTCACCTGGGATGTTGCAGAAGGGCGGGTTTGCAGAGAGTTCTGCAATTGGGCATACTCAGCAGCAGTGAGTCGCTTGCCGTCGATAGGCGATCGCGCCTCGGTAATAATCTCTGTCCGCAATACTTCCTCAGGGATATCCTCCGGTGGTGGCAATCCCCTAGCAGGCATCACCCCCAGCAGTTGAAATGAAAATTGCAAAATCCATAGTGAAAAAATGGGCTTTTTCATTTCTATTTTTAATATTTAGTGTATTTTTAATTTTTAATTTCTAATTTTTAATTTCCCAGTCCGGGGGGTAGCTGTTCCCGGCAAAGAACGTGAATCTGCTCAATGCGCTCAAATAACCAGGGATAATCTTCGCGGTATTGAGGAATCAGCGCCAGAGGACTGAGTAAAGCTGCGGCGGCGATATCTGCAACGCTTAAGCGATCGCCCACCAGGTAGAGGTTATTGAGCCACCGGCTGGACAACACTTCCATTGCCACCTTCAGCCGATTTGCTGCCAGTTCCACTGTTGCCTGGTTAATTCCATATTGCCGCCGCACCACCTGGATCACCAGCTGACTAAACGGTGAAGGGTCGATTTGCTTACCAGCACCGGCACGAAAATCATAGTATACAAAGCGAGTCGCCGTACCGATGCTTTCATCCAGCCAATCTTCCAGCATCAAGGCTTCTACCTGTAACTGGCGCTCCGGTAGTGATAGTGTTGGTTCTGGACGATAGCGATCTAGAAATTGTAAAATCCGCGTCGAGTCAGCGATCGCTTGCAGTTCATGCCGAGTCTCTAACGCCGTAGCTTCGCTGACTGCCTGCATATCTTCTACCTGTGGCAGAAGCACCGGCACTGTCGTGAGTCCGGTGAGTGGCTTGAGTTTGAGGATATGTAGCCCTGGGGTTAAATTTTCAACTTGATAAGCAATTTGCTTGTAACCTAGCCCCAGTCTGGCTTTTCGACAATAGTGAGAAGTACTAAATTGCAGTAGTCGCATTTTATGCCAAAGCCGCCTACCGCAACAACATATAAACATAGTCAGCCATTACCCAGACTCTAGGTAAGCCAACCAATGCTTTTGACGCCAGTTGTCTTCCCCAGTCAGTTGTTGCCAATATAACAGTTGTCTTGGGTGTCAATATTCAGAGATACCGAGTGAATGTGTGAGGAGCAATTACCAGATCGGCGGTTCAGGTGCGTCAGAACCCCATCCCAGCTTTTATTCCCATTCAGGGATGAATTCCCTTAAGGAAAGTCAGGCTGGAAAACTAGATCGCTAAGGGGATGTAGTGGGAGAAGGGCTGGGAGAAGTAGCAGCAGGCGAAGGGCTGGTAGTTGTTCCACCATCGCCCGTTCCTTCCTGACAAGCTCCCAAGGTGGTAGCTAAGCCGAGAACTAAAAGCAGACTCACTATTTTTTTGTTCATACACTCCTCTTTAAGAGATTGCAATCAAAGGAATCGTTTGCTATTTAATCACAATATTGCGGTTTTTGCTTGGACGCTCCCGCCGGTGAAACCTGGGATTCTTGGTTTTACCTGTCCTCTTAGCTAGTTTTGGTTATCCCAAACGACTAGAGGTTCCTTTCTCCCCAAGCCTGAATTCCGTGCGTCCCACCGGATTCTTCAGGTTTCGTACTTAGGAAAGAATACTCTCGCTCTACTGGATTCACACTCACTCCTGAGAGTGATATTGCTTTGGGTTTTTTCAATTTTTTTTTAGCAGAATCCCCAAAGAACCCTTCTGAAAAACTCTACCAGTTAGGGGAGATTCTGTCTATGCGATAATTTTCGATAACTTCCACATTGAGGAGCGAATTCAGTTTTCTCAGTCAAAGCAAGCCAATGAAACTAGAAAATCAACCTTTATGGAGATGTGGAGGCTCAGTATCAGTGATTCTGAATACAATTTATGACCGAAGTGACTGATAAGCTAACAAAGCTTACGAGTTGCTAATGACTTGACAACAGGACGATTGACCGCTGCCTAAAATTTTAAGCAAACTAGACGCGCAAGAAGATTTCAAGGGAGGCGGCGTGTTTCCTCTTGTGGCTTATATCAGCAAATTACTTCCAGCCTGGATTCAGTACCCGCGAAAGCATTGGGCACTGCTACAGAAAATCGTGGATCGCATCCGCAACTCGTTGGAGTTGCAAGTGGTGCTACAAACGGCAGTGGACGAAATTGCCACGTTGCTACACCTAGATAGGTGTTGTTTTTTGTGGTATTTCGAGGATACCAAGCGGGTACAAGTTGTCTGCGAGCGGATCAATGGGCAAAAGAATTCGCAACTGGGATACCATCCATTAGAAACTTTTGGCGCACTGGAGAGTGCGATCGCTGCCGGAAAATTAATCATCAACAGCCAAACAGCGGGTTCTCAGCCAACGACAGTAGGGATGATGAATCGATGGCTTTCCTGGCTAAGGCGGAGCAATCGGCAAATCGAGAGCAGTGGACGCTCCCAAGGTGCGTCCCCTTGGGACATGGCTAACTTATTCGTTCCGGTTAAGCGAAAAGAAGGGTGGGTGGGCTTTATTGTCTGTATTTCAGAGCAACCCCGCACCTGGTCAAACTCCGAAATTGAATTTCTGCAAGCCATTGCCCAGCAGCTAGAAATTGCCATTTGTCAAGCTCAGCTTTACGAGCAAACCCAGAAACAAGCTCAAAGAGAGCAACTGGTGAATCAGATTACCAGTCAAACCCGGCAGAGTTTTAACTTAGAAACAATTCTGAGTGAAGCGATCGCTCATCTGATGCAGGCGCTGTCAGCAGATCGGTGTCTAGTTCATCTGGTGGAACATAGCGACACTTTGGAAGAGGAGTACAGAAGCCGGGAAGCTGGGAAGCAGCTTGTAGAGACAAGAATTATCGCGTCTGGAGCCGGGGAGCAAACGGATAAAACTTCCTTGCTGCACCCCTTGCCCGCTGACGGTGCCGCTTTTAGGCGGAAATACCTCTTTGAGGTGTGTCGGAAGCCTTTTCCCTCTACCATTGATGACTTTGATACTCACGGGCCACTGACCCAATGGGCGATCCAGCATCGTCAACAAGTGAGCATTCCCGACATCAAGCAAGATGCCCGAATTGGGGAAGCAAACGAAGAGTATCAAAAAGCCCAGATAAAATCTTCTCTGGTAGTGCCAGTGCAGGCGAACGGGACACTCAACGCAATTCTTTATCTCAATCAGTGTTCGCAGATCCGGTATTGGTCGAAAAATGACCGGACACTTGCCCAAGCGGTTGCCGATCAACTGGCGATTTCTATTCGACAAGCCAACTTATACGCCAAAACTCAGCAGCAGGCAGTAGAAAGCGCCGCTCAAGCTAAGGAACTCGCCCAAACGCTGATCGAACTGCGGCTAACGCAATCCCAGCTGATTCAAAGTGAAAAAATGTCAAGTCTGGGTCGGATGGTGGCTGGCGTTGCCCACGAAATTAATAATCCAGTGAACTTTATCTACGGCAATATTTTTTATGTAGAAAAGTATGTAGATGACCTGATTCGGTTAGTGCGCGGCTATCAAACGCTTTATCCCAATTCAGATGCTGAATTACAAAAGCTAACTGAGGAAGTAGAGCTAGATTTCCTCCTGAGAGATTTACCACGCATTTTGAATTCGATGCAGACAGGTGCCCAGCGGATTCACGAAATTGTTAAATCATTGCAGAACTTTTCGCGCCACAATCAAGCGTCCCTGAAACCAGTAGATATTCACGTAGGGCTGGAAAATACGCTGTTCTTGCTGCACAGTCAGCTAAGCAATGGGATACAGGTAGTGAAAAACTATAGCGACTTGCCCTTAGTGGAGTGTTACCCGAAGCAACTCAATCAAGTCTTTTTGAGTATTCTGATGAATGCGATAGAAGCGCTCAGTCGGGGGTCATCAGAAGACAAAAAAATCGTCTTGCGTACCGAATTGGTGCCGAACTGCTCTCAGGGAGTCGCTGGCGTGCGGATTGCGATCGCTGACAACGGGCCAGGAATTCCTTCAGAAATTCAGTCGAAAATCTTTGACCCCTTTTTTACGACGAAAGACGTTGGTCAGGGCAGTGGATTGGGTTTAGCAGTGAGTTATCAAATCATCGTTACCCAACACAAAGGCACGCTACAATGCCACTCCCAACTCGGTCAAGGTGCAGAGTTTATCGTTGAAATTCCCCTGATGCCGCCCAAACCCTTGTCACGGGGTGAGGAGAAGGACGCTACCATTCAGGAGTCAGCAGCCAAAAACTCGGAAGAAGAAATTCATCCCTCATCCTATCCTGTAAGTAATGCGAGCTGCTCCCCAGCCGCTTCCCTAAGCATCCCAACGCCCTACATCCTTCATCCCGCTTCACCCGTTCATCTCAAAACAATGGCGACGACTTTACCAAAAGACGCAATGGGAGAGTGATAAGCTGTGGTTGCGTTGAAGGTAGCTTACTAGGTCAACCTTCGCTATCGATGAGCCATCTCGACAAGAATGCTGCATTCGATGCGAGAAAATATGGACTATGGACAGCTCTTGTGTCTAGAGTTTAAATTGATTGGTTTATTGTCCTTTGTCAGTGCAGTGACAGTCAGTGGCAAAGCAAACTGACCTTGAGCGGCGAAAAATCTCGTCTCTAGCAACTGACAACTGATAACTAATAACAAGAACTACTTATGGCTGCTGCCCCTCACTCCCTGACTCCAGATCGTCACCGTCCGGATAGAAGAAGCGCTGTTTCTTCGCGGCAACCCAGAGGGAACGCGATGCCGTCGCGTTCCGCAAGCCGTTCATCGTCTAGAACCCGTAACAGAAGCTCCCAACAGCGGGAATTTCAGGCACAAACACCCGCATGGCTGCGATCGCTGGTGACATTGCAGCGCACCTCCAACCTGGTATGCTTCTTGCTGATTGCCAGCACCCTGGGAGTTTATGCCTGGACGGTCTATACTCAGCAGATGTGGAGCCAGGAGTACCGCAAGTTGGAAACTTTGCAACGCCACGAGCGGCAAATGACGGCGGCAAATGAAGCCCTGAAAAACCAGCTGGCTCAAGAAGCTGAACTTCCGGGTACGGGTCTGGTTGCTCCCAATCCAGCCAACACCATCTTTCTGCCGCCAGCGCCCCAGCGCCAGTCACTGCCCAAACCAGCCGCGACTCCTAACTCAGAAACATCCCCAACTACGCCACTGGGCTATTAACGAGGAATGGAAAAGTCAGGAGTCAGCAATCGTAGGGCGCTGCCTACGCAAAAGGTTTCTGGAACTGCCAAAGGGACGGGCGAGTTGAACCAGAATGGAAGTGGAATGCCAGAGTCAGTGAAAAAACTGCCTCGAAAACCCACTCGGAACGGCAAAAGTCGTCAGTCATCAGAACCAAAGCAAGGCGGCGAAAATTGGCAAGAGGAGAAGACATCGCCACAGAAGTCTTTTGATTGGAGCCTATTGCGCTCTCCATCCTTGCTGCTGGGTACTTCATCCTTGCGGCTGCTGCTTGTTTGGCTAATCATGTCTCTGGGCGGGCTAGGACTGGCGATGAATTTGTATCGCCTACAAGTGGTGCAGGCACCGAGCCTGCTGCAAAAAGCGCGACAGCAGCAGATGGTCTATCTGCGCCCGTTTGTTCCCCGCCGCTCGATTGTGGATCGCAGTGGTAACGTTTTGGCGACTGACCGTCCCGCCTATACGCTGTACGCCCACCCAAAGCTGTTTAAACAATCTAAACAGGCAATTGCGGCGAAATTGGCGGTGATTTTGGGAATTTCTGCCGACGATTTGGTTAAGCAGTTCAACCAGCGGGAAAGTGGAATTCGGGTTGCCTACGCCCTGACGGAAGAAGAAGCTGACGATATTTCCCATTTGCGAACCGATGGCTTAGAGCTGATTCAACATTACGCCCGCCTCTATCCTCAGCAGGATCTGGCAGCAGACGTGGTGGGCTATGTGGATGTCGATCATCGCGGTCAGGCGGGTGTGGAATATAGTCAGGAAAATTTACTCGTCCGCGCTGTCCGCACCGTCCGACTCAGTCGCACTGGGAACGGAACGTTGATGCCGGATCGCGTACCTGCAGGATTGCTGCATTTTGATGAGCTGCAACTCCAGCTGACAATTGATAATCGCCTGCAACGTGCGGCTCGTTCTGCCCTCAAGCAACAGATGGAGTTGTTTAGTGCCAAACGGGGCACTGTTATTGTGATGGATGCGCGGGATGGTGCGGTGCTGGCACTGGTTGCAGAGCCGACGTACAACCCGAATGAGTATTCTAAAGCTGACGTGGGTTTGTTTAAGAACTGGGCGCTGGCAGACCTTTACGAACCGGGTTCGACGTTTAAGCCGCTCAATGTAGCGATCGCGCTGGAAGCTGGAGCCATCAAACCCGACACTGTATTCTATGACCGAGGTCAGATTCAGGTGGCTGGCTGGCAGATCAAAAATGCTGAAGGCGGCGGTCACGGTGCCCTGACGATTTCTCAGATTCTACAACAGTCGAGCAACGTCGGCATGGTACAAGTCATGCAACAACTGAAGCCGAGTATCTACTACGGTTGGCTGGAACGGCTGGGACTTGGGCAAGCGGTTGGCATCGATCTGCCCTTTGAAGCACCCGGACAAATGAAAAGCTCTGAGCAGTTTACGTCATCTCGGATTGAACCAGCTACCACCTCCTTTGGTCAGGGATTTTCCCTCACCCCCATCCATCTCGTTCAGTTGCACGCTGCTCTCGCCAATGGCGGCAAACTGGTGACTCCCCATCTCGTCCGGGGGCTAATCGACTCCCAAGGGCAGATGTACTGGCAGCCAACGCTACCCACGCCGCGCCCCGTCTTCTCTCCAGCGACTACTCAGACGGTGTTAGAAATGATGGAAACGGTAGTCACGAAGGGTACGGGGAAAGCAGCACAAATCCCAGGTTATCGAATTGGGGGGAAAACGGGCACTTCCCAGAAAGCCAGTTCTACAGGGGGATATTCTAGCTCTGCCAGAATCACTAGCTTTGTTGGCGTTTTTCCGGTGGATGCTCCCCGCTATGTCGTTCTAGCTGTTGTCGATGAACCGAAGGGAAAGGTCTATGGTTCCACCGTAGCCGCACCCCTAGTGAAATCAGTGATGGAAGCCTTAATTAGCCTTGAGAAAATTCCGCCTTCTGAAATTAAAAATTAAGTAGGTGAGTGTAAAGAAACCTATGTTGAGGCTGTCATTAGTTATTGGTAATAATTCAGGGCTAATAACTAAGAACAACCACCCGTTACGGTTAGTTCTGCAAATCTACTGGTTCTGGCATTTTTAATTATGACTGAGGACAACTGCAAGCACAGGCGATCGCGCAAAATTTATATTAAATATTACTTTCTTAATTGGGTTCTTCAAGGTATACTTAAATAATGGAAATATATCCAATAAAATTATCAAAGCCTAGTTCTTCCTTATCAAGTTCATCATAACAGAAATAA
This sequence comes from Coleofasciculus sp. H7-2, assembly GCF_042747725.1. Classification (NCBI taxonomy): domain Bacteria; kingdom Bacillati; phylum Cyanobacteriota; class Cyanophyceae; order Coleofasciculales; family Coleofasciculaceae; genus Coleofasciculus; species Coleofasciculus sp. H7-2. The sequence continues at coordinate 172,389 of NZ_JBHZGO010000101.1, forward strand.
AGCAGAAAGTCTATATAGCATTCCTAAATAATTTGTGAATGCAATGCAAGATACCCGACTTCTCCTAGAAGTCGGGTATCTGAACCACTGGCATCTCACAATTAAAACAGGGGAGATGCGCTACATTAACGATCCCCGAACCGCCCCTTTTAAAGGAGGCTAAGAAGTCTATATGTTGCAAACCAAAAACAAAATGGGATAACGACGAAGGTGAAATTAAAAATTAAAAAAGAAGAACTGAATCTTACATTTTTAATTTCTAATTTGGTATTGTTAATTGCGAATTTGACTTCGCTGCACTTGTTCCCACATTTGGTCGCGGCTTTGGGGAGGTTCCAGACAAGATAGGGCTTGGCAAACTAACCCCACCGCCCCCGATGGCAGATTCGACTCTGGCATAGATACGGTTGTAGGCAGATATTGAGCAACCAAAGAAGTAAGGTGGTCAACAGTGGTGCGAACCAGCGTACAGTGATGATACCAATCCAGGGCGGTAAACAAACTGGGACAAGCTTGAGGTGACTGATGCATGACGCTGCTGAAGGCTTGCAAAGCTTGTTCGCTGCGGTCGAGATAGGTAAGATTTTCGGTGAGTAAAGCCAGACGCACCAAGTTAGCGATCGCTACCCCATTCGCCGCTGGTGTGGCATTATCCACATAGCTGCGTTCTCGCACTAACAGATCGCTACTGGCATCGCTGGCGGTGTTATAGTATCCACCCAGTTCCACACTCCAGAGGAATTCGTCAAATTCTTCTTGAAGGGCGATCGCTTTCTCCATCCAGAAACTAGCGTGAGTCACTTGGTACAAATCTAGCAGCGCTTTGATAAACAAAGCATAATCTTCCGACTGCGCCAGTACCAAAGGTTTCCCGTCGTAGTTGAGACGGTGGAAGCGCCCTTCCACCCACTGACAATCCAAAATGAAATTAGCAGCCTTTCCAGCTAAGGACAGATATTCTTCCTTCCCAAATACCCCGTAAGCTCTAGCTAAACCTGAAATCATCAGGCTATTCCAAGCCACAATCATTTTAGTATCCGTCACGGGCGGAATTCGACCCGACCAATTGCCAGTTTTTGCCTCCTGGTTATTGCGGGCAGGAGGAAAGGTTTCTAGGACAGCGGGTGGCGTACCGTAACGGGCTTCAAATAGCTTTGCGAGTGCCGTTTCCACTGTTTCGCTCAAAATCCCCGGATGGCGGCGCTGCAAGACGTTGAGACCTTCAAAGTTGCCCCCCGGCGTCACGGTAAATTGCAGTTGAATTTCCTCTAACTCTTCTGGAGTCAGCAATTCTACTACTTCAGGGTAAGTCCAGACATAAAATGCCCCTTCCTCTGGTTCTGCTTCCTCTGGATGGGTAAAATTATCCGCATCTTGGGCAGCATAGAAATAACCCTCCGGTGCCGTTATTTCTCGCTTTAGCCATTGAAATGTACCTGCGATCGCTCTTTCAAATGCCGGTTCTTGTATGCCAGCACTCCACAAATCAGCCAAATACTCGACAATCTGCCCATTGTCATAGAGCATTTTTTCAAAATGCGGCACCGTCCAGGTGGGATCGACCGTGTAGCGGTGAAAGCCGCCGCCTACATGGTCGTAAATACCGCCCAGTGCCAAATCTAAACCGCGCTGGGTACACGCCTGCTTAGCGTCGTATTTGGATTCAAAATTAAATCGAATTGCTCGCAGCGCCAACTCGGCATAGGGCATCATGGGGAAACTAGCGCCACGTTCGCTAGAAGTCACTACCCCGGTATTCATTTCTAACCCCTGCTGTAGCAAATCCTTGTTTGTCAGGGCAGGTTTTAAACCCGTCCCCAAACCAGTTTGCAGAATGGCTGCTTGCTGAAGATGACTGAGAAGTTCTTCTTTGACAGCGTCCAACTTCGTCTTGTCTGTATCGTAGTAACGACGAATCGCTTGCAGCACTTGTAAAAATCCGGGACGCCCGTAGCGCGGTTCTACCGGAAAATATGTACCGCCATAAAACGGCACCCGATCCTCAGGAGAGAGAAAGACATTCAGGGGCCAACCGCCTTGACCGACCATCATCTGTAACGCCTGCATATAAATACTATCAATGTCAGGTCGTTCTTCCCGGTCTACCTTGATCGGGATAAAGTTGGCGTTCATGTACTCTGCGATCGCCTGGTCGGAAAACGCTTCTCCTTCCATCACCGTACACCAGTGGCAGCTGGAGTAGCCAATTGATAGGAAAATTGGCTTATTGTCACGCTTGGCGGTTTCTAGGGCTTCTTCACACCAAGGCCACCAGTCGATGGGATTTTCGGCGTGTTTGCGGAGGTACAGGCTTTCAGCTTGATTCAGGCGATTGGTCATGGGGCTAATAGCAGAACTCGATATGAGTACGTTTTCACCTCTAGCAGTTTAGCGTGAGGAATAAAGCGATCGCTCCATCCGACGCTAGATTCTGGTCAATCGTGACCTAGCGACTGCATCAGTTAACCGAACCTTTGATCGAAGCGTTATTTTCTTTAATTTCTATATCGTTTATTTTTAAGCGTCCCAGTTCAAGTTCCAGTTTCAATCTTTGTTCAATCTTCTCTTTAGGAATTCCCAGTCGCTGGGAAAGTTCTGATGTCGTAAAACTCAAATTCCCCACTTTAATTTTTGTTTCTTCCTCAAGTTTTAATTGACCGTCTTCTACCCTTGGCTTACCTTCCACGCCAATATAAACTTCCTTGTCTTCTAAGAAGGGGAATGTTTCGATTACCTTTTCTAACAATTCTTTCTCTTGTTGATTCAGTTCCTCTTTTGGAACATCTGAGATATTGAAGACAAGTCCACTTTCTAAATGTCCATTTTTGATAGTTGTATTGATATTGGTAGATGCCAGTAACTTACTATTGTTTTTATCTTTAGCAATTGTTGAAATTACCAAATCATTCACTTCATTTTCGCTCAAATCAATTTCTATATTTTGACTACCTAATTCCGCTTGAGTATTTTCGGGAATTTTATCAATAGCAGTCTTCTCATCGCCTCCATTCCGCCTGCCTAATTTTGGTTGCAACCCTTGGCTAGCCTCAATACTATTTTCTATTTTGGTATCAACCTTGCTTTGCAACCTTGCTTTAACTGTTTTGACTTCAGCTTCATTGCGAAAGTCAATTTGTGTAGTTTGAGTTGTAGTTTTTTCTTTGCTAGTATACCACTCAGGAAGTTGGGTCGCCTGTTTCCAATAGTAATAAACTACTGAGAAAGATCCTAAGGCTAATAGCAAAAATAGAAAAATACTTTTTTTCATGTTAGATCAACTTTCTTTCGTCATAAAATATGACATTGATATAGCAATCCTAAATGATTCGCGAACCCCTGTAGAGACGCGATTAATCGCGTCTCTACACTAAGGCGAATACTCTCGCACAACTTAAATAGGATTGCTATATATAAAAATTATACGATCGTTCATGAAATAATCAGTTGCTCTTTTTTCTTCTTTATCTTTAAATTGCACGGTCAGATCGGGCGACTCCTTTGTTAATCAGGACGCAGTTGTGCAGAAGTCGATCCAAATCGCCTCACCATTGGTGTTGAATTTGGCTGTTGAGAGCGATCGCGCTGGCGTCTGAATTGCTGTCGGTACGCTAAGTGCTGCAAGTACATTGAGCAAAAAGGTAATCGTGACAGCTTGCAGAAGTCTTTTAGACATGACTCGGTTCCCTCCATCCCAGGATAGTTTTAACAGTACGATTTGCTGTAGCGATCGCACTTCGTCCCATTGATTCACCCAGTCGGGCGATTGTTTCCTGACGAGGACAACAAGCAATATGCGATGCTTTGCCCTTTTTCGCTGAAGAAAGTAACAAAAGAGGGCTAGGGTTTTATCGGTAGTATTTCCAGCACCCGGTACTTTCTCCTACAATCGCTAAAATTAAGAAAAATCACCCGAAAAAGCAGACTCCATGATTCCTACCGTTATCGAACAATCAGGTCGTGGCGAACGTGCCTTTGATATCTACTCCCGGCTCCTCCGGGAGCGCATCATCTTCCTGGGACAACAGGTTGATTCCGACCTTGCCAACTTAATCGTGGCTCAGCTGCTGTTTCTAGACGCCGAAGACCCGGAGAAAGACATTTACCTGTATATCAACTCTCCTGGCGGTTCCGTCACCGCAGGTATGGGCATTTTTGACACCATGAATCAAATCCGCCCCGATGTCTCCACCATCTGTGTCGGATTAGCGGCTAGTATGGGCGCTTTCCTCCTCAGCGCCGGTGCCAAAGGCAAGCGGATGAGTCTGCCCCATTCCCGGATCATGATCCACCAGCCTCTAGGCGGCGCTCAAGGTCAAGCCACCGATATTGAGATCCAAGCCAAGGAAATCCTGTACCACAAAAAACAGCTGAACGAATACCTGGCTAAACATACAGGTCAGCCCATCGAGCGGATTCAGGACGATACCGAGCGCGATTTCTTCATGTCATCAGAGGAAGCCAAGGACTACGGCTTGATCGATCAGGTGATTAAACGGAGTCCCTCAGCTATCAGCACCCCCGTCGCCGCTGTATAAATAAAAATTAACGGGATGTGCAACTTTTTGTTAGCCCCTCAATTGATAGGGGGTTGGGGGGAGCGAAATGTCAAGCAAAGTTTGCCAGATCCCCTTAGCCCCCATCAATTAGGGAAGAAATACACAAAGTTGCACATCCCATAAATAAAAAATGGAGCATTCCCCCATTTTTTATTTTCAATTTTGCCCAGTTACTTTTCTGGTGTTGGTAGAGATTCAAGATAACGCAGGAAATCCAGCAATTGTTCCTGATTCAGCTCCGAACGACCTCGCTTACCGTAGGTTCGCTTCAGATAATCTTTTCCTTGCTCGGCAGTCCAGCGCAAGCGCTTAATTTCTACCGTGGTTCTAGCCATCGCTTCCGACAAGTCCATCTCCTCGGCAGCAGAACTCGTGCCACCGATGGTCATATCCATCGGACTCGGCTGAATGACCTCTTCGCTGGCGTGATAACCAGGCGATGCGGTCATTGACTGATTGTACTGACTGCCAAAGAAGCCTCCCGATATTTCCTCTGGTGTCTCGCTTGCAGCATCGTCCCCATAAAGCTCGGTATCGGCAGGGGAATACTCCTCAGCAAACGGGACATCCTGATTCGAGGGCACGACGGGAGGTGGTGAAGCGGCTGCTTTTTGCCCCCGATCTGAGAAGGACATTTCAGCCATGTCATTGAAGCTGGCTGGATCGGAAAACATCCGATTTGAGCTTGGCTGTGGAGAGCTTTCTGACGGAATGACGGTTTCGCGTTTGGGGTTAGCGATCGCCCCCACTGGCACCTCAACCGCAACAGTCTGTGTAATCTGAGCATCAGACTGCGTGACCGGAGCGTTGCTTTGGGTAGAAATTCCTGCTGGAATTCCCAAACAGTTCAACGCTCTGGTTGTTGCCTTGTCTTCTGCCAGCTCAATCTCACCTGCCGCTGCCAAACCTGTCGCCAGGATAACACCTTCGACTTGAACAGCGGCTTTGACCACGTACTTTCCTTCATGAATGGTCAGTAACTCGGTGGTCAGGCTGCCTAAGGGATAACGAACTCGGAATTGAGAAAACATAATACTCCCACCCCCTAAACCTAGTGGGATTTTTTGGCTCCCATCAACGTTAAGTATAGTACGCTCCCTGAAAAACGATTTTAGAGAAGGTACCGCGAGAAACTAAAATAATTAGAGACTGTTCATCGGTATGGTATAAAACCATTCGCTACTGCCCGCTACGCTTGCAAGTCACCGAGTCCGTTTCACAGCGGTTGACTTGAAAAAAGGCAGTAAGACAAAGTGCTTGTCGTCAAGCACCTGAACAGAGAAAGCACTGGTTGCTGCCAGTCGCTGGTTGCATCCGGAGTTCTTGTTCGGGACATCTGCTTGATACTAGCAAAGGCGGGGTGAAGGAGGGATGGTTGCCTGACGATGTTCCCTTGACGCTCAACTGTGGACTGTGGATTCAAGACTAAAAACCGTGGACTAGAGACTCCCAAACGCAGCCGTCTGTTGTCCAAAATCTGTAAAGAGACAAAATTTTGCCTGTTTACAAAGTCTAAAATCGATAGTCCAAAATCTTCCGCTCGCGTAGCGTATGCCGCGATTATCTGCGACTCCTCGCATAGCGTATATCGCCATATGTGTCTCCTCGCGTAGCGCTAAGGCTAGAGCATCGCCGTTCGGTGACGATGACAATGTTTCGCTTACTGTAGGGTGAGAAACGCGCCACCAACGTAGCAGCGAGGCAGCTCTTAAAAAGGCGGCGAATTTGGCGCTGCCACATCAGGGTAAAAATACCCATGCTTTCCGGGCATGGCGTCAGGATAACAAGGAGAAAAGTCGCTTTCAGACGTCAGCAGTCAGCAGTCAGTGGTCGGTGGCAAGAAAGAAGCAACTGTCGTAGAGACAAGGTTATCCCGTCTCTACCAACTGACAAATTTAGACAAACAGAATTGTTTTTATGGTGGAGGCAAACTCATAGCTGCATGGAATTTTCAATCGCTACACTACTTTCTAATTTCACGGATGACAAATTAGTAGCTCCCAAGGTTTTGGAAAAAAAACTGCATTGCCAGGATGAAGAGAGCTTAACTAAACTACAAATTGCCTTGGATGCCTTAGAAAAAATTGGCATTTTGGTCAAAGAGCGCGGCAAGTATCGGCGCGTCCAAGAAGAAGATGTCGTCGAAGCAAAACTGCGCTGTTCAAGTAAGGGGTTTTGCTTTGCCATTCAGGAGGTAGAGGGAGCGGAGGATATTTACGTCCGGGAGAGCCATCTAAGTACAGCCTGGAATGGCGATCGCGTTCTGGTCAAAGTCACCAAAGAAGGAAACCGCAAACGCTCTCCAGAAGGGGAAGTGCGGCTGATTCTGGAACGAGCCAATCCCTCAGTCTTGGCAAGAGTTAAGCAAGCCGAAACCGGCTTTAGAGCCGTCCCTCTAGACGATCGGCTGCTATTTGAACTGAATCTGGTGCCGAACGGTCAAAACTTGGCGGAAGCTATCGATTACCTGGTTCACGTCGAAGTTTTGCGCTATCCCCTGGCATCCCAGCCGCCGATTGGCAAAGTCGCTCGCATTCTCGGTAGCAATGCAGAAGCAGCCGCAGACACCGATATTGTCTGTTGCAAGCACGACTTGCCTCGCAACTTTCCGGCTGAGGTGCTGAGATCCGCAGAGGAATTGCCCAAACAGCCGAGTCAAAAAGATTTCAAGCACCGGCTGGATTTGCGTAATTTGTTAACCCTTGCCTTTATTCCTGAGCCTTCAGGAGCCAGAAGTGAGAACGAAACCACTCAGCACGTTACAGAAAACGCTCTGACTTTGAACAAAACACAGGCTGGACTGTGGCAGTTGGGCGTCCACATCACGGATGTTGCCCACTACGTCGAGCCTTCAGAAGCGCTGGATCGGGAAGCTCGCAAGCGAGGAAACACCGTCTATCTGGGAGACATGGTGCTGCCGATGCTGCCGGATGCCGTTGCAAGTTGCTGCTCTTTGGTACCCGGTGAAGCTCGTTTAGCGATCTCGGTACTGCTAACCCTAGATTCCGCCACCGGACAAATGGTGGAGTATGAGATTCAACCCACCGTGATTCAGGTGGATCGCCAACTGAGTTATGACGAAGCTACGGCAATTTTAGAGCGTCATCAGGATGCCGAACCGGCAGTGTTTGAAATGCTCAGTCAGTTATTTTACGAGCTGAGTCCGGCAGTAAAAGCACAGCGCTTAGGTAGGGGAGGATTTGAACTAAATCTGCCCGGTACTCAATTGCACTACAACGATGAAGGCATCCTGGGAGCGATTGTATTTTCGGGAGGAGTGCGTTCTTTAGTCATAGAGTTGATGCTCCTGGCAAATCAAGCGATCGCTACCCATTTGCAAGCGCTCTTTCTGCCTGCAACGTATCGTATTCAGCCTTCTCCAGACCCGGAGGATGTGCAGGAATTGATGAAGTTGGCGAGTAATCTGGGAATGGAACTGCGCCTAGAGCAGGAAGAAGCGGTGACATCGCGGGATTATCAACGTTTTACCCAAATGTTCGCTCAATCCCAGTCGGAGCGAGTCTTGATGTATCTGTTGCAGTCCACGCTGAGATCGTGTGCTTACAGCACGGCTCCAGGCTCTCACTTTGGTTTGGCTTTGGGGATAGGCGATGACGAAAGCCCCTACACCCACTGTTTATCCCCGCTGCGACGCTACGCAGATTTACTGATGTCGCGGGTATTGCTTGCCGTGTTTGAGAAAGGACGCGATCGCCGGACTACTCGTACCAAAGAAAGTGTGAATCTGCGTCATAGTTCCTCCCACGGAAATATCAACTGGAATGTCTTGCCGCCAGACGTGCAAGAAGATTTAGAAAGCCAGCTACTGGGTATCGTTGTGCATCTCAACGAGCGTGAAAAGCTGACCTCAGATGCACAAGCGGATCTGGAAGGACTCAAAAAAGCCGAGCTAATGAAGGAGCGCACGGGGGAAGTCTTCCAGGGGTTAATTACCGGCGTCCAGTCTTACGGTTTCTTTGTGGAAATTGAGGACTTGCTAGTGGAAGGACTGGTACACGTCAGCTCTCTTAAAGATGACTGGTACGAGTTTCGCTCCCGTCATGCTTGCTTGGTAGGACGGAAAAGCCGCGTTTCCTATCGTCTAGGCGATCGCGTGGAAGTCCAAGTCAAGAGCGTTGATTACTACCGTCAGCAAATTGACTTGGTCATTGTCGGTGGTGGTAGCGAAGCTAGCAATGAGGATATAGAGGCAGATCCTTCTGTTGATACTGAATTGGATGACTAGCTAATGATTAATGGCGAATGGCTCTTGAACAATTCGCCATTAATCATTAGCCAATTACCCATTACCCATTACCTAATGACCAAACCCCTTATCCTCGGCATCACGGGTGCCTCCGGCTTAATTTACGCCGTGCGTGCCTTAAAATTTCTGCTCCAAGCTGAGTACAGCGTCGAACTGGTTGCCTCCAAATCTACTTATATGGTTTGGCAGGCAGAGCAGAATATCCGGATGCCTGTAGAAGCAGTGGCACAGGAACTATTTTGGCGACAGCAAGCTGGAGTGGAAACGAAGGGTAAACTTTACTGCCATCCTTGGGGCGATGTGGGAGCCAATATTGCCAGTGGTTCCTTCCGCACCCTAGGGATGGTAATTATTCCCTGTAGTATGAGTACCGTGGCGAAGCTGGCAGCTGGCTTAAGTTCCGACCTTTTGGAGCGGGCAGCAGATGTACAACTCAAGGAAGGGCGTAAACTGGTTATCGTGCCCCGCGAGACACCCTTCAGTTTGATTCACCTGCGTAACCTGACCGCTTTGGCAGAAGCCGGTGCCAGAATTGTCCCAGCAATTCCCGCCTGGTACCACAATCCCCAAACAATTGAAGACTTAGTGGACTTTGTGGTGGCGCGTGCCTTAGATCAGCTGGATATTGACTGTGTCCCGATTAACCGATGGGAAGGAAAATGAAAAATTAAAAATGTAAAATTAAAAATACAAGCAGAAATTCTGCATTTTTAAGCTTTAATTTTTAATTTTTAATTGATATGCCTGCGATTCGGATTTTACTGCTGATGTTGGTGCTAGGCTCCGTAGCACTACTTGCTTTACAAAATTTGTCGCCGGTGCTAGCGCTGGTGTTTTTGGGCGCGAAGACGCAAGCGCTGCCTGTAGGGGTTTGGATTTTGGCAGCGATCGCAACGGGTGCCCTGACTGGCAGTTTCTGGCAATTGTTGAGCTATCTGCAAAGGCGTCCCTTGCAAGCACGCATCCGCAAACTAGAAGCCGCAGCGCCTCGTTCTAGCCAGTCGCGGCGTGAAACTGCCCAATCTACCTCTACCACTCAACAAACCAGTTACACACCTCCCCCGCCGCCGGAGACAACTAATACCGATGCGGATGGAGATGACTGGGAAGAGGAGGTTGCGGACGACGATGACTGGGATGAATCGGAGGAACCACGCGATCGCACTCCGAGTCCGCAACCGTTGGGAAAAGAATTTGTAGAAGAAAATCGTACAACCTACGAGCGTCAGCAAGAACCGAAAAGCGCCTCTCGATCGGGTTCCGTTTATTCTTACAGCTACCGGGAACCGCGCAATTCTGGGGTTGGAAAAACTGAAGCGGTTTATGATGCCAGTTACCGGGTGATTACACCGCCCTATCAGGAACCTGAACCTGTACGGAAAACCAATCAGGATGAGGACGACTGGGGATTTGAAGACGAGGACGACGAGTTTGACAAGGATTGGAAAGAGCAATAAGCCTAGAGAGTGACTTTTTTTGCTAGGATTTGCCTCAACCCCGCTCCTCAGAACCATTCACACTCTTAATTGTCAAGTCATTGACTCTAAAAATTAACCCCGAACCACTGCTTATAACCGCATCAGTTCGCGCGATTGCTGCTTGACACGACCTGCCATTGCGGCTTGCTGCAAGGTCATGAAGGCATTAAAATCCTCGTGGTCATACTTTTTTCTTAATAACTGTCGCAGTTGATCTTCAGCTTCAACTGTTAAATATCCGATAGTAAGTGCTTGTTCGACAAGTTCGCGGATCAACATCATAATTTTTTATCAACTCGCTCAACGGCAGGAGAAACCATTAGGTTTTGAAATACGGAAATCACTTCAGTTTATTTACGGATGCCTTCTCTGAGGGCAGGGCAATATAATTAAGCCGCAGGGTAGGCAGATGCCGTTAAAACCTTGGAAAACCATTGCTTCACCTTCTTTTCCCTCCAAAAAAACTGTGAAATTTTAATGAAATTTAGATGAAAGTTTCATGAAGTCTTCCTAAAATTTAAGGATAGCCAAAATATTCAGAAAAATTCGCCTAACAATCGTTATTAAATTCGTTATAACTTCATCGTAACTTCGTTAGTATTTCATAATTAATCCGTTAGAATCAGGCGTTGATAGCCTTTATTAGGGATAGCAATGCAAGGGAATGGCATCAACTGTTGAGCGGCAGGACGACGAGTTTGCAGAAGCAGCAAATAATTGGCATTTAGAGAAGCTTTACATAGATTTGGGATCTGCCAAAGGAAGGAGTCTGACACCTGTTGAGAAGAAATTCTTAAGAGGATTGCTGTGTGGCTACAGTCCAGCAGAAATAGCAGACACTGTCTACAAAAGTCGCACTAGCAGTGCCGTTAGAGTTTACTTATCTAATGGGCTGTACAAATACATTCAAGAACTCCTGATTCGCCAGACGGGTGACGTAATAAAAATAAAGAACTGGAGCCGCGTCACCAACTTGCTCTCAAAAGCTGGATATAAAAAAGATTCCGCTAACTTACCCGAAGAAAGTCAAGCTGAGACATCTGCCATCGGGGCAGCGATCGCTTCCCAAGATTGGGAAGAAGTGATTGATGTAGCAGCTTTCTACGGCGGCGAGGAAGAACTGGCAACCTTAGAGCAGTGGATTGTCCACGACAGCTGCCGCTTAGTGGCATTGTTGGGGATGGGGGGAATCGGAAAAACTGCTCTCGCCGTGAAGCTGGCAGAACAGATTCAGCAAGATTTTGAGTTTGTCATCTGGCGATCGCTACGTCATGCTCCATCAGTTCAAGATTTGGTGGCAAACTTGGTTCACTTTCTGTCTCAAGGGCAGGAAATAATCGGCGACGCCACCGCAGATGAGGGAATTTCCCAACTGATGGCTTATCTGCGATCGCACCGCTGTCTGATCATCCTAGATCGAGCTGAGGAAGTTTTGTCCCCCATCCAACACGCTGGGTACTATCGTCCCGAATATGAGGGATATGGGGAACTGTTCCGGCGTCTGGGAGAAGAACGCCATCCCAGCTGCCTGGTTCTCACCAGTCGGGAGAAACCGAAAGAAATTGCCTCCCTGGAAGGAGAAAACTTACCCATTCGTTCCCTAGAACTGAGGGGGTTATCAGCATCCGATGGACAAGAGTTACTGCAACTCAAAGGTTTAGTTGGCTCAGCCGAAGAATGTAGAGTCCTGATCAACCGCTATGCCGGAAATCCGTTAGTTCTGAAAATCGTGGCAACGACGATTCAAGATGTCTTTGACGGGAATATTACCGACTTTTTAGCAGAAGGTCTGGTTGTTTTCGGGGATATCCGCGACCTATTAGATGGGCAGTTCAATCGCCTCTCGGATTTAGAAAAAAAAGTCATGTACTGGCTGGCAATTCGTCACAAGTTAGTTCCCATCCGTTCCTTGCCAGACGAGGGGGTACCGGGAGTATCGAAACGACAGCAGCTAGAAGCAATGGAATCTTTGCGACGGCGATCGCTGATTGAAAAAACCTCGACTAATTTCACCCTGCCGCCTGTCGTCAGGGCATATCTCGCTGACAAATTAGTTGAGCAGATTTGTGAAGAAATGACTACCAAAGACGTGGCTCTTCTATTAAGCTTGGGGCTAATTAACGCTCCATCTGGGAGATACGAAACAAGCCGTCGTCTGAGCTTACCGGGTTAACAGGGGCTGGAAAGGACGATTTTTCGCTGACGCTTGGCTTAGCCGCTAGCATCACGGCTTTTCGCATTCCTGTCCGGAGTAGGCAGCTATATTATAGGGAACTGAAACTCCCACAGGAAAGCCGCTGGGAAAGGGCGAGTTCGCGAGACTCTTGCCTCACTTGGCCCAGCATTGCCGCTTGCTGCAACTGCATAAAGGCCTTGAAGTCTTCCATTCCATACTTAGTTGTTAAAAATCCCCGTAGCTGCTCTTCTGCGGCAACAGTTAGGTAGCCTGTACTCAAAGCTTGTTGGACGACTTCGCGGATATTGCTGAGGTTATTTTTCATGGTAGAACACCCAACCTTGATAAACCTAAGTGAAATTACCCGTGCTTTACAATTTAACCTTATTAGGCAACCGTAGCATTACTGAAATTGAAATAAAGCAATTCTAAGGTAATTTCAAAGTAATTCAAAGCCAATTTGGCCGCTCAAATCAGCAGTTGGCAGGAATTTTTGACCACAAAACTCCAAATTTGGTCTGAAATAAGCAAAAAGGTCTATCGGTATCTATATGGCTGGTGGATTTGAACTCAGAAGAAATAACAGTAACGTTTTTTTGCCCGCAAGCTTAAAGAAAAAGCTACATGAAGAATTCAACAGAAAGTACAAGCCTGAAGGCAAACGTGCCCTAATGCAAGACTTTTTGAGCGCGTGGCGTAAACAACTCCATACACTTGAACCCTCACGCCAAGCTTTACAAGCGATTTTGAACTTGGATAGCCGCCAAACCTGCGAGTATCGGATTGCTAACGGCTTATGTCATCTGTTACTGAACTGTTCCTATGATGAATGGAGCGAGTTTTCCAAGAATGCTCCAGACACTTCTCAGGACTTGCTGTCCTGTCCAACTGTCGGGGAAGGGGTTGTTACTCAAGACTGCTTGTCTACCACTCTTGTCGGATGCTGGGAGGCGAATCAAACCCTCAGCGCCCCAGCCGATGCGCCACCAGATCGGGACGAAAAACGCCATCGGGGCTTATTTATCCCGAATCCTCGCTGTCGGATGGTGTGGGGGCGAGAAAGCTTCATTCAAGAAGTATTGAACCGTCTGGACGATCCCGCCGAACTTTCTATTTTTTCCCTCAGCGGCACTCCGGGGTATGGGAAATCCGAAGCTGCAAGCCAAATCGCTAAACAAGCACTTGACAGAAATCTGTTCGCGGATGTGCTGTGGGTGACAGCGAGGCAAAGCGAGTGGGTGGATGGTTACATCAGCCAGGAAAAGCAGTTTGAGGCGCTGACGTGGAAGAAATTTTTAAATGAAATCGCCCATCAACTGGATTGTCCCCCTGAGCGAGTTCACCAGCGTTTGAGAGCAGAAAAACTGCTCGTCGTCTTAGACAATGCCGAAACTGCACAAGTTGAAGATATTCTGGCGAACCTCGTCAAAATGCTCAACCCCAGTCGGGCGCTGATTACCAGCCGACACCGCACCAAACCTCCCTATGTGGGATTAATTGAAATCCCAGGACTCGAAGCAAGATGGTCGTCTAAATTGTTGGATGACGAGGCAAAATACAACAACATTTCGGTACTAAGACAGGCAAGCAACGAACAGCTCTATCAAATGCATCAATTATCTCGCGGCGCACCCTTAGCACTGCATTTCCTGGCTGGGCGGGTATTCCACGATCAAGCACTTGAGCCAATTTTGTCGGAATTAACGCTTGCCAGCCGACAAGTTGAGACATTCTACCGCTTCTGTCTGGAGGCAGCGTGGCAGCGAATCGATGTGGCAGCACAAAGTATACTGCGTTACATGGGTGGGGTGGATGCAACGATTAGCAGAGCCGAGTTGTCTAAAGTTGGGAAATTGCTAGATTCAGACTTGGACGCAGCACTGGCGGATCTGAGACGATGGTATTTGATTGAAGACGTACAAGATGAGCTAGGCAATCCACGCTACGATCTGCATCCTTGGGTGAGAAGCAGCGTGCGCGGGGGATTGGTGGAGAAGTGGCAATCGTCGCTTGAAGACCTGGAAAAGATATAGCAATCCTATTTAAGTTGTGCGCGAGTATTCGCCTTAGTGTAGACACAAGGGTTATCGCGTCTCTACAAGGGTTCGCGAATCATTTAGGATTGCTATAGCTACCTGGAAATTTGATATCTAGGTAAAGAGTCAATTTCTTCAGTTGATGGCTAAACTAGGACGAATGACACTGACTTAACGAGAATTCAATTCTATTCTTTGGTTGGGTTAAGGTCACGAAATCCAACCAAAACAAGGAAATCGTTGGGTTTCGCTTCACTCAACCCAACCTACAAGTCTTCAGTTGATGGCTAAACTAGGACAGCGATCGCTCCTGCAACTGTAAATATGGAAAATAGCAATCAGAACGTGCGCGACCGACTCAAGGGCATCAATGTTTATCTGATTGGCATGATGGGTGCTGGGAAGACAAGCGTGGGAAGCTTATTGGCACAGCATCTAGATTATCGTTTTTTTGATACCGATGCTGTCATTGAGCAAGTTGCCAAAAAATCGATTAATGATATTTTTGCTAGTGACGGCGAAGAAAGCTTTCGGAAGTTGGAAAGCCAAGTGCTGTCGGAATTGTCGGCTTATACGAAGTTAGCGATCGCTACTGGCGGCGGTATTATCCTGAAGCGAGAAAATTGGAGCTATCTACAAAACGGTCTAGTTGTATGGCTGGATGTGCCGGTGGAACTTTTAGTCGCCCGTTTGCAACACGATACCACCCGACCTCTGTTAAAAAACTCTGACATAGCTACCGAATTCCCAAAGCGTTTTGACCAACGGAAGCCACTTTACGCCCAAGCCGATTTGCACATCACCGTTAGCGAGGGACAAACTCCCGAACAAATTGCTACGCAAGTAATCGAAGCAATTCCCACAGTTCTGAAGTCACGAGGCAATAACGGTCAGTGAATCTTAAAACAGTCGCCGCCAATCGTGCCACAGATGCCAGTATGCACTAAACTTCTAGAAAACCATAACTGGCACCATTCTGCTAAGTAATGTTCAACGATAGCGAATACCTCAAGAAAGCTGAAGCAACTCGCGTTCGAGTGCTAAGCGAAGCACTACCCTACATCCAGCACTTTGCCGGTCGCACCGTTGTCGTCAAATACGGCGGCGCGGCGATGAAAGACGCTTCGCTCAAAGATAAGGTAATGCGCGACATTGTATTCTTATCCTGTGTAGGCTTGCGTCCCATCGTGGTACATGGTGGTGGCCCAGAAATTAACTCTTGGCTGGCTAAACTAGGAATCGAACCACAATTTAAAAACGGCCTGCGCGTGACCGATGCCGCCACGATGGAGGTGGTGGAAATGGTTTTAGTGGGTCGGGTGAATAAAGAAATTGTCTCCTTAATTAACCGTGCAGGCGGTTCCGCCGTGGGACTTTGCGGCACAGACGGCAATTTGATCAAAGCCCGCCCAGAAGGGGCTGAGGGCATTGGGTTTGTGGGGGAAGTCAACAGTATTGATATCAAGCTTTTGCAGTCGCTGGTCAGTAGTGGATACATCCCCGTGGTGTCTAGCGTGGCAACAGACGAAACAGGACAAGCTTATAACATCAATGCTGATACTGTAGCTGGGGAACTCGCGGCGGCTTTGGGGGCAGAAAAGTTGATTTTGCTTACGGATACGCCAGGGATCTTACAGGATTACAAAGATCCATCCACTCTGATTGCCAAGGTCGATATCGCAGAAGCACGGCATCTGATTGAGAAGGGTGTAGTGGGCGGTGGGATGATTCCCAAGGTGAAATGTTGCGTGCGATCGCTTGCCCAAGGCGTTCGGGCTACTCATATTATTGACGGTCGCATTCCCCACGCACTGCTATTAGAGATTTTCACCGACGCCGGTATCGGCTCGATGATTATCGCCTCCGAATATGACTTAGGCGTGCGCCTTTAGCGAATAATAATCCGCCTTGGCTGGTTGAAGTGTCTGCGATACCCTTGCGGTCTCACAATCACTGGATTAATCAGGATGGAATCCCGAATCTGGGGATTGATCAGGGTGGGGTTGATCAGTGTCGAATTGTTTACTCTCCTGTTCGATCCTATCGGGTAGCTGGGATAACTGGGATAGGAGTTGGGATAACCCTGGTAGTAGTCAGGATAACTAGGATAGGAGTTGGGATAACCCTGGTAGTAGTCAGGATAACTGGGATAGGGGTTGGGATTAAGTCGATAGTAATTGCTCGATCCGCGATCGCTCATCCCCGTCGTTGGGTTTATCGGAATCGGACTGGGAATCGGACTGCCATAAATAAAGCTACCCACTGACTGCTGGGGAACTCCATAAGTAGGCACGCCTTGCTGAATGATTAATTGTGCCTTGGCTGGGGAAATCGCCCCAGTTAGTACCGTAACGCCCAGCGTCAAGGGTGCTAAGGCGGTGGCAAGGCAAAACCGCTGAAAACGATGCAGCGACAGAGGTAGTGTTTTGAGCATAGTTTTACATCCTGATATTTTGGATGGTACTAAGTATGAAATTTTGAATTACTTCTTAAGGTAAGCCCTGGCAAAGCGAGGAGAATTCCCCTCGTTGATTCACCTGAAAGGGTGATGTTGAAACAACGAAACCGAAAAAACCCTTTACTGACTGCTGACAACTTCTGTCTTCAGATGCTCGCTAAAACCCTGGAAAAAGCAATTTATCTCAGCCGTCTTGATTTCAGGATAATCCGCTTCGCTAAAATTTAAAAGGGCTGTCGGTGTTGACGTACAGAGCGAAAAAAAGTTCTCTTTAAATTCGATTGGCAAAGTGAATTCAGAAACCCACGACATTATTAAAACCGAGTACCAGACTGGCAAAGCGGCATTTGAGCGTGGAGATTACCGCCAGTCAGTGCAGCATTTAGAGAAGGCGAGTAGCTTGGTTACTCGTAACTCCCGATTGGGAGGAGAAATACAGATTTGGCTGGTGACGGCTTACGAAGCAGCAGGACAAACAACAGAAGCGATCGCTCTGTGTAAACAGCTGCGGCGTCATCCCGATCCAGAAACCAGCAAGCAAAGCCGTCGCTTACTCTACATTATGGAAGCCCCGCAACTCAGCAGGCGTCCAGAATGGCTGACTGAAATTCCCGATCTCACAACTCTCGCTGACAGCGAAGCTGAATTTCGCCGGGGTAGCAATGTTAAGAGTGCCACGAAAACTCCTCAAAAGCGTCCAGAACCGGAACCTATCGATCTGGGCCAAGTAAATACCAAGGACAATTTGTTTATTTGGGTTGCCTTGATTGCCATTGGTTTGACACTAGGCGGATTGGCTTGGTTTAATTTTTGAACGCCTAATTTTATACTTGATTTGGTTTTTGTTTGGCTTCTCGTCAGCCTTTTCTCTATGACCAATATGGCGTGACTGGATGAGCTTTTCTGGCTCGGTTCTTCATGTTGCGTTTAGTGCTGCCAGATTAGAAAACACTTGATGTCTTGGGATGCGACGATTGTGGCGAACCTTGAGGCTAGTGGCATCTTAAATTAGTTGCAGATCAAATATTCAGGGGTAGGCACAAGACCTACCCCTGAATATTTGTAGCGTTTCACCCATTATTTCAGATTTAGAAAGGGTGGGCAATGTCCACCCTTTGTCTAAACGTGGTTAGATGCGATCGCGATCGCTGCGGATATTTTGATCCTGAATTGGAAGATCGTTGTTCTTCACATCCAGCTCTTCTCGACGAAGCTGTTCTTCGGCATTAACCGTGTCACGATCTACTTCTTTTCTGATTCTGACTTCCTCACGCACAAAGGCTTCCTTTTGAATGTTAGGAGTCTCTTCGTAGATTTCCATCCGTGCAGCTTCCCCTTGCTGGAAAGCAGCCTCGCCAGGAGCAACTGCTCTTCCTGCGTCTGTTGGAGTCACGCGCTCAACAATCACTCGCTCCTTTTCAATGGGAACTGAAACTCGTGCCGTTTCAGTTTCAACGCGCTTGCCAACCGCTACCTCACCAGTTTTCTTGCGAGTTTTATTGGCAATCAACCGTTCTTCGTACAATTTCAGGGTTTGATGATCCCGATCGTTCATATCGTACAAAGATGGCTCTTGCTGATAATTGTAGCGATCGCGATCGTAAGCTGCATAGTTATCCTCAGCCGGTACAGCGCCTGTCATCGGAGCCGCGTAACTAGGTTCCACAGCAGGTGCCCCTAAAGGTGCAGATGCGTCCAAAGGTGTTGCTGTGTTGATAGGTGCCGATGTTTCCACAGATGGCTCTACCGCCGAGTTGCGATAAACTCCCCTTACCTGCTCTTCGTAATCGTAATCAACCTTCAGGTCGTCGCCAAACTCCGGTAAATTTTCTACTTGCTCTTTGCTAAGTCCGATAGCGGAAACACGCCGATTGTCATAGTCGATTCGAGAACGACCCACTGGTAGCAATACTTGCTTACCAAAAACCCAGAAGCCCGTATCCACAACCAGATACCGGAAATTTCCGGCTTCATCAACTAAGATATTTTTGACGCTGCCAACCTTGTCATCACTTGTATCTGAATAAACATCAAATCCTTTGATGTCTTCACCGCCAAAAGTGTCCTGATAGTCTGTGTCAAAATCCTCAAGCTTGTAAAGAACCATGTTTTTCTTTTCCTCCAATATTCCTTGCATCTCTTACTATCTACGCTAAAAATCTCTACGTTCGCTCCATCTAGCTAGCGACTGAGTTCAATGAATTAAATACATAACTCCTAAAGAGGATGCAAAATAATGGAGCATTTCCTCAAACTCTGTAAATTAATTGTAAATGTTGATAAAAATAAGTTTTTTGTAACTGATAACCAATAATTCTTGTATATCTGCTATAGCAATCCTATTTAAGTTGTGCGCGAGTATTCGCCTTAGTGTAGAAGACTTGCGGTTATCGCGTCTCTACAGGGAGAGTGCAAATCATTTAGGATTGCTATAGATGTGTAGGCTCTCTTTGAGTTCACGTTCCCCAGCACTGGTAGAGTTTGTCCTAGTTACTCTCCCTTGAAGGCTAAAGCCTTACGGCATGAACGCGCCTACGCTTCCGCTCTACCATTCCCTACGATTTTGCAAGGGTTTCAGGAGTTTTGGATAGTCTTTCAGCTGATAACCAATGATTCTTCTATATCTGCTAGTAAAAACAGCAACTTTTAATTTTTTCTTTCTTCAGATAGGCATTTATATATTTCAAGGGATAGATGTTAAATTTTACAATGAACAACTCATAAATTTAAATTCTTCTTAACCTAAGACTAGCGTCTAAAATTTGTTGAATGAATTACTCTGAGCAATCTTAAATAAGTTGTGAAACCAACAAACTGCTTCTTATCTTTCCTGGAAACTATTTGCGTCTAAAACGAAGATCGCGTATGGCAACGCTTACGCGGTTTTTTGAATTTCACAAGTCGAATAGAATTGCTATCAAGACTTACGCAAATATCACCACATAGTAAGGGCAACCACAGGGGGATTGAACCCGAAAAAACGCTATATGTATAAGCTTTGCGTAAGTCCTGACAATGTTCGTTGTTTGTTCCATGATTCCTTTCTCCAGCCAGAGCGCGATCGCTTCCACTTTATCGCCAAAAAATGCGATCGCTAGACTCTTTCGCCCCTCTCCGTTGACGGACAGGGGTTAGACTTTAGGTTTATGTTTATGGAGTTAAGCGGATTCGAACCGCTGACCCCCTCAATGCCATTGAGGTGCTCTACCAACTGAGCTATAACCCCTTACGGTGCTTTATGATTATGCCTTAAAAATTCGCAACTCGTCAAGTAGAATTTCAGCAAAGCAACTTTAAATTATTAAAACGAGCAGGGGTGTTGAGCAAGATGGCTGATATAACCCATGTAGCTGTTCATCAGGAAATATACGACTAACATGGCAGCTGCCGATAGCGCTACTAGGGTGCCAGCGAGCATTAAGGAAAACTCCTGTTGGTCGAACGCTTCCTGCATCAGGTGCAGCGACCAAGCCACCAGAGCCACATCAAAAATTAAAATACTAACTAACATAATTTACGATTTGTAACACTTCATTTATTCTAATATATACAACCGAACAGATTGATGCTACAAAGCCAAAGCCGCTTCTTCCAGAAGGAAGAAGTTGCCCCTTTACAAGAGCCGTACTGGTACTTGATGCTCTACGAGATAGTTTTTAATTTCTGATACAGTGAGTTCTCCGTAATGCAGGAGGGAAGCCAACAGGGCGGCTTCCGCTTTGCCTTCCGTTAAGGCGTCATAAATGTGACTCGTGTTGCCAGCACCACCGGAGGCAATCACGGGAATTTGTACCTGTTCCGCTATGGTGCGTATAAGCTCTAAGTCGTAGCCTGCCTTGGTTCCATCGGCATCCATACTGGTGACGAGCAATTCGCCCGCGCCGCGTTGCTCGACTTCTTGTGCCCAATTAATCGCATCGATGCCTGTGTTTTCCCGCCCGCCCCGCACGTAAACATCCCAACCAGGATTGCTGGGATCTTGGCGTTTGCGTGCATCAATTGCTACAACGATACACTGATTCCCGAAGCGATCGCTCGCCCGATTTATCAGCTCTGGATCGCGTACCGCCGCCGAGTTAATGCTAACTTTGTCTGCGCCAGCCCTTAACAATTGTTTAATATTTTCTAAGGATTGAATTCCCCCGCCCACGGTTAGGGGAATAAACACCTGCTCAGCCGTGCGGTATACCACATCCAGAATGATGCCCCGGTCTTCGTGAGTGGCAGTAATATCCAGAAACACCAACTCATCCGCACCCGCCTGATTATAAGCTTGTGCCAGTTCCACCGGATCGCCAGCATCCTGAAGATTGACAAAGTTAACCCCTTTGACAACTCGCCCCGCTTTTACATCTAAGCAAGGCAGTATTCTTTTTGCAAGCATGACAATCCTCTAAGTTAGCGATGTAATGATAATGAGAGCCTATACACTCTAAACCTTCTGTGTCTTCCTGCCATAGTGGTTTTTATTAAAATAAATTTTTAATCATGGCAATAATTTCTTCTAAACAACAGCCTCAAGAACCCAACAAGCAACCTCAGGAACGCCGAAAGCCAGCGGGACGCCGCAAGTCTCAGCCAGAAGAGACGGTTGAAGAATTGTTGCAGCCAACTGTGGCGATGGATGAAACCGACAAGCAGGAAGAAGGTCTTCGACCCCAGCGACTGGCTGACTATATCGGGCAAAAAGACCTCAAGGGCGTTCTAGAAATTGCTATTCAAGCAGCAAAAGGCAGAGGCGAGACGATGGATCACTTGCTGCTGTATGGCCCGCCAGGTTTGGGAAAAACCACGATGTCGCTGATTTTGGCGACGGAGATGGGAACTGCTTGTAAAATTACCTCTGCACCAGCTTTGGAGCGTCCCCGCGATATTGTGGGGATACTGATGAGTTTAAAGCCTGGAGATATTATATTTATTGACGAAATCCACCGCTTGGGTCGGATGACAGAGGAATTGCTTTATCCGGCAATGGAGGACTTTCGCTTAGATATTACGATTGGTAAGGGTCAAAGTGCTAAAACTCGCAGTTTGCCGCTACCGCCGTTTACTCTGGTGGGAGCAACGACGCGGGTAGGTTCGCTGTCGTCACCGTTGCGCGATCGCTTTGGTTTAATTCAACGGTTACGCTTTTATGAGTTGGATGAACTGATTTTGATTGTGCAGCGGACTGCTGAAGTTATCCAAGCCCCGGTTACGCCTGATGGTGCTGAAGAAATTGCCCGTCGTTCCCGTGGAACTCCCCGAATCGCCAATCGCCTTTTAAAACGGGTGCGAGATTTTGCTCAGGTAAAAAAGGTTGGGGAAATTACCCAACCTGTGGCGGTGGAAGCTTTAGAAGTCTTCGGTGTAGATCCGATGGGTTTAGATTGGGCAGATCGTTTGATGCTGAGTGTCATGATAGAGCAATTTAATGGGGGACCTGTGGGTTTGGAAGCGATCGCCGCAGCGACTGGGGAAGATGCCCAAACGATTGAAGATGTTTATGAGCCGTATTTATTGCAGATTGCCTATTTGCACCGAACGCCTCGCGGTCGCATTGCTACTCCAGCAGCCCGAAAGCATTTAGGATATGACTCCTCATTATTCTAAGGACAATGAGCTAAAGACGAATGACGAATACAGCAGTAGGATGGGCATTGCCACAGATTAGCTTTCTGCTGGACAGCGCCGATGCTACCAAATTCTAAAAGCCAAAATAATATGATTCGTTGGATTCTGACTTTACTGAGTGTTCTGCTTATTACTGTTTCAACTGGGTTCGTGAATGTGCCGCCAGCGATCGCCCAACAACAACCTTCCACTTACACTGAAGCTGAGTTGCAGCAAGGAGATGAACTAGCGGCTAAAGCGTTTACCGCTACGAATGCCGGTGATTTTGTCACGGCTGAAGGGTTTTGGACTCAGCTGATTGAGCGATTTCCTAGTAATCCGGCTATTTGGAGCAATCGGGGAAATTCTAAGGTAAGCCAAAATAAATTGTCAGATGCGATCGCCGACTTTAATAAATCCATTGAACTTGCCCCGAACGCCACCGATCCCTATCTGAATCGCGGTACTGCATTAGAAGGACAGGGGAAATATTTGGAAGCGATCGCCGATTACAATCGGGTGCTAGAAATCGATCCCCAGGATGCAATGGCTTACAACAACCGGGGGAATGCCAAAGCGGGATTGGGAGAGTGGGAGGACGCGATCGCTGACTACAAAAAAGCAGCCGATCTGGCTCCCAATTTTGCGTTTGCCAGAGCCAATTGGGCGATCGCCCTGTATCAAACGGGTGAGCAAAAAGAAGCGATTCGCAATATGAAGAATATTGTTCGCAAATACCCCCAGTTTCCTGATATGCGGGCTGCCCTAACCGCTGCTCTTTGGGAACAGGGAAAGCGGGGTGAAGCCGAAAGTAACTGGGTTGCCGTTGTCGGAATGGATCGCCGCTATAAAGATATTAACTGGGTAAAAAATGTCCGTCGTTGGCCTCCAGTCATGGTTGCCGCCTTAGAGAAATTTCTGAGTTTACAATAAAGGCGATGGCAATTAGCGCCAAGGTTTGTGCAACAAAAATCAGAAACCCACGCTTCCCCCTCGCTAGCGCCAGGTTAAAAGGAATCACCCATTCAGGTTATCGATCGTGGAGCGATCGCATATTTTCTGCACAATCTTAGAAGCAGTAGATGCGATCGCCTTTTTTAACAGTCGATAGACGCCGGAGGAATCATCAGAAAACTCAAAAGCTCAAAGAAAGAACTTTTACCTTTTGTCTTTCTACCCGATCCCCGCCATGACTGGGTGGAAGTAGAAAGCCAACCCCAAAATTGCATAAGCAGCCAATAGCAGCGTGCCTTCTAACCAGTTCGACTTGCCATCAGAACTAATCGAATTGGCAATTAATACTGACACTGCCACTGCCACCAATTCAAAGGGGTTGAAGTCCAAATCCATTGGTTTATGCAGCACCCAACCTGTCAGAACTAGAACCGGAGCCACAAATAAGGCAATTTGCAAGCTAGAACCCACCGCCACCGAGATAGAAAGATCCATCTTATTTTTCATCGCCACGCTGACAGCGGTGGCGTGTTCGGCAGCATTGCCAATAATCGGCACCAGGATCACCCCCGTAAACAGTGTCGTCAGACCCAGTTGGGAGGTGGCTTCTTCCAGCGAGGCAACCAATAGTTCCGACTCCGCCGCAACCAGTAGCGTTGCGCCTAATAGCACCCCAATCCATAAGGGCAGGTTAACTTTGTGTTCGGGATCTTCTGGAGCGAGATTCGACTCAGCTAACTCAGTGAGTACCTCCTGTTCTGCCACACCTGCATCGTAGAGATAGCTGTGGGTCTTCATAGAAAATAGCAGCGTCAACCCATAGACTCCGATTAACACTACGGCAACGGCGACCGAAAGTTGCTGGACTACAGCTTCGTCGATCCCAGTGGAGGTATAGTCCATCGCAGTTGGTAGCAGCATCGCAATCACTGCTAGATTCATTGCAGAGGCATTTACCCCGGCTATCATTGGCTGAAATTGCTGCTCTTTGTAGCGCAAGCCCCCCAACAGCATGGAAAAGCCCATGACCAGCAGTAAGTTGCTGATAATAGAGCCGGTGATACTCGCTTTGACGACATCCACCAGCCCCGCGTTGAGGGCGACTAGGGAGATAATTAGTTCGGTTGCGTTGCCAAAGGTGGCATTCAGCAATCCTCCCAAGGAGGGACCAAGAACAACCGCGATTTCCTCCGTAGCGGTGCCCATCCAAGCGGCAAGAGGAATGATCCCCAGACAAGCGGTGATGAAGACAACTGACGATCCCCATTCCAGAAAATGGGCCGTAATGGAAATGGGGATAAACAACAAAAGAATGGAAAAAAACGTGTTTAGAGACAGCATCCAAATTTTTCGTATTTAGCTCGTGTCTAGGATAGCCGCTTGTTGGGTGTTCTGACTTCTTTCAGTTTTTGAGTATGTAACGGAATATTTCTTTAGATGCAGGATTCCTTAAGCAAAGTTAATTTACTATTCATTTGCATGAAGTTAGTGTTCCAAGCATGGGAGCATTGCGCTTGAATCATGTAAGTAACAAGTAACTATCCTGGCTTTTCAATTTTGTTCATTGACCGTCACCTGCATGGGGCACAGGCTGTTGCTCATCGGTACGGGCAAAATATTTGGATGTTAAACTGATTGCTTTGATCCCCCAATTCAAGGAGAGAAGGCTTCGCCCCCAAGAGTCTTTGCCATGTTTGGGTGGCTAGTCTTCGCCTTCTCCAGATGGACTGAGTTAACCTGCTTTTTCCCTGGCGTCAAAGTAAACGCTGGGATGTTCAGTCTGGCTGGATAAGTTATTGACCCTAATTTTTTACTAATTTTGGATGCGATCCTATGACTTCTGCTGCTGATAGACCGGCTTCACAGTATTCTGGTGAGGGAACAGCAAACACCAGTGTGGCGACCGATCCCCTGCAAACGGCTACCGGCGTTTATGTCACCGTTCACGGTCATTTTTACCAACCGCCCCGCGAAAACCCTTATCTAGATGCGATTGAACGCCAGCCGAGTGCGTCTCCGTTCCATGACTGGAATGAACGGATTTACCATGAATGCTATCGCCCGAATGCCTTTGCCAGAGTGCTAAATGACCGGGGCGAGGTTGTGGGAATCGTGAATAACTATGAGTATTTCAGCTTTAATATTGGTCCCACATTGATGTCGTGGCTGGAACGCTACGACGTGGAGGTATATCAGCGAATTCTGGAAGCAGATCGTAAAAGTAGCGATCGCCTGAACGGACACGGCAATGCGATCGCGCAAGTTTACAATCACATCATCATGCCGCTTGCCAACGAGCGGGATAAATACACCCAAATCCGCTGGGGCAAAGAAGACTTCCGCTCCCGATTTGGACGCGATCCCGAAGGAATGTGGCTGGCTGAAACTGCCGTAGACTATGCAACCTTAGAAGCATTGGTTGCAGAAGGAATTAAGTTTATTGTTTTAGCACCTTCTCAAGCTGAACGTTGCCGACCGCTCCCCACAGACGAGCAGCCAGTGACTCAGTGGTTGGAAGTGGGCGGTTCTCAGATCGATCCTACCCGTCCCTATCGCTGTTATCTGAAACCCACACTCAGCAATCCAGATTCACCCCTCAGCACTGAGTATTCATTCCCCACCAACCAAACCCCAGATAGCCCTTACATCGATATCTTTTTCTACGATGGCCCCATCTCGCGGGACATGGGATTTAACGATGTACTGGGCTGGGCGGGTACGCTGGCTGGGCGCATCGGTTCAGCAGTGCGCGGCGATCGCCGGACTTCGCAGCTGATCTCCGTTGGCACTGATGGCGAAACCTTTGGACACCACAAAAGCGGTACAGAGAAAACCTTAGCCTTCGCCTTTGTGGAAGAGTTTCCCCGGCGCGGCTGGACTGTCACCAACTATGCCCATTACCTGAGTCTGAATCTTCCCACCTGGGAAGTGGAACTGAAGCCTGTCACCGCTTGGAGTTGCGCTCACGGGGTGAATCGATGGCAGGATGATTGCGGCTGTGGTGGCGAAGGTGGAGTTTGGCACCAGCAATGGCGGCGTCCGCTGCGGAATGCCCTGGATTGGTTGCGGGATCAGTTAAGCAAAGTCTATGAGGAAACGGGACGCCAGTTTTTCCGCGATCCTTGGGCTACACGGGATGAATATATCCAGGTGATTCGCGATCGCTCTCCTGCCAATGTAGAGCGCTTCCTTGCCCGCCATCGCACCCGCAAACTAACACCATCGGAACAGGTAGACGCCCTGCGCCTATTGGAAATGCAGCGCCATAGTCTGCTGATGTACACCAGTTGCGGTTGGTTCTTTGAAGAACTCTCAAGACCCGAAGGAACGCAGATTCTCCGCTACGCCGCTAGAGCCTTGGAACTTGCCGGTGATGTCTCTGGCGTGCAGTTGGAAAAAGGATTTATCAAACGCCTCTCCCAAGCTCCCAGTAATGTTGATTTATTCAAGCACGGTGCTGAGGTGTACCGGCAGCTGGTGGTAAGTGCCCAGATCGGGATGGAGCAAGTGGCAGCACACTATGCCATCAGTTCCCTATTCACCACCTATCCCCAGCAACAGCGGGTCTACTGCTACGATGCCCATCAGTTGGATTATCAGATGCAACGCATGGGGTCGCTGACTCTGGCTGTGGGGCAACTGCGACTGACTTCAGAAATTACCTGGGAAAGCAGTCATTTAGTCTTTGCCGTTCTCCATTTGGGCGGCTGGGATTTCCACTGCTGCATTCAACCGTTTGCCGGTCGCCGCACTTATAGCCATCTGAAGGAAAAGCTGTTTGCGGCGCTGCAACAGGCGAGTGCTGCTCACGCGATCCTGACGATGTCCCAACTGTTTGGGGGTACTTCATTCAATTTGCAGAAATTATTTGCTGAGGAACGGCACCGGATTATGCGGTTGCTGAGTCAGAAAACTTTAACGCGCTTAGACCAGCTTTATACACAGGTTTACCGCGATAACTACGGTATCTTGATGGCATTCCAGCGGGATGAACTGCCGGTTCCGCAAGAGTTGCAAGTAGCGGCAGAAGTGGCAATTTCTAACCGCGCCCGGATGTCTCTACGGGCACTAGAGCAAGAAAACGGCGAACCCCAGCAAGGTTTGAATCAACTGGCAGAACTGGAAGCGATCGCCAAAGAAGCGAATCAGCTGCGCTGTCAGCTGAATATCCCCGATGCCAAGCAAACTTTAGAGCAGTTGATCTTGCGATCGCTCTGGAAGCTTCTACACGACTCTAACCCAGCCACCCTAGAGGCAGATATTCAACGTTTAGAGCGGATGATTTCTGTGGGCAATCAGCTGCACCTTGGCTTATCTTTGCACCGCGCTCAAGAACTCTACTTTAGCTGCCTCCACAGCAAAATTGTGCCTCTATTGGCATCAGAAACTAACGGCAATTTATCTCAGCTACGTCAGTTGCTACTGCTGGGTCAAAAGTTAGCCGTAGATGTCAGTCCTTGGTTGAACCAACTGCCATAAAGGGAACTGGGTCATGGGTAATTGGAAATTGTCTATTGACTAATGACCAATTACCAATACCCAGAAGAAATTAACGTGAGTTCGGGCTAACTCTTTTTTCAGGACTCGCCGCACATCACCACATCTGCCACCGCTATATTCGGGAGATAATCTTCGGCAAAAAGCGCTCAGTACAATACTGGCAAATCACCAGAATTAAGCCATCAGTATCTGAAAGCGATCGCACCTTTTAAAATTTATTTCTCAAGTAGACTTGCTCAAATTTGCTTGGTTCACGGACACTAGAAAATTCCAGCATCAGTCGTAGAACAATTAGCAGCAGTTGGTAAAATTCCTATCTGTATTTACGGCGGTATTGCAACGAGTCCCTCTGGTAGCTTTAAGATGAGTATGGGTGAAGCTGGAGAACCTGAGATGGTGACTGATGCGACGCTGGAGCAGATTCTAAAATTGGCGAAGGGACGAACCGACTCCGCTGAGGTTTACTATCTATCAAGCCAAGACACACCAGTTGAGTTTGAAAACAATCGCTTAAAATCTCTGCAAACCAAAGCCCTGCAAGGAGTAGCGCTGCGAGTGCTACACGAGGGGAGGCTGGGTTTTGCCAGTTCCACTGACTTGACGCGGCTAGAAGATTTGGTGGATGCTGCCGTACAAACTTCAGAAATTGGCGACAAGGCTGAGTTTGAATTTGCTGCTGATGTACAGGTGACGGAACCAGAAAAAAAATACACGCCGCCAGCAACCCAAGAATTAGTGGAAGTTGGCGATCGCTTAATTTCCCAAATCCACGACTACAACTCCGATATTCTGGTAGATGTGGGGTTTCACGTCCGCACGGGTAACGTAAAGATTGCAACCAGTGCGGATGTCTACGCCTCGCGCACCAGCCAAGTTGTCAGTGCCAGCCTTTCTGGGAATTTAGTACGGGGTGAAGATTTTCTCCAGGTTTATAGCTACGATATCGCCCGTGAAGGTGTCCCGGATTTTAATCGCCTGCTTGAAGATTTATTACAAAAATACGCTCTAGCAGAGCAGCCAGCAACCATTGAGAGCGGATATTTCCCCGTTTTATTTAATCCTACCGCCGCTAGTGCCATCGGACGCTTATTTAAGACAGTTCTCTCCGGTCAAAGTATCGTCCAAAAAGCCTCTCCCTTGGTCGGTAAACTAGGCGAAACCCTATTTGACGAACGCTTAAATTTATTTGAAGACCCCAGCATCGGGTCATCTGCCTGTGCTTTTGACGATGAAGGCACGCCCACCCATCGCAAAATGTTTATCGAGCAAGGCACGGTGAAAGGATTTTACTGGGATCGGCGCTGGGCAGCAAGGGCTGGCTGTGAGTCTACAGGGAACGGCTTTCGGGGTGGTTTGTCTCGCCCCAGCCCGGATTTGGTGAATCTCTGCTTTGCGCCTGGGAAGACATCGAAGGCGGATTTGATTGCCAGCATGGATGAGGGTGTGATTGTGGATCAGGTTCTCGGTGCTGGACAGTCGAATCAACTGGCTGGAGAGTTTTCTGTCAATCTGGATTTAGGCTACAAGGTAGAAAAAGGTCAGATTGTCGGTCGAGTGAAGAATACGATGGTGGCTGGTAGTATTTTTGAGGCGTTTAAAAATCTGGTGGATTTGGGAGATCAGCCGGAATGGGTAGGCGGGGGTAGTTTCTTGCCGAGTTTGTTGTTCCAGCAGTTGAGTGTGGCGGCGCGACAAGGGTAACGAACTGCTTCCGGCAAGAGAGAACGCAACCAGAGGAGTAAGGAGGAGACAAAGGCGTGAAGTTAGCTGTTTTGAGTCGGAGTTTGAGGGGATTTTTCGGTGAGGTATTGCCGAAAATGCGGGTTCTCTGGGCGATGCTGTTAGCGGTAGTGTTACTGTCGGGCTGCGTTCAGTATGATGCTGGGGTGAGGTTCGAGAATCCGAACCGTGGCGAGATTGTCCAGCATATCAAGTTGGGCGAACAGCTGACGGCATTGAGCAGCGACCAGGCACAGGAATGGTTAGATAGCCTTCAGAGTCGGGCGCGACAATTGCAAGGGAAAACGAAGCGCATCTCAAACCAGGAAGTTGTGGTGACAATTCCGTTCGCTAGCGGCGCGGAACTGGAGGAGAAGTTTAACCAGTTTTTTAATCCCCCTGCAAAGAAAGGTTCTCAGGCGGCGACAGATACAGATTTACCGAAGATTAACTCCCACCTGAGTCTGAGACAGGGGAATTTCCTGTTCTGGATACGGAATCGCTTAAGCTACGATTTGGATTTGCGATCGCTCGGCGTTCTTTCTACTAACGGTAACGTTATCGTTAGTCCCGGTTCGCTGTTCGATCTGGACTTTAGCTTGAGAACCCCTTGGGGCGCGAGGAGTGTTGAGAAGGCGGAGAATGCTATCAACCCGGTTGTCTCTGAGAAAGGACATCTGCTAATTTGGACGCTCAAACCAGGTGAAGTGAACCATATTGAGGCAGTCTTCTGGCTTCCCAGTCCCCTCGGTATTGGTACTCTCGTGATTATCTTGTTAGTAGTGGCAGGGTTTTATTTGAAATACAACCGAGGCACGGGAAGCGGTATCAGTTCTGCATCTCCATCGGTGCCAGTGCAGTAGAAAAGCGATCGCGCGCGCTTTGTTCGTAGCTATTCTTAGCTAACAGACTGGGACTCTAGGACAGCTTACTTGCCATTAGGAAGCCTCTTCTGGGAATCCCAGTCTGTTAGATTGCTATCAGGCTCAGTCGGCGATTTGCGGACTACCAATGTATAAATTTCGGTGGGTATCTCAATCTCCGCCTTGTGCAAGGCTTCTTTAATCGCCTCATTTGCTTTGGAAGTGGTTTCTAAAAACTCCAGACGCCGGGAACTCACCCAAAAGCGGATTTCCAAATTCACCTTCCCAGCATCCAGTTCCCGCACCAGGACTTCTGGTACTGGTTTTGACTGCACGCCTTTGACTTTGAGAACCGCATCGGTAATTACTTGTTTAGCAGTAGAAATATTGGCACCATAGGCAATGCTAACCGTAACCGAACTGCGGCGGTGCTTGAAAGCCGTGTTATTGATAATGCTGGCGAGGAAAACTTCTTGATTGGGGATATACACCTTCCGCCCATCATAGGTATTTAGAGTGGTTGCCCGCAGTTGAATTTGGGTGACGGTTCCCTCAAAATCTTTGATCGTCACTTGATCTCCTAACCGAAAAGGTCGGGCGGCAAGTAAAATCATCCCGGAAATGTAGTTACTGAAAACCTCTTTGAGGGCGAAACCAATCGCTACGCTGGTGAGTCCCAAGGCTCCCAGCAAAGCTCCAATGTCAAGCCCCAAGACACCTAGAGCGATGACTGAGCCAATGACCCAGACTCCGCCGTATCCCACCCGCCCCATCAGAATTTCAGTGCTGCGATCGCCTTCTGTCTCTTTCTGCGCCCATTTCAAGGCAATGTAACGCACGCCTCTAGCGCCTACCCAGGTGATGCCAACGACTACCAGCGCCCCTAAAATGGAGGGCAAGCTGCTGATGGCGTCCCGTACCAGATCGCGCACGGTAATATAAAGTCGTTGTCCGACATCAATGGCTAGAGGCGGTTTTTTGAAAGCTTGATTTAATTGGTTCGCCCATTTCTCGCCAAGCACCTCTACGGACACACCAAAGTCGCGGGCGTCCTGTTGAGTTACGGTCATTAATACTCGGTTATTTAGTTGTAAGGTGGCTATCTTCCGTGGATTGTCTGGTTTAACGGTAACTTGCCCCAAAGCCTCCGATTGCAGGAGTATGCTGGCAATCCGCCGATTGATAATTTGCGATCGCTCTTGGGCACTGATTCCAGATAAACTACCAACTTGAAAAACTGGACGTCCTCTGACAACAACATCAGCAAAATATTGTTCTTCAGTTGAAATCCTCACGGGTGTAGATTTTGGCGAGGCAGTCTCCTGGGCGAGTCCCGATGGAATGTTAACGAAGAAAATACTTGTGATGACAATTAAAATCTGGACTCGCTGTGAGCCTTGCTGCCAAGTGGAACGATGAAAAAGGGTTTTCATATCCATTCCCAAGGACAACCAAATCTAGCATAATTCGCGCATTTGGCATCTGAATTCTGACTGGAGATAGGTAATCTTACTCTAAATTTCAGTTGTTGCATTTCTCTTACCCATGCTTGACTTGTTTTGCCTCTGTAAAATTTGATGAGCGATCGCGCTTGAGTTATTTATCCATCATGTATCTATCTTTAGGCAGAAAAAACTTGCTAATTAACAATTTCTATTTTTAGTAAACGGCAACACTGAATGGTATTACCAGTTCTGCTACTCTGTTTAAACAAAAATCATTTCAATGGAGAAGAGCAGTGCAAACTTCAACCAAATCCTATCTTCCAGAAGAGTTATGTAAGGCTCCAGATTATCATTTAGCTGAGAATTATCCAAAAGATTTACCAGAAGTTGAAACGGGTTCTACTAAATCTAAATATTTAGATTCCTTAGCACCCATTAGCGCCGTGCAAGTTTTTGAAGACATACCAGGTATAAAAAAATCCACTTTCTCACTTGATACAGAGACTTCCTTTGAAGTTTGGACTATCCTACCCAATCGGGTATTACTTCCAGAAGATTTAGAGTTTCTCAAGCAAGACAAGCATCGGGTAGAGTCAATCGCGAAACAACTGGTTGAGATTGGTGATTCCTGGCTGAATTCACAAATATTCGACAAAAAGCTAAAAGTTCAGAACTGGGAAGATATTCTGAAAATTTTGGGCAAATATGATTACGGCTATGAGTTAATAGATATCGTTGAATTACCTTATAAAATTAGTAAAACAAATTTAACAAACACATGTAGTGAGAAAGCTAAATATTGGAGTGTATCGCCACCGAGTTGGAATATTTCCCTTAAGAAAACTCGCGGTTTTAATGGATGTTATATCGTAGATGACTACAATTCATCTTATAATTTTTCGATAGAAGTTTGGATAGGAATTCCCTTTTTGAGAAATATTCAAACGGGAGAAGTAATTACAAGGGAAAATTTACAGTGAAAGCGCGATTCTCCTGGAGAGACGGTAGACTCCAGCACGGCAGATGTTGAGAGAACACCATCTAAGGCGCGATCGCCTCTACTATAGAAATCATGCGCTACTCTCTCTTAAGTCGGTTTCGCGGCACCTTATTGGGGGCTGCATTCGGGGATTTCACACCTCAGGGCAAAAAACAGTCACATCCGTCTACTAGCTGGGGAAAAATGGCGGTTTGGGGTGCAGAAAGCTTAATTGGGCAGGGTAAATTTGATTTGGAAGACTGGCGTCACCTCACGGAAAAATTCTTAGAGGAAAAATTCTTAGATATAGACGCGAACAGTGCTGACGCGCCTACGCCAGGAGCCATTATTGCCACACTGCCGATTGTGCTGTTCTCCCACGAATATAAAGCCAAACTGCGGCAAAATTTAGAACAAGTTGTCAGCATCTGGCAGGATGAGCCAGAGTTGAGAGATGGGGCGTTAGCAGTGGGATACGCGATCGCCCAATCCCTCCGAGAAAAACTCAATCCCGCCACTTTGATTCCCAAAATCCTTGCCTTCTTAGGAGATTCCCAGACGCCTCTAGTGCAACAATTGGAGCAAGTCCAAATTTTATTAGAAGAAAATGCTGGCTTAGAATTGGCGATCGCTCAGCTATGTCGGAATGCCCAGCCTCAGAGTACCCCCATCGCTCTCAGCTTTTATTGCTTCCTGAGTACGTATGAAGATTTTCGCCTGAGTGTCGCCCGTGCTGCCCGTAGCGGCTATCAACCGCCGATTACCTGCGGCATCACGGGTGCTTTGTCAGGAGCGTATAACAGTACAGTGGGCATTCCTGCGGGATGGCGGCTATCTTGGAATCAACCGAGGTGGGGAATTACCTCAGATGCCCAGTTGTGTCAACTAGCAGACAATCTCCTCGCTGTTTGGTCTGGTGTTTATGATGCCTCAACAGCAAAGCCAGTCCAGCAAATGAGCGCCGTAGCAGCTCCCCATGTAATTCAACCGCGTTAATCTTTTGTTAATGCCTGCGATAGATGCCCATGTCAGCTGGTCAGATAAATTAAATCTAATGGGAGAAATCCCCCAGGGGGGATAGGCATTTTGGGCAGTGTTTTGTAAGGTAGGATGAAGCCAAGAACTGGGTGCCGCCAAGGGTAAAGATTGCTGTAAGGTGCCTTTTATCAATGCCAATCTGCTTTTCGCTCCTATCACTCCTGTCGCCTAAAACGACAGCCATACTATAAACATGAAGACGCTTCAGTCATTGACACACCAGCTTGATCAATGGCGGCGAACGTACCAGCCCCTTCGCAGTCTTTTACCATCCCGACTTTTTGATTCGCCTGCCGCTACACCGGCGCAAGGTCTAAGATTAGGTCTTAATGCGACTCTCCAAAACCGCAGAAACCGTCCCCGGATTGTTTGGCTGCTGGCAGTGGTGTCCCTCACCGGAACGATGGGGCAGCGCTACTACAATGCGCCAAAGCTCGCCGTAGGCAAGATCGCACCGCAGACCATTCGGGCACCGTTTGACGCTAGTGTGGTAGATAGTATCACCACGGAAGAAAAACGGAAAGCAGCCCGCACGGGTGCCGTACCCGTCTTGACGATCCAGCAGGACGTAACCGAACAAGTTTACGAGGATTTGGAGCGATCGCTTCGTACCGCCGAAGACCTCCGACAGCTCGTCGGTTCTTTCCCGATGGTTTCGACTGCCATATTGTCTGCTGCGACTCAGATTGACCTCCGCAAGTGCGCGGAGTGGGAGTGGCGCTCCATATTGGCAGCGGTTGACACCGACATTAAAGTGAATCAATCCCAGTCAGTGTCGTTGCCGGATGCTAACGGGCAAGCGAATATTTCAGCAACACCTGCTGTTGTCGAACTCCAAGCTTACCATCAGGTCGCAAGTCCCCAAGAATTTTCAGCCCTGATTGCCACCATTAACCAAGCCCGCGAGCAATACGCCAAAGCTGTCGCCGCCTTCTCAGATGGCAATCCAGAAAGGCGCTACGATGCCTCCCTGCTTGACTTGTCGAATGAAACTTGGCAGCAAACAAAAACCGGCATCCCCCAGATTGCCGAACGAATGCTCACCCAAGGCATTCCCCCAGGCTTGCCTGACAGTATCTTGCAGGAAGCGCTGAGAGTGCAGATGAATTTGCTCGTTCCCCCGGAGGCTGAGTCGGTGGCAACCCAAATGTTGCTCTGGGGACTGCGCCCCAACTTAACAGAAGATCAAGAACAAACGAAACAACTGGCAGAACAGGCGGCAAAAGCGGTGGAACTGCAAATGATCGCAGTTCGGCAAGATGAGGTGATTGTCGGCGCTGGCGAAACCATCTCTCAGGCAGATTTTGTGCTGTTAGAGTATTTTCAATTAAGTCGCCGGAGCCTCAGTTGGTCTGGATTGCTTGGTTTTGGAATTCTCGTCACGGGTGCCGTGGGTACGTTCTGGCTGGTGGAACGGCGATTTCATCCCCAAATCCGGCAACGAGATCACTTGCTGATATTGCTGCTGACTTTGAGTACGCCGGTGCTAGTGAGTTTGGGTGTTCGCTATACGAATTTGCCAGCAGTTGGTTTATTGGTGGGCAGTTTTTACGGTTCTGCGTTGGGTGTCACCGTTGTGGGACTGCTGAGTGGCGTGTTATCGATTAGCCTGCCCATCACTTGGGATTATTTGCTGGCGGGTGCTGCTGGTGGAATCATGATGAGCTTACTGGCGGGGAAAATGCGATCGCGCGAAGAACTCGCTTTCCTTGGCGTTGGCGTCGGATTAACTCAAGGCACTGTCTACCTGATTGTCAATCTGATTCTTAGTGCCGCAACGGGTTCAATTTGGTACACCGTACTCCAAGAAGCTGCCTTATGCGGTTTTTCCGGTTTAGCCTGGAGTATTGTGGCACTGGGCTTAAGTCCCTATCTAGAACACGTATTTGACTTGGTGACGCCGATTCGTCTGGCAGAACTCGCTAACCCCAACCGTCCCCTGTTGAAACGTTTAGCCGCTGAAGCTCCCGGAACTTTTCAACATACGCTGTTCGTTTCCACCCTAGCAGAAGCCGCAGCGCGGGAACTAGGCTGTAATGTGGAACTCGTTCGAGCTGGTACATTATACCACGATATTGGGAAGATGCACGATCCATTAGGATTTATTGAAAATCAGATGGGCGGTCCCAACAAGCATGATGAAATTGATGACCCCTGGAAGAGTGCCGAGATTATCAAAAAGCACGTTACTGAGGGCATAGTGATGGCGCGGCGATGCCGATTGCCCAAGGCAATTCAGGGGTTTATCCCAGAACACCAGGGAACAATGTTGATTGCCTATTTTTATCACCAAGCGCAGCAGATAGCCCAGAAAGACCCCACTAAAATCGTGCGGGAGGAAGATTTCCGCTATGACGGGCCGATTCCCCAGTCGCGGGAAACGGGGATAATGATGTTGGCAGATTCCTGTGAGGCAGCATTGCGATCGCTTAAAGATGCCAATCCAGAACAAGCCCTTTCCATGATTAACAAAATTCTCCGCACCCGTTGGCAAGACAACCAGTTAGCTGATTCTGGGTTAACACGAGAAGAATTATCCCGCATTGCTGAAGTTTTCGTCCAAGTCTGGCAACAATATAATCACCAACGCATTGCTTATCCCAAATTAACGGTTAGCTCAGAAAAAGGATGTAAAGCATCCGTTTAATAGAAGACTATTCGTGTAGCTGCGCTCTACTTCGCAGACCGAGAAAAACACAATTAGCAATTAGCTGCTAATAAATACCGTTGAAGCAGTCCAATCACCACTTCTGGTTGCTCCAAATGGGGTAGCACTCCCGTTCCCACAATTGGCTGAAACCCGCGAATTGCTTTTGGATTCAGTCCAGCCAAACGCTTCCCCAGATTCACACTGGTAAATTGTGCCTGTTCGCCCCACAGGATAAAAGTCGGCACCGTTAATTGCTGGATATACAGGGCGAGATCAAAATAAAGGTCGCTCCGCAAAAACGCCAGCGCCGCATATTCTGCATTCGGCTGCTGCGCTGACGCCAAATAAGCCTCTACTATCTCTTCAGACAATCGTTCTCGCTTAGCAAATAGGAACCGTTCCAGAAAATTCCGCACCGCCACTTCGTTTGTCGCCCCCAGCGTATAAATTAGCTTATCTAACAGCGGAGTTCCAATTACTTGAAGCGGTAATCTGCGCCCAGCATCTTGCCCAAAATCAGCAAACCCAGAGGGACATACTAAAAACAGCGACCCAAATAACTCCGGACGTTCAATAGCGAGACGAACTGTAAAAGCCGCTGTCAGCAAAGATGCCACCACTTTTACAGGAGTAAAGCTTTGCTCTCCTCCAGAAATAGCAATTTTTTCAATAAACTCCGTCAGCGTCTTCAAATAGTCTGCAATTTGATAATCTCGGACTGGATGATCCGACTCTCCCCAACCAATTAAATCTGGGGCGAATATGCGGTGAGTGGTCGCAAAAGCCGGGTACACCTTCGACCACTCGTATGCCGAGGCTCCGCCACCAAAGCCATGCAGGAAGATTAACGGTGGCAATTCAGCTTGTAGTTGCCCTAACCACGGTTCCTCTACTGCGGTGTAGTAAACCATCGAACCCAGCGAGGTTTCTATAACTTTTTGCCCAAAACCAGGCGGTTGAAACTGAAGCATAGGCACTAACAAATAACCTTAATCTTACATCTTTCTTTGCGTACCATTGCGCTTACCTTTGCACCCTTTGCGTAAAAAAAAACAGCCTATTTTGGGCTAAAAAAAATAGTAGCCTAGAAATCTGCATTTGCTGGAGCAAAATCAATTGTAATTACAGTTGCGTAAGCATCGATAACTGATTTTGGCATAGTAATTGTTAACTCACCCAGCGGATCGGGATTGAAAAGCGAGTCAGCGATCGCACAACGAGTAGTGTAGTCTAATTCGCGTCCGTCCGCTAAAACTTGTACTGATTTCACCTGTTTTATCGGCACCCCACGCACCGAAACCGTTTCATAAGGCTTCATCAGCAAGTGTAGATAAATTCTGTCTCCCTTGCGCGTAGAAGTTCCATAAAACTGCCAAGGCTCCAACCCTGCCTCAGTTAAATTTATGACGCTAATTTTAATGCCAAGCTGGAAGAAGATTTACTTTATTTGATAAAATTCAACTTACAAGTATTTTCATCTACTAAATAAACGTGCGAACTGATAAAATATTTTATAGCCTATTCCAGGCATTTCCCAGAATTTTCTTTGAACTGATTGGCAATATGTGGATGCCAATGTCTATGAATTCGCCTCTATTGAACTCAAAGAAACAGCTTTTCGGATTGATGGGGTATTTCTGCCAAGTCGCAACTCTACCAACCAACCAGTTTACTTCGTCGAAGTCCAGTTTCAGCAAGATTCAACGTTCTACCGACGCTTATTTTCAGAAATCTTTATTTACCTGCGTCAAAACGAATCGGTTAACTTTTGGCGGGGTGTCGTCATCTATCCTACCCGAAGTTTGGAGCCAAGCGACGTAGAGCCGTATCGATTGCTTCTAAACAGTACACAAGTACAGCGGGTGTATTTGGATGAGTTAGGTGAAGCAGCAGAAAACTCTCTGGAAGTGGCAACTGTACAGTTAATTGTAGAAAGTGAAGATACAGCCATCGAACGAGGCAGAGAATTAATTTTGCAAGCGCGACAGGAACTTGAGGATGAAGCAACCAGACGGAAAGTTTTAGAATTAATAGAGACTATCTTGTTGTACAAATTTACCCAGTTAAGCCGCCAGGAGTTAGCAGCAATGTTAGGAATAGACGACGAATT
Organism: Coleofasciculus sp. H7-2; assembly: GCF_042747725.1. Lineage (NCBI taxonomy): Bacteria > Bacillati > Cyanobacteriota > Cyanophyceae > Coleofasciculales > Coleofasciculaceae > Coleofasciculus > Coleofasciculus sp. H7-2. Next base: position 211,210 of record NZ_JBHZGO010000101.1, read on the forward strand.
CAGACAGACAAGAATGTATCAATCCATCAAGCTAGAAGGCAAGTTAGAGGCAGTACCCCAGTTATTAGCATTGGGGTTGAGTGTGGAACAGGTAGCACAGGGGTTGGGTTTGACAGTAGAGCAAGTTCAGCAAGCGCAACAGAATCAGTCTAGCTGATGGCAATACGCCTTTTTCCAGTTAAGCCGCCAGGAGTTAGCAGCAATGTTAGGAATAGACGACGAATTCGAGACGGACAAGAATGTATCAATCCATCAAGCAGGAAGGCTTGGAAGAAGGCAGGCAGGAAGGCAAGCAGGAAGGCTTGGAAGAAGGCAGGCAGGAAGGCAAACTGCAAGCTAAGTTAGAGTCGGTGCCTGGGTTGTTTGCATTAGGATTAAGTGTCGAACAAATAGCCGGTGCGTTAGGTTTGACGGTAGAGCAAGTGCAGCAAGCCGCTCAAGATCAGTCTAGCTGATGGCGATCGCATTCTCATTCCCATCCCTTCAAACCTCAGTATCGCCATAGGTTTGTCTCCAGCTTTCTGCTTGCTGAAATTTGATACCTGCGGCTTTTGCTGCATTCCTGTCATCAGAGCGATCGCCAATCATTAAAACCTTGTCTGGCAAGTGCTTTTTTATCGCCAAATTCAGCATTCCTGGATTCGGTTTGCGAAACTTTCCAGATTCAGGGTGCTTGCTGTGGTTAACAACATCGCTGCGAGTTACGCAAAAACACTTTTTTCCTTCAAAGTCTGGACAGAAATAAATTTCTTCTATCTGTGGTAATAATTCCAAAGTGTACTGCTGCTCTTTGATGCAACTTTGCAGAGATTTTTTGCCACTGGCGACACCCGCTTGATTGGTGACGCCGACAATTTTCCAGCCAGTCGCGGAGAAGTAAGCGATCGCTCTCTCCGCGCCTTTAATAATCTGCTGATCGCCGGGACGCTCGATAAACTTATTATCTGAGAGTGGCGATCGCACTGTGCCATCGAGATCGAGGATAAGTAAATTAGTTTCAGCATTGACGGCTGAACGATCTTGCTCCATTAGAGAGTTGTTTGGAAGTCAGTTAGCTATTAAAAAATATAAGGGGAAAAGTAAGATAAAAACGTGGTTACAAGAAGATGACGAATCAAAATAACCGATCTAAATGGGATTTCGGCAGATTTTTGCAAACGCTGACCTATTTCGAGGTAATTCCTTTCTTCAACTGCCTTCAGCGGTTGCTGCAAGGTCGTGCCAAGGATAATAAAGACAAACCTATTGGAGGAAAGCGCGTGGGAGTGATACTGGTCGCTGGGGCAACGGGTGGTGTCGGTAAGCGAGTCGTGCGGCGACTGGTTGAACGGGGATATCAAGTGCGTGCCCTCGTCAGAAATACTCACAAAGCGCGAGAAATGCTTGGCGACAACGTAGAACTCTTTGAGGGAGACATCACCATCCCAGAAACCTTGACTGCGGAAATGATGCCGAACGTCACTGCTGTAATTTGTTGCACTGGCGTTCGGGTGCAGCCAGTCGGGGGAGATACACCGGATCGGGCTAAGTATTATCAGGGTATCAAGTTTTATATGCCCGAAGTTGTAGACAGTCCGGAAATCGTGGACTATCAAGGCATCAAGAACTTAGTGCAAGTTGCTGCTAACTACTTTACCCCTCTTACTGAGGGGGGATCTGACGAAAAAGTGGTATTTGATTTTACTAATCCATCAGATGACATCAAAAATACTTGGGGTGCGGTGGATGATGTCGTTATGGGTGGTGTAAGCCAGAGTGGGATGCAACTGGTGGAAGGCACAGCGCTGTTTGCTGGCAACGTGTCAACCGACAACTCTGGTGGCTTTGCTTCCGTTCGCACCCGCAACTTTGACACTCCGATTGATTTGGCAGGATACAAGGGTGTGGAATTGCGCGTTAGAGGCGATGGAAAGCGCTACAAGTTCTTCATCCGCACAGAAGCCAGATGGGATGGCGTTGCTTATTCTTATTCCTTTGATACCGTAGCAAATACCTGGATGAATGTTCGCGTTCCCTTCGCTGACTTAATTCCCGTGTTTCGCGCCAAAACTTTGCAAGATGGCGAACCAATTAATCCCAGCAAAATTTGCTCGTTCCAGTTGATGCTGAGCAAGTTTGAATACGACGGAGAACTAAATCCAAAGTTTTCACCAGGCGGCTTTGCTTTGCAGGTGGAATTTATCAAAGCTTATGGCGGCGCGATGCCTCAATTTATCATGGTCAGTTCGGCGGGTGTGACTCGTCCCGGTCGTCCCGGCATTAATTTAGAAGAAGAACCGCCAGCGGTGAGAATGAACGATCAACTAGGAGGAATCCTTACTTGGAAATTGCGCGGGGAAGAGAGTGTCCGTGAAAGTGGTATTCCTTACACAATTATTAGACCTTGTGCTTTGACTGAAGAACCGGGAGGCAAGGCGTTAATTTTCGAGCAAGGTGATAATATCCGGGGCAAAGTCAGCCGAGAAGATATTGCCGAATTGTGCGTGCGATCGCTAGAACAACCCAAAGTGTGTAATCTTACCTTTGAGGTAAAAGAGGCAGAAGATACTCAAAGTTCTCCCGACTGGGAAAGCTTATTCTCCAGCTTGCACGATCGCATCGCCGCAATCAAATCCTAAAACAAATAGACTTCTTGCATCTGCGGTTTCATCAGAAAATCAACTGCGTGCAAGAAGTCTACTAATCTTCACAAATATTTGCCTCTCCCTACTTTATTCCCTCAAATTGTCCTAGAAAAGTTGGTTGAGGACGGATAATCTTAACCTCCAAAACGGCTTTCACAGTCGCTAGTGCTTCCCGCGTCGTATAGGATTTCATCACCCGATCTCCATACCGTCCCCAATCGGGTGTGCCCAAGCCGATCGCATTTACACCTAATTGACGGCAAGTATACACGGCGCGTGACAGGTGGAACTGCTGCGTGATGACAACCGCCTGCGTCACACCAAAAATCTCTCGTGCGCGATAACAACTTTCATAAGTGCTGAAACCAGCGTAATCCAGAGTAATATCCTTAGCAGGTACACCGCGATCGCTTGCGTAACGCTGCATCACGCTCACCTCATCGTAGTCGGTGCGACTATTATCCCCCGTCATCAAGAGTTTTTTGACGCGACCCATCTGATAAAGTTGGATAGCAGCTTCCACCCGATCGGCTAGCATCGGCGTTGGGCTACCGTCGGGCAACACTCCTGCACCAAAGACAATGGCGACGCGCTCAGCCGGAACTTGGGAGGCATCGGTGTAGCGATCGCTTCTGGTGACTGCACTCACATAGTAGATCGTCGCGGGAGCGATCGCGGCACTTCCCAACACTAGGAGCAGGAAAACACGACGCCAGTTAGACAAAAACCATTGACGCACGCTCAATCAAACTCCCCCCAAACGTTATCCGAAATCTGTTCTAGCTAGCCTCAAGGAATTGCATCCCAACTCCGGAAAACATCAATAGGTCAAAAAACCCCTCAAAAAGAAAAACCCCTGGCTTGTCTCCAGGGGTAAACATCAGGGTGCATCTACTAATCTTTGTTTTACATCAGCAAGGTAGCTGTATCCGGAAGAAATCTAATTTCTATGCTCCTATGTCTTAAGTTCAGGACTTACGCAGAAAAGATCCCCCAACCCTCGATAAATTGGGGGCTTTAGAGGTTCCCCCCAATTTATCGGGGATCAAGGTTTGAAGGTTTCAGTGCGTAAGTCCTAAAGTTGTTATTCTCATCAGAATCAGGACTTACGCAAAGCTTATACATATAGCGTTCTTGTCGGTTCAATCCCCCTGTGGTTGCGGTGGCAAATGTGGTGATGTTGCATAAGTCCTGAAATCTCTCGTGCGCGATCGCTTTCGGGTCGAATTCAGGAATCTTAGAACTGAAAATAAAGCCAACAGTGGCACCGATCTGTTTCTGGCTGGATAGCGTGTTTTTAGAAATCTTTGCGCGATCGCCCTGTTCCTGAAACGCCACTAACCTTTGACGCCGCTACCTGTATCTGTCGGCACAATATATCGCTGCAAAAACAGGAAAACAAGCAGCACTGGGGTAATGGAAATGACAGAACCCGCTGCAACCAGTCGCCAATCCAGGGATAATGCTCCGGCAAGGGTGGCGACGCCTAAAGGCAAGGTGTAATATTCGGGTCGGTCGAGGACAATCAAGGGCCAGAGGAAGTCACTCCAAGAACCGATAAAAACAAAAAGAGCCAAGCAAACCAGTGCTGGGCGAATTGCCGGAAGCATGACGTGCCACCACAAGCCTAGCTCAGAGCAACCATCCATTCGGGCGGCTTCTTCCAGTTCTTTGGGAACACCCTGAAATGCTTGCCGCAGCAGGAAAATCCCAAAGGCAGAGGCGACGCTTGGCAAGATAACTCCCAAATAGGTATTTCTCAAACCCAGCTGCACGGTCAAGATGTACAGGGGAATCATCACGATTTGGAACGGAATCATAATCGTGGAGACGACAGCTGCAAAAACCATGTCTCGTCCCCGAAAATCTAGCCGTGCCAACGGGTAAGCGGCAAGCGAGCAGAACAGCAGATTTAAGCCCACAGTCAGCACTGCCACCAAGGTACTGTTGAACAAATACTGACCAAAGGGATTGGTTTGCCAAACTGTGATGAAGTTCTGGAATGTCGGCTCTCGTGGCACTAGCTGGGGTGGGAACTGAAAGATATTTTCATTTGGAGATTTTAAGGAGGTACTGATCAGCCAAATTAGGGGAAAGAGCATCACTAGCGCGATCGCTCCCAGTAACCCATACATCCAAAGAGTTTTAACTTTTGAGTTTTCAGTTTTAAAAAGGCGATAAATCGCGTTTGAGTTTTGAGTTTTGGAATTCATCATTTGGCGACAGTAGCTAATTTTTTGTAATTTGAATTAATAAATAAGAAAATAAACAACTATCACTGTTTTTGCCAACCATTTATAATGTTTATTTTGAAAAAATACTTGACTTTAATATTATTAGGTCATATTATAGTAATTGTATTGGTCTAACCAAATGCTTGCTAAAAGTAGGTGGTTGGAGCGCAGAGGACATTGTCCTCTGCGCGGAAATTAAAAATTTAAAATTGAGGATTTGATATTTCATCGCATCATCCTCAATCCCGTTTCTGTACAAACAGCCTGCAAAGATTTATCCCAATTATCAATCGGCAACTCTTGGTAGCAAGCAAAGTCAAAGATAATGCCGATAGTTAATTTGGTCGCCCATTCACCTGAACTGAGCAAGCGATCGTAATAACCTCCACCATAACCTAAACGATATCCCCGCACATCACAAGCTACAGATGGCACAAGAATTAAATCTACCTCAGTTGGCTGTAAAATGGGGGCATCTGGGTGCGGTTCAAGAATACCATAAGCACCCTTTTGTAGGGATTCTCCGGGTTTCCAGAGATGCCAGATGAGAGTATCGCCAACACAGCGAGGAAATCCCCATTGGCGACGATCGGTAATTAGGGGGCTGAGGTCAGGTTCTTGTCGAAAACTGAAATAAGCTAAGACAGTTTTCGATTGGGTAAATAGGGGCGAAGATTCGAGGTAGGTACAGATGCGATCGCTCTTTTCTCTCCATTCTTCCACAGGCATCAATTGCCGTGCTTTGAGAAGCGATCGCCTCAATTTCAGTTTATTCAGTTGATTATCGACTTTGTTCACAAGCCTTATAAATATAGGTTTATTACGAGGTGATGCTAGCGTCTATCCCCTGGTCTCGATATCCTGGGGACTTGTTTTGCGATCGCTAACGCGATTTTCGCTCCTGAAAACACAGAAACCCGTTTTGCTAAACAAAACGGGTTTTTCACACTTGCGAGTTTTTCACATTTACTCAGCGTGTTGCCGATACCAATCGATCGTATTCTTCAGTCCTTGCTTGAAGTCAACTTGGGCAGTGAAGCCAAACTCTCGGCAAGCCCGTTCTGTATCTAAGCAGCGGCGCGGTTGACCGTTCGGCTTATCAGTTTCCCAGATAATTTCGCCCTGATAATCCATCAGTTCGCAAATCAGTTCTACCAAAACCTTGATAGAAATTTCATAACCCGTTCCCAAATTGACGGGTTCTGCGCCATCGTAGTCCTGCGTACCCATGACGATACCCAAAGCAGCATCCGTTGAGTAGAGAAACTCGCGGGTAGGACTCCCATCGCCCCATACAGGTAGATGCTTGTCGCCTCTAGCTTGAGCTTCGTGTACTTTGCGAATTAAAGCTGGGATCACGTGGGAACTATTGGGATCGAAGTTATCTTCTGGTCCGTACAAGTTCACTGGCAACAGGTAAATGCCGTTAAAGCCGTACTGCTGCCGGTAAGATTGGAGTTGCACCAGTAAAGCTTTCTTAGCAACGCCATAGGGGGCGTTGGTTTCTTCCGGATAGCCATTCCAGAGGTCATCTTCTTTGAATGGCACTGGCGTGAACTTGGGATAAGCGCAGATAGTGCCCACACAAACAAATTTTTGAACCCCTGCGTGATAGGCAGCATGAATCAGTTGAGCGCCCATCATCAGGTTGTCGTAGAATAATTCAGCGGGTTTTATCAGATTCAGACCGATGCCACCGACGTGAGCGGCGAGGTGAATCACGACATCCTGCTGCTCAACGGCGCGTTGACAGTGTTCTAAGGAGCGGAGATCGGACTCGCGCGATCGCGGTATTGTAATCTTGTTTTGATCGGCTCCGGCTTTACACAACCGATCTATCACCTGACGTCCCAAAAAACCAGCTCCGCCAGTGACGAGAATCCGTTTATCGCTCAAATCTAAAGTTGCCATATCTCTTGCCATCCTCCACTGGATTCAGGATATCTCCAAAAATTGATGAGTGATGAGTTAATTCAAAACTCATCACTCATCACTCAGTAGGGCACGGGGATCGCCCTTGCCCCTACAATTCAAAACGATTTAATCGTGCATACTACCTACATTCTGGCGAATCGTGGCAAGATCCAGAGGCGAGTGCAAACCGTTGCCATTCGGACAAGTCAAGCCCAAAGCTTGCATATCCGCTTCCACCATCAAGCGAACTAATTCTTCAAAAGTAACCGATGGTTTCCAACCCAGCTTTTGGTTTGCCTTAGTGGGATCGCCAATCAGTAAATCTACTTCAGCTGGGCGCAGATAGCGTTCGTCAAACTCCACGTATTCTTGCCAATCTAGGTTGACGTGTTCAAAGGCAATATCCAGAAACTGACGAATTGAGTAAGTTTCTCCCGTGGCTACAACGTAATCATCCGCCTCCTGTTGCTGTAGCATCAGCCACATTGCTCTTACATAGTCTTTTGCATAGCCCCAATCCCGCTTGGAATCGAGATTACCCAGGTAGATTTTTTTCTGTTTACCAGCAATAATGCGGGCGATCGCTCTGGTAATCTTGCGCGTTACAAACGTCTCTCCTCTCCGTGGACTTTCGTGGTTAAACAGTATTCCGTTACACGCAAATAGTCCGTATGATTCCCGATAATTCACCGTTTGCCAGTGAGCGTAAAGCTTCGCACAGGCATAAGGACTGCGGGGGTAAAACGGTGTGGTTTCCTTCTGAGGCACTTCTTGTACCTTACCAAACATCTCAGAAGAACCCGCCTGATAAAACCGTACCTCAATGCCGGTACGCTGCTGGTAGTCCCGAATCGCTTCCAAAAGGCGCAGCGTCCCCATCCCGACTGCATCAACCGTATATTCCGGCGAGTCAAAACTAACGCGGACGTGGGATTGGGCACCTAAATTATAGATTTCTACCGGCTGGACTTGCTCTAAAATCCGGCGTAGCGTCGTGCCATCGGTTAAGTCGCCGTAGTGCAAAAACAACCGCACACCCTCTTTGTGAGGGTCTTCATACATATGATCGATTCGGTCTGTATTAAACGTAGAAGTCCGGCGAATGATCCCGTGAACCTCATAGCCTTGCTCAAGCAAAAATTCGCTCAAGTAAGAACCGTCTTGTCCCGTAATGCCCGTAATTAGCGCTCGTTTGCGTTGCGTCATACTTAATATTCCCTATAGCCTGTGACGAAACAATCGTCTTAACAGTAACTGGTAATTCTCCTGTGAGTTTTCTCTCGCTAATGTCGCAGCAAAAGTCACTCGCACCCAAATTTATGAAAAATCCCTCTGTAAGCAGAGGAAATTCTTAAGTCACTCCTTACGTTAACTCAAAATCTCTGGCGCAACATCAGGAATATACGTAGATTCTGCTAAGCATCGGCAATAAGACTTACGTATTTCAACGGTGGACTGAATGTTAATCAAACAGGAGGAGAAAAGCTTCTTGCAAGAGTACGTACAACATCTGCTGCATAAGTTCCGAGCCACACACATTGATTAATCGCCATCACGGCAACCCACTTATCTAGACCGTGAAATTAGACATGAAGAGTTTACCCGCTGTCGAGGCAAGCGTAACTCCCACTCTTCTACAACTCATCAAACAATGACTGGCAAAGTACTACAGCTCTCTCCACGCCTGGAGGAAAGCTGTAGGAGTCGTTCAAAGAACTTTATTTGAGGGATGGATTGCCGAACATCGGCTATGTTTCAGTAGGCACCATTGTCTTTGGGAGAAACGACAACGCCAATTGTTTTTACAACCAGCCACAAATCCAGCCAGAAATTCCTGGCATTGACGTAATAGACATCTATCTGCACTCGGCGCGGATAAGGGATGTCATTGCGCCCAGAAACTTGCCACAATCCGGTGATTCCAGGTCGAATCGTCAGCACTTTGTCAATGTGATGCCCGTATTTTGACAACTCCTCGGCAACCAGAGGTCTTGGTCCGACAACGCTCATGTCCCCTTTAAGAACGTTCCAGAATTGGGGAAACTCATCCAGGCTAGTCACCCGTAGGAATTTACCAATCCATGTAATTCGAGGGTCGTCTTTGAGTTTGAAATTATCCTCGAATTCCTGACGCAGATGGGGTGAGGTTGCCATCATTTGCAGCAACACTTCGTCTGCATTTGGCACCATCGTTCTGAATTTGAGACAGCCAAAAGGCTGATGATTTTTCCCTACCCGTTCCTGGACATAAAAAATCGGACCTCGTGTGCTAAGAGCAATCAGCAAGGCCAACAGCAGGTAAACGGGAGAAAACAAAATCAAAACCGATAGCGAAAACAGAACATCAAAACATCGCTTAGCGAAATCTCGGTCTAGACGCTGTAGGGGGAGGTCTCGCTGTTTGCTCAAACCTCTGGGCCTACCTGTCGGCGCGAGTGGTTGAAAACCTCGCTTCACGAACGCCCACAACATCTTGCCGGAGATAAGTTGGCTTTCGGCAGTCATCTTACTCCTTCACTTCACACCACACAGTCCCGATCATAAAGCCACAAGACGCCTGAAGACAGCGAATGGAGTCCCAGAAAGTAGAATTCGGTCATTAGTCATTGACCATTGGTCATTGGTCATGGGTTTTTAGCAACCGGCTAACATACCATGACTGATGATTAGGAACGAATAACTGAGGATGACTGAAATTCTTGATAACAGCGCTCTAGAAAGGCTAGATAGCGCTTCTGGAAAATTTGAGGGGCGAACTGAGAAGCGCGTACTCTAGCAATCTCTGGATTAAACAATCCTTGCGACGCCTCAAAGGTTTTTACCGCTTCTATCAAAGCCGCTTCTGTTTGGGCTGGAAAAAATAAGCCAGTCCCCTGTGTCGGGTGTTCCCGAATATCCAGAACGGTTTCTAGCGCCCCACCAGCACCATAGGCGATCGCAGGAGTGCCACAAGCTTGGGCTTCTACCAACGCCATGCCAAAGTCTTCACAGGCTGCATATACAAATGCTTTTGCTTGAGCCATATACTGCTCAACAACATCATCTGGTTGTGACCCTAGCACTTTTACATTGGGTTTCGCTAGTTGGCGCATTTCGTCAAGTTCCGGACCCGTGCCAATCACCACAAGCGGGCGTCCCAGTTGGTTAAAAGATCGGACAATTAAAGATACTTGCTTGTAACTCACCAGCCGGGAAACGGTGAGGTAAAAATCTTCTTTTTGGGGCTGAAAGGAAAACCGCTCGATATTGACGGGTGGATAAATGACTTCTGCTTGACGCCGATAGCAGCGCCAGATACGACGTGCGGTGTGTTGGGAGTTGGCGATAAAATAATCAACACGGTTTGCGGAGAGGACATCCCACTGACGCAGTTGATGGAGGAGATACCGCGTCAGGATGCCTGGGAGACCCCGTCCTAGTCGGCTACTGTCTAGGTAATCAAAAGTTAAATCCCAGGCGTAGCGCATGGGCGTATGGCAGTAGCAGATATGCAGTTGTTGCGGACTGGTGAGGACTCCTTTGGCGACGGCGTGGGCAGAGGAGAGAATTACGTCATAGTCGCGTAAGTCCAGCTGTTCAATCGCTAGCGGCAATAGGGGGAGATATTTTTGGACGCCATTGCGGGCTTTCGGGAAGTGTTGCAGGAATGTGGTGCCAATGGGGCGATTGAATAGATAACTTTCGGGATTGGTGGATTCAAAGTCAATTAGGGCATAGAGGTCGGCATCAATGTGCTTGAGGATTTCTCGGACAACGAGTTCTGACCCGCCAGTAGCTTGGGGGGTCAACCATTCATGGACGAGGGCATACTTTAATGACAAAGCTGACTTCACAGTTGCGCGTACTTAAGGGCTGAGTGTAAATTTTACTCACTCCTCAGCCAGCGATCGCTCACCAGAAGCGATCGCTTTCGATTTGCCACTAATTATTTCCCTTGCTGGCTTTGCCCTTTGAATAAATCAGCACCGTTGAGCATGGGAATAATCCCGTTGCCGCTGAAGACAGGCAGCTTGCCGTCCCACTTTTGCATTTGTTCGTAACGAATTAAATCGGCAGTGATGCTACGCGATAAAAGTTGGTTGGCTTCCGCCTGTGCCTTCGCCCTTACTTTGATCGCTTCTGCTTCTCCCTGGGCTTCTACTTTTACCTGCTGGGCTTTGATTTTAGCTTGTTCGTAGGCATAGTTCTGCTGTTCTGCGGCTTGTTGCGCCTGAATTTTGGTGTCGAGAGCTTGTTGCAAAGAAGCAGGCAGATGAACTTCTCGAACCCCGAAGGAGACGAGTTCTAGATGGCGTTTGCTAAATTCCCGACTCAGTTGTTCAGAAACTTGTTGGGCAATCTCGCCGCGCTTACTAGCGGTGATTTGTTCCCAGCCATGCTGAGAGACAATAACGGGCACCTGCGATCGCGTGTACTGTCGCACTACCCGATCTTCCACTATTTCGATTGGGGCACCTCCCCAGTCTTGGTACAGTAAGTTGGCTTCGTTCCGTTTTACTTGATACTGAATTACCACATCTAAATTCAGCTGTTGCCCTTCGTTGCTTTGCACTTTAATCGAGTCATCCCCTTCCATCTGCCCCTCAGTACCTTTTTGCACCATTGAATAGGTTTGAATAGTGATGGGATACTCTTGGATATCCTGGGAAAGCGGGTTAATAAAAGCCCAACCAGGCTCTAAAGCATTGGTGACGACTCGGTGGGATGCTTTATCAAACAAAATGCCGACGTAACCGGGGCGAATGGTGCGCCACACGGTTTTTAGCAGCATTAAACCCATAATTAGAGCCAGAAAGGTAAGTCCGGCGACAACGACTGGCCCGGGGGCAATGGGCGTAACAAATCTAGGAGGTTTAGGAGAGCGATCGCTCTTTAACGGAGGAGGAATGTCAGGACTGTTTGACGACATAAAAGTGAAAATCCCAGTTGATTGATTAGGGATGTATTCCGCCGATTGCTACAATTCTGCCAGTTCCAATGCAGTAATCCTGGTAATTTGTAAGGATATTTCAAGAAATTGCCGTAATGGTCAGTGGGTAGGTTAGCCCGACCGTGCTAACCTACTTGTCAGTTGTTGGTTGTTTCTTTCTTTCGCTACTGACCACTGACACTTGAGTGATTCTCCAATCCCCAACACTTTTTCGGGCAAAATCTGGAGTTTGAGGCGGAGGTGTCGGTGGCAGTTGGGGAAGCCTGCCAGAATATAACCCATTCTCACTTGTTTGATGACACCTCCGGGACACTCTTGCTGCCGTGTCTCTACGAGGATTTGTATTGCACGCTCCTAAAAGAACCGCTTCATAGCAATACTAAGTGATTCGCCTTCCAACTAAAAATGTCCGACGACTCGCATTCGCGGCTAAACAAACAAAGCCTGCTCTCGTCAGGCTTCATTCTTCTAGCCCCAGGCTTCTAGCCTGTGGGTGTATATTTGCTGCCATCGGGATGCTCCCGATGGGTTTCGCTTATGCTCTACCCATCCTAAAAATATTAGCTCCATCTACTTACCAGAACAGTAGCTATTAATTGCATTCACTAAATCTTTCTCTGGACTATAGGCTTTTTGCAATTTTTTAAATCCGGCATCAACTGCTGGGAAATCCCTTTTTTTAAGAGCTGCAACATATTCGCGGGTTGCTTTACTACTATCTCGATACATTCTAATAAAATCAGCTTGAAACTTTTTAAGCTTTGCATCGTTGACTCTGATATTTGTCATTCCTTGAGCTGATTTATCCCAAATATCGGCTGTTTTGACTAGCGCTTCGGGAGAGCTATTCTTACCTCCATTGGTAACGGTTTTGGTTTCATTAACCGTTTCGTTGGTAATCTGGAATATCTTTTGACACTGAGTGATTTTGCTGTCGCTGCAACTGACGCTCAAGAAACTGACGGCGGCGATCGCGGGAAGGATGACAGCATACCGACGAAGAAAGTGCATGAAAACTCTCCTGATGAGTTGATGGGTACTTCCACTTTATTTCCCTGGGATTGACAGCCAATCGGGATACGATGGCGGCGCGAGAGACTGAGATTAAGATTCAGTCTCTTCGGTTGCTTCGATGGCATCCACAAGGCGTTGTAAAGCTTCTGTCAGTTGCATCAACCGCACCAGAGAATCATCCTGGGTTTCTGCCAAGGTTTGCACCGCATCGCTTAAGGCAAAGATTTGGTAGTGTTGCTGTTGGACTTGATGCCCCTGTTCTTGTACTTGAATGGTGAGGGCATCCACTCGGTCAGCAAGGCGGTCAATTGTCTCATTGGTGGCAAGTACTGCCTCTCTAAGATTTCCCTGTTGTTGTACTTGAATGGTGAGAGCATCTACTCGATCGGCAAGACGGTCAATTGTCTCAGTGGTAGCGAGTACTGCCTCTGCAATTTGTTCAACAATCGATTCTAAACGACTTAATCTAACTTCCACTCCAGAATTATCCATGACGATGCTGATGCCATTGCCAAGCGTCAGCAACGATTTTACTCAGGTCTGCGTATTGCGGACACCAACTGAGGATTTTTTTGGCTTTGTCGCTGCTGCCGACTAAAATAGGGGCGTCCCCGGCACGGCGATCGCGTTCTACTGCGGAAATCTCTCGACCCGTTACTGCCTTGGCTGTCTCAATCACTTCTCTAACTGAGAAACCGTTGCCATTCCCTAAGTTAAAGACATCGCTCATTCCCCCTTGCAGGAGATACTCTAACCCTAAAACGTGGGCATCTGCCAAGTCGCTGACGTGGATGTAGTCCCGAATTCCGGTGCCATCAGGTGTCGGGTAATCGGTGCCGAGAATGAAGATCGATTCCCGTTTGCCCAAAGCTGTCTGGAGTACCAGGGGAATTAGGTGCGTTTCTGGTTCGTGATCCTCACCTAGCAAACCGTCGGGATTCGCACCAGAGGCATTGAAATAGCGGAACGCCACGGACTTGAAATCGTAGGCGACATCAAAATCCGCCAGAATTTTCTCTACCATCCACTTACTCGTCGCGTAAGGACTGAGGGGATTTTGGGGATGGTTTTCGGTCATGGGAACTTCCTGCGGCATCCCGTAGATAGCGCAAGTAGAAGAAAAGACAAATTTCTTCACGTTTGCCGCCACCATTGCTTCTAGCAGTGTCAGAGTGCCGGTGACGTTGTTGTGGTAGTATTTCGCGGGATCGGTGACGGACTCTCCTACAGCAATATAAGCAGCAAAGTGCATGACTGCCGCAATGTTGCGAGTGGCAAAGAGTTGGTCAAGTAGAGCGCGATCGCTCATATCTCCCACTACCAGCTCTACCTTGAGTACGTCATCCACCAATTCCCGATGTCCGTACACCAGGTTATCCAATACCACCACCCCATAGCCTGCCTCGATCAGCGCCAGTACGGCATGGGTTCCAATATATCCAGCTCCACCCGTCACCAGAATGGTTGGTTTGACTTGCGACACGTTCAATCCCTTCTCAAAACTTTGATATCAATGCTTTATAAGGATAGCTAACTGAGGGCAAAGCGTTCTTCTAAGTAAGAGAGCCTGTTTTCCTCATCAACACTTTCCTTCACCAAACTAGCGATCGCCTACCTCTTTCATCTGAAAATCGCCCAGAAATGCGGAAGCATCCGTATTTCTGGGCGATTCAAAATTATATCTTAGAGATTTTTGAGGCTGGTGAGGTTACAAACAAGCGCTTTAGCGACATTGATTACTTTTGATGGAGTGCGCGATCGCTTTGTGGGTGTCGTGGCAATACCGCTTTAGAGGTTTCTGCTGGCTTGTCAGGGCGTTCTTGACAGCGAGGCAACCTGTGTAAAATCGGCAGCTTTTCATCTTCGAGACTCTCTACCGTACATAAAATCGGTCTTTTATTGTCCGCACCTTCTACTGGTACGGGTGAGAGTGTATTTCCTTGAAAGTCTGTCAGAATTTCTGTCTTGGGTGGTTGGTTCCCGGTTTCCGGTTGGGGATTTGAACTAGGGACAGGGGTAGGAGTTGGTGCGGGAGTTGGCGCGGGAATTGGCGCGGGAATGGGCGGTGGAGGAGTGGTGTTGATGGTAATATTGCCCCGAACAGTTCCACCTGGGAAAGATTCGGGGGGCGAAATCGTAGAAGTGCCCGTGGTGATGGCTTGGGCAGTTCCATTCGTTGTGGGATCGCCAACGACAAAAGGAGTTGCGGGGACTGGGACTCCCCCGTGATGGTTGATATTAATGGCTCCACCCCCACCCGTCCCCGTAGTGTTAATGCTGGGGTTGTTGTAAGTAAAAGTTACGAACTTATTATCTACGGTGAGATTTTGTCCCGCCGCGATATTTACATCACCGCCTTTGCCACTGCCAAGACTCTGAGCATCGATGATTTTGGCGGCGATATCATTGCCAGCAATCAGCGTGATGTCACCGCCATCGCCAGAGGAAGAGCAAGAATTGCACTTAGAACTGGAATCTATCGTTTCAGTCTTGATATTGCTTCCTGCTGTAATAGCGATCGCGCCGCCAGTCCCAGAAGCCGTCGTGCCAAAGTTATCAGAAGAGG
Organism: Coleofasciculus sp. H7-2; assembly: GCF_042747725.1. Taxonomy (NCBI): domain Bacteria; kingdom Bacillati; phylum Cyanobacteriota; class Cyanophyceae; order Coleofasciculales; family Coleofasciculaceae; genus Coleofasciculus; species Coleofasciculus sp. H7-2. The sequence continues at coordinate 226,492 of NZ_JBHZGO010000101.1, forward strand.
AAAATATATCTCCGGTTGTGATATTTCCCGATGGGGCGCTGAGGGTAATTGCACCCGCGTTACCGGGGCGATTCCGGGAGTCTAAATTGTAAACTTGATTGACTGGATCGGCGGCATTGATAGAACCATTAGTGCTAGTGATACTAATATTTCCCCCAGACGACTGAATCGTTCGGACATTAATATCACCCGGTGCTGACAAGGTAACATTTAATGGTTCGGCTGGCCCAAATAAATCATCAGATTTGATAGTTCCTGCAACCGTAATCGTTCCCGGCGAGGCAGGAGATTTCACAAATGTTGTGTAGGAGGGATTTGCGCCTGCGTCGTCAAAATATTCGGGAGATGCACCCGGAATAGGTTCGGTGAAGAGTACGTTATCGGTTGTACCAGCCGCACCCGCTTGTAAAATCAAGGCACGGCTAGAAGGGTCTACCTCTGGATCGATCGCATTAATGACGACATCTCCACTAATCGTAATTTTTCCGGCTGCTATTATCTTGAGCGAAGCACCCGTATAAGAATCCAGCATGACATCGCCATCGGAAGTAATGATGGGATCGTAGATACTTTGAAACTTGCCGCCTGCTCCCGATAAGTTGAGAATTGAGAAATTCCCACCTGCTGAATAGTGAGCATCTCCAGAAATCACTCCATCACTGATTAAACTGAGGTTGCCGCCACTTTGAAAGGGTGTTTCTGGGTGATTCAGCGCCAAAATATCAACCGCTTGATTGCCTTGAACGGTAAGATTACCTCCCGCCTTCGCCACAAAAGGAGTCGCTACGCTATCTCGCACTCGCACGGTATCTTTTGCCAGCAAATTCATATCTCTAGATGTCTGCATCTGGCTTTCAACTAAGGTTAAATTGTGGTTTGCTGAAAGAGTAGCTGTTCCCGAATTGAGTTGACGGACTACCACGTCCCCCGCTTCTACTTTGATACCAGAACCCGTTAGTTCCACCTCTCCTTTGCTATTTGTAGTGAGTCCACTGGCATTTCCCGCTTTGCTACCCGTTAGTAGCTGAGGTAGCGAGGAAACTGTTCCGGTTGAAGACTGACTAGCATTAGGAGAAATGGGTTGAATCTCTAAACTTAGCAATTGTCCGGGTTGACTAATCCGTAATGTATTCTGTCCTGGTACCGCTGCCACAATCAGTTTACCGCCTGGTGCTGACAGAGTTCCCTGACTGACAACAGTGCCACCCAGCAGGGTGAGATTTTGTCCTGTTTTAACAGCTAGTTCTCCAGAGTTGACAATGGCACTCGGTTGAGCAGTATTAAATGAAAAACTGCTGGGTGTTCCCTTTAATGCTGCGTAATTATTATCGCCGATAGCATTAAAAAAATTAGAGCCAAAATTAATACTTGTAGCACTGGTTGCGGTGAAGCTTCCCGGCACATCCAATCTGGCATTGGCACCAAATATAATCCCCGAAGGATTCATTAGGTATAAATTTGAATTTCCTCCGCTGACTTTAATTAAGCCATCAATTGTAGAGGAATTGCCACCTACCACTCTGCCTAAAATATTTTCAATCTTGGGATTAGAAATAAAGTTAGCTATTTGGTCTGCATTAAGGTTAAATTGCTCAAAGCTGTGGAAAAGGTTTGCTCCATCACCAGAGAGTTTTCCTCCGCCAATATCGATTGTATTGCCTTCGGGAACGGCGATAGTGCCTGTACCATCTTGAGCTGGAACAATCGTTTCTGCCTGTGCCGGTTTCACAGCGATCGCTGGTGCAACGGCAAGTAACCCAAGCAATACGCCAGAACTTTTAAAAGCTAATTTCATCTGGTGTTAACCCATCGGAGTCATGATTTATCCTGCTCCTCATTACCAGGATTTATGGAACCATCAGGATTTCAAAAACACCTAATCAATAGATAAATAAAATATTTTTAAAAGCAAAATATTTGAAGATTTATTTCCGTAAATTTATGGGTAAAATTATTTTTACCTACGCATAAATACGAATCTTTTACCCAGTTTACGGTCAATCATTATTTTTGCTTTTGAATAAAAATAAATTTTTGATTCCGCGATACTTTAGCACTATAAATTTTGTGTAAATTTACTGAAAATTGAACTACTTTCCGGATTAACAGCCAAAAACCACGAACTATCTAATAAGGATTGTTCTAGGGCAATTTTGCCAAATAAAAGTTACGTATATTCTCGGAGGATTAAATTGCTCAGTTTTGGTAAAGAGTCTATCTCTGGTTACAACTCTTTTCCTAATTTCAGTATTGCCAGATTTTTTAGGAACCCGATAAATGTTTAATTTGCCAAACATCTAGGTTAGAAGCTAAGCTAACAATCTTTCTAATTCCCGACTCATTTTTGCAATTGCACAATATTTAGTATCTAAAAAAAATAAGTTCATTTAGATACCACTTAGCTGAGAAATTGCCAACACGAGTATCTGCTTTAATTTTGAACAATGAGGTTTTTGGTATGAAACAACCGCTCTATTTTTTCACTCTCGCTTTCTGCGTCGCCTTAACGATCTCCTCCCATCAAAAAGCTGATGCGGCTGGAATTGTCGGGAATGGAACCGCTGCAAGTTGTACTGAAGCTGCTTTAGATACTGCTTTAGTTGGCGGTGGGACTGTAACCTTTAATTGTGGCTCCAGTCCGCATACGATTGTAGTTAAAGAAAAGGTACTTTCCGCTAATACGGTAATCGATGGACGAAGTGTAGTGACTCTCAGCGGAAATGGAACTAATCGGATTTTATCCACTGATAGTCTCGTTCAACTGACACTTAAAAACCTCACCATTGCTAATGGTTTTAGTACCGAAAATGGCGGCGGTATTTATAGTGGCTATAGAGGTAAGTTAGTAGTGCTTAACTGTATCTTTAATAACAATAAATCAACGAAGCCAGGAGAGGCTGGAGGCGGTGCAATCTATAGTAAGAGTGAAAGTACAATTATTATAGATAAAAGCACTTTTACAGGAAACCAAGCTAGCCTCGGCGGTGCAATCTATGACTTGCTCAGCGATTTAACCGTAACTAACAGTACTTTCACGGCAAATAGCGCTGGAATTGTCGCTCCTGGTGGGGCGGGTGGTGCCATTTATAATGATGGTGCTAATGGCAATCTTGGCAAAATTATCCTGCGGAATAACACCTTCACAAACAATACTGCCACCAATCAAGGTGGTGCTTTCTTTAACCAACTTTATAACAACAATACGACAGTAATCGAAAACAATACCTTTTCTGGGAACAGCGTTACGGGGACTGGGGATAAAGGATTTGGCGGTGCTATTTTTGTAGTTGGTGGCACTACGACTGCTCCTAATTACAGTGCTGGGACAAACAGCACTGTTTTTGTGGTGAGAAATACTACTTTTTCTAGCAACATTTCTGCTAATCAGGGCGGGGGGCTTTGGACTGGAAATGACGTAAGCGCAGAAGTTACTAATACTACTTTTTCAGGCAATCGAGCGGTGACTCCAGACGCGAAGGGAGGTCTGGGCGGTGCAATTATGAGAACTAGTGGCAAGATGACCATCAATAATGCCACGATTGCTAACAATTATGCTGGGTTTATGGGCGCTGGTATTTTTGGCGGCAAAACAGATGTAACGGTGAAGAATACAATTATCGCTAACAATAAGGCGGATAATGGGGGGAATACCTGGAATATTAAACAGAATTGCTCTGACGAAATGATCGACGGCGGCAACAATATCCAATTTCCCGCCAAAAACCCGAACGATCCCAGCGACAAAAACTGCACGGTTGGCATCACTATTGTTAATCCAAAGCTAGGTGCGCTTTCTGCGACTGGTGGTTTGACTCAGACTCTACCACTATTAGCAGGTAGTCCAGCGATTAATACAGGAAACAATGCGACTTGCTTGGCAACCGATCAACGGGGTGTTGCCAGACCGCAAGGTGGTGTTTGTGATATCGGAGCATTTGAAGCAAAATAATCAGATCGGTAATTGGTAATGGGATCTAATTTACCAATTACCGATTTTTTTTTAAACTATCTGTTGCCCAGAGCAAACAAGAAGAAGAAAAAGCGTTTTTTTCTTCTTCTTGTTTTTGGCTCCTGTATTTTTATGTATAAGCTTTGACATTTGGGGATGTTTGCTGAGTAGTCAGCTCAATAAGTGCAAGACTAGGAGATAGTTAAAGGTACGGGTCTTCTCTAGTCAAGATTATGCTAGATACGCTGGATTTGGATCTTTGTCTCGATAAAAATACTTATGAGTCTCAGATTGAGACGCTAATGCGTCAAATGCGATCGCTCCAAAAGGCTTGCTGGGACAAAAAGCTACCCATGATTGTGGTGCTGGAAGGTTGGGCGGCGGCGGGGAAAGGTGCTTTAGTCAAGAAAATGGTCAATTACATGGACCCGCGAGGTTTTACGGTTCACCCGATTTGGCCTCCCAACGAGCAAGAGCAACAATACCCCTTTTTGTGGCGCTTCTGGCGGAGACTGCCAGTAAAGGGCAGTATTGGGATTTTTTATCACAGCTGGTACACCCATGTTTTAGAAGACCGACTGTTTGAACGAATCGAGGACTCAAAAATCCCAACGGTGATGGCGGAGATTAACGCCTTTGAGCGGCAACTGGTGGATGATGGAAATGCGATCGCTAAATTCTGGATTCATCTAAGCCGCAAAGAATTAAAGCACCGGCTAAAAGAATATGCCAAAGATCCGTTAGACTCCTGGCGAGTGCGTCCGGAAGACTGGAAACAAGAGAAACACTACGGCAAATATGTAGATTATGCCGAGGAAATGCTCGTCCAAACCAGCACTGGCTCCGCCCCCTGGACATTAGTTGAGGGCAACTGCCAACGCTGGGCGCAGGTAAAAGTCCTCACCCAGCTCGCTGCCACCCTCACAGAAGCCCTCGACCGACTCCACATTCGGACGCCAATTCTCCCCCCAGCATCCCCTCAAGAACGCCTCAACCCAGCAGAACCGGATCTTTTAGCTCAAGTCGATCTCAATCTCGCTCTCTCCAAGGATGAGTACAAAAAGCAGTTACGCGACGCACAAGTAGAACTGCTGAAACTTCAGATGAAGATTCACAAACATCAGGTGCCCGTCCTGGTGCTGTTTGAAGGCTGGGATGCTGCCGGTAAAGGAGGAGCCATCAAACGCTTAACCGATGTTCTCGACCCCCGCAGTTATGCCGTTCATCCCTTCGCAGCACCTACGGATGAAGAGAAAGCCCATCACTACCTCTGGCGGTTCTGGCGGTGGTTGCCAACAGCAGGGACAATTGCCATTGATGACCGCAGCTGGTACGGACGAGTGTTAGTAGAGCGCATTGAAGGCTTTGCCACAGAACTGGAATGGCGCAGAGCCTACCAGGAAATCAATGAGTTTGAGAGCCAACTCACTAATGCTGGCTACGTTTTGGTCAAGTTCTGGCTGCATATTAGTCCTGAAGAACAGTATCAGCGGTTCACAGTGCGTCAGAATGACCCCTTTAAACAATACAAACTCACCGCCGAAGATTGGCGAAATCGGGACAATTGGGCTTTCTATGAGGTGGCAGTCAATCAAGCGATTCAGCGTACTAGCACTCCTAACGCTCCCTGGACAATTGTTGCCGCGAATGATAAATACTATGCCCGTGTTAAGGTAATTCAAACCGTAACCGAGGCGATTCGAGCCGAATTGAAACGTCGATAAGAGCTAATCGGTAATCGGTGGTAAATAGTCATTAGTCAATTACCCGTTACCCATTACCCATTACCCATTAGCAATTACCTACTATGTTTTTACTACTAACGCGAGTTCTGCTGTGGCTGCTGATTGGCACTTTAGTCTACTTTTTGTTGGTGCGATGGATTCCCAAACAATATCTAGCTTGGTTGGGCGGGCTGCTGTTATTTGTCATCATGGTGATGGCGTTTTACAACCCCAACGAGAGGCTGGTGGCAAGTGCCTGGAACATTCTCTCCTTTCCGCTCAAACCGCTGGGGTTGTCGATTATGCTTTTGTTTTTCGCCATCGGCGGGGTGAAAAAGGGAGGGATAGCAGGCGTAGCTTGGAACCAACTTAGGATAGCCTTCATAGTTTTGCTGTTGTCCAGTTTGCCAATTGTTGCCTACTGGATGGCTCAGCAAGCGGAACTGGAGGCGATTCAACTGGAACAACGACGCCAGCTAATTTGCCAAACTCAATGTCCTGCTGATATTACGCCAACCGGATCTCAAATTGTGGGAGCAATTGTGGTGCTGGGACGAGGGACGACACAACCAAATCTTCCCTACCGGACGCAGATTCAATTGACTGATACGGGCGATCGCATTCTATACGCCGCTCAGCTGTATCAAGAACAGCTACAAAACGGCAATGACCCCTTGATAATTGTCAGTGCAGGACCCAGAGCGGAGCTGACAGGAAATCAAGATAGTATCACCGAGGCTAACGATGTCGCTACGCTGCTCGTCAGGATAGGCGTGCCCCGAAACCGGATTGTGATTGAACCTCGTGGAGTTGACCTCCGCACCAGCGCGGTCAGGGTTGAGGAAATCTTGAGGCAGCGCGGTATTCGATCGCGCCGCATTATCCTCGTTACTTCCGGTTTAAATATTCGCCGTGCCAACCTATCATTTGCAAATTTGGGCGTCACGGTCATTCCCAGAGCCACAGATTTTTATACATTTCAAACGGGGGCAGTGCCCTCCCGACGCCTCCGCATTACAGATTTTGTTCCCAGTGTGGAAGCGCTAGTCACGACAACGCGAGTGGTAGAAGAATATCTCACCTTCATCTACTACTTCTTACGCGGCTGGTTGACACCCCTCGTTTTATAGAAGCAGTACGAGCAACAATTCGTCTACGATGGTTGAGGGTTGGGTGTTAGGCTAGAGCCTCTTGCAGGTTGCAAGGAAGTTTTATTGCCTGTCGCCTTTTCTCTGTCCGTGCTTCGCACCGCAACGCTTGACAGTCCTCAATCCTCAATCCTCAATCCTCAATCCTCAATCCTCAATCCTCAGTCCTCAATCCTCAGTCCTCAGTCCTCAGTCCTCAGTCCTCAGTCCTCAATCCTCAGTCCTCAATCCTCAATCCTCAGTCCTCAATCCTCACAGAATGGCTCACTCTCGACTGCAAAAATTGGGTGCTTATCTGCGTCCCCACTGGCGGCAGGCTACCTTAGGCGTCATCGCTCTGTTTGTTGTGAATGCAGTGGGCGTTTATATCCCTTTGCTGATTCGAGATAGCGTTGACGAACTCCGCCAAGCGTTCGACTTCGCTCAAATCTGGCACTATGTAGCGCTGATCCTGATTCTGGCTTCGGCGATGTGGGTAGTGCGGATGGTGTCGCGCATCCTGCTGTTTGGAGTCGGGCGACAAGTAGAATTTGACCTGAAACAAAAGATTTTTCAGCATCTACTCACCCTGGAACCGGCTTATTTTGCTAGCAACACAGCGGGAGATTTGATTAACCGGGCGACTAGCGATGTGGATAATATCCGGCGTCTCCTGGGATTTGCTGTGTTGAGTTTGGCGAATACGATTTTTGCCTACGGACTGACATTGCCGGTGATGCTGTCGATTAATTTGCGGCTGAGTTTGCTGGCGATCGCAGTCTATCCGTTTATGCTAATCTCTGTGCAGCTGTTTAGCGATCGCCTGCGGAACGAACAGCTGGCGTTGCAAGAGGAACTCTCCAGCGTCAGCGAACTGATTCAAGAGGATATGAGCGGGATCGCTCTGATCAAAATCTATGCTCAGGAGGAGAACGAGCGCCGCGCCTTCTCTCGGTTAAACAACCGCCTGTTGCAAGCAAATATCAAATTGGCGAAGACGAGAAATACCTTGTTTCCCATCATTCAAGGGATGGCTTTTATCAGCTTACTGATATTGCTATGGGTAGGAGCGCGGTCAATTGTGGCGGGTGCAATCACGATTGGCGATTTTCTGGCGCTGATTCTATATACCGAACGATTGGTTTTCCCCACCGCTTTACTAGGTTTTACGATTACTGCCTACCAACGGGGTGAGGTGAGTATCGACCGAATTGAATCGATTCTCATGGTAGAAGCCAAAATTAAAGATGCCCCGACGGCAATTGCATTGCCAGTTGAACAGGTAAGAGGTAAGTTAACGGCACGTTCGCTGAGTTATACCTTTCCGGGAGCCGCAACTCCCGCGCTTAAGAATGTTAGCTTTACCATTGAACCAGGGGAAACCGTGGCGATTGTAGGGCCAATTGGCTCCGGCAAATCGACGCTTGCCAATGCCTTGCCGCGATTAGTGGATATTCCGAGCGAGACTTTGTTCGTAGATGGCAATGATATTACGCAGATCAAATTGCCCGATTTGCGGGGAGCGATCGCTTATGTCCCTCAAGACAGCTTTCTGTTCAGCACCACCATCAAAAACAACATTTGCTACGGCAATCCTCTGAGCGAACAGCCAGAGATTATGAATGCTGCCAAGCAAGCGCAAATTCACCCAGAAATTCTCAATTTCCCCCAACAATACGAAACCATTGTGGGAGAGCGAGGTATCACCCTCTCAGGCGGACAGCGACAGCGGACTGCTCTCGCCCGTGCGTTGCTGATGGATTCCCCGATTCTAATTTTGGATGACGCTCTCTCCAGCGTCGATAATCAAACTGCCACAGCCATTTTGAATAATCTCTCGGAAGGCATCCAGCGCAAAACGGTTATTTTTATCTCCCACCAACTCTCTGCCGCTGCGACTGCCGATCGGATTTTTGTGATGGATCGAGGTCAGATCGTGCAGTCTGGTACTCATGCCGAACTTTTGCAACAACCTGGACTTTACCGTTCGCTTTGGAATCAGCACGAGCTAAAGGAAATCCTCAGCTAAGTCAATCTAAGGTTGGCTTGGCGGTTGAAACCGCAGCTATACAGACTCGCACCTGCCTTCTCCGGTTCAAAACTGATGATTTTTCCTTAGTCCGCGCTAGGCGGACTTAGTGTATAAATGCGAAGCAACTTCTGCCCCCCTTCTTCTTGAAGGGGGGTAAGGGGGGTTGGCGTAGCCGCGACTTCCAGTCGCCAGGGCTTAAGTTGAGTGCCATGTCCCTACTCAAAGGTGAGAAGAGCTTAGTGCAACCAGCCCCAATTCAAGCTTTGGACTTTCGAGGTAGCAGCTTTTTGACTTTTATTTGGACTTGTTTTTACCTTTAAACCCTTAATTAGCTGTTCGTTGTCATCAACGATCAGAATGTCTTCCAGCGCCTCATTGATTTCACCCGCGTTTGGAGCGGCAGCGATGCGCTGAGATAAACTGGCTAATTCAGTATCGAGAATGTCTTGTGCTTCCGCGTCATTTTTTGCCTTGGCGAGTTTAACTTGCAAATTTCCTAGTCCATCTCGCAGGACGAGAGTTTCTGAGGAATTTGGCAGATTTTTAACTAACTGAGCGATCGCTACTTGGGTTTCTTGAGCCAATGCAACTTGATTCGCCGAGTTGGATGGCACTTCGGAAACGCTGGGTGTAAAAAACATTAAAGCCGAAACTAGCAGACAATTAACGCACATTTTCCGATTCCTCCTCAAATAAAGCGGCTCTTAGAGTTAGCTATTTGAGGTTCATTTTACCCATACTTTTTAAAATGCCAGCACTGAAGTGATATGATTGCCCTACTCAATCGGTTCTGGTGGGGAGCAGCCACCAGAGGCAACGGGGAAAGTTCGGTGTAGAGCCGTCGCTGTCCCGCAGCTGTAATGAGATCGGTCGTTATGGTCTCAGAGCCAGAATACCCGCCGCGAGAAATTAATTTGCGAAATCTGCGAGGTACAGAATATGTCTAAAGATAGACGCTATGCTTTCTTGAATCTACTACTAAGCCGAGCGGTCATTGCATTTTTTGTTTTAATTAGCACTTTGCTATGTGCCCAACGTGCGATCGCTCACCATGCGACGGGTGGCAAGACGCCGTCTAATTTCTTTGAAGGATTCCTTTCAGGGCTAGCCCACCCCTTGCTTGGACTGGATCATTTTGCGTTTGTGGTGGCGATTGGATTACTGGCGGTTGGGCAAGTACGAGGCGCATTTATCCCCGCAGGGTTTGTGTCGGCAGCACTGGCGGGAACTGGGATTCATTTACTCAAGCTAGATTTACCGGCATCTGAGATAGCGATCGCCGGTTCCGTCATTGTCTTTGGCGCGCTGCTGGTGACGCCAAATAAACCAAACTGGCTGATTCTGACAGCGCTGGGAGCGATCGCTGGTTTATTTCACGGCTACGCTTATGGCGAGGCAATCGTCGGTGCTGGCATGACGCCGCTAGTTGCTTACCTTCTGGGTTTTACTTTAATTCAGTATGGCGTTGCCTTAGTTGCCTTGCTGATTGGCAGTGCAGTGAGCCGGAAATCTGCCACCCAACCTTTATCCTGGCAGCGATTTGCCGGTTTGGTTATCTGCTCGATTGGAGTGGTTTTCTTGGGTAATTCTATCCTCAGTTAATTTTATTTCGGGCAAAGACGCAAAGTTTTTCTTAGCGTCTTTGCCCGAAATTTAACCGAAAATCATCCTGATTGGGCAACACCAAAGTTTAACTGTGAAACGGTATAGTTACCAGAGGCAGAAACCCCAATATTATCCAATGCCAAGACCATAAACTTGATGAAGCTGACTCTTCTGGCACAGCCAGAAGTGCATCTATACGCTCCTGCAAACGGTTTCGAGGGGCAACCGAGCTGAACGCCGCACAGAAACTTTCAGACTGTACTGGCGGGGCACTCACCACCAACAGCAGTGATTCCGCCAACAACAAAGGGTCTACTTGTTGCGCCGCCCAACGATCCGCACGTAGTTCGCGCAATAATAAAAGTTCTTGCCATAAAGCTTCTGTATTTGGCAACCAAGCTGTTATCCGGCGCACCCAACCGAGCCAGAAAAACCAAAACGTATCCCGATAATAGTAATGCGCTTGCTCGTGGGCGAGAACTGCCTCCAGATGATCTCGATCGAGGGTTTGTAACAAACCCTGGCTGACGACTAATTCAGGCTGCCAGAAACCAATCTGGGCACTAAATAGAACGCTGGCATTGAGAAGGCGGCTTTGTCTACCTTCAAGCTCGATTTGGGGATAAGTGCGTGTCTGTTGCACGGCAAGCCATCCCTCACTTGCCAGCTTCAGACATAAAATTCCGGCAACGCCTAAAAATACCCAGGCAAGAGAGTAACTGAACCATCCGGCTTGCAGTCCTCCCATTTTTCCGTTGGCACCCATACAAATGAGAGCGATCGCTGTCACGATCAATAGCAGCGGTGGAAACAAAAATAATCCAAAGGCTCGTTGCCAGCGTTGCGTCCAATTTCCAGATGGATCTGATCTTGTGCATCTCAGACACCACGCCAATCCTAACGCCGTCATAATCATCGCTAGATGCATTATTTTCCCTCCTCTCTCGCTTTGCGTGCGGATTGAAGACGAAGCGCGATCGCTTCTATTTGCTCTACGCTAGCGCTGTCCAGGCTATCTGCAAAGGCGGCGACGACATCCGGGTTCCCCACTGCCAGAAACTGGTGTAACTGTTCGTGAGCTTTAATGACTTGCGCTTCTTCCCGCGAAACTAAGGGTTGCCAGCAGAAGCTACGTTCTTGTTTATCGCAAGCCAGCCAACCTTTCTGGGTCAGGCGACGCAGCACCGTTGTTACTGAAGTATAAGCTAACTCCCGATCTGGGTCAGCCAGAATGCGATCGTGTACATCCTTAACCGTGGCAGAACCGAGTTCCCAGACGATATTTAAAATCTCCGCTTCCAAAGGGCCAAGGGAAAGTTGTTTGGGACGGTAGTTAGGTAGAGGAACCATACATCTAAACTTTATGCCTTGTGCAATCTTTGAATAGCTTACACTCCAAACTTGAACAAGAGTGCAAGTTTGACAGCTTGTCTTTTGACGCCGACTGCGACTCAACTCAAAATGATTGGCGTATCCGTGCTTTCTAAACGTCTATGTTATGAGTCGCCTTTCCCGCATTATTATCATCTTCAGCATTGTAGTGGCACTGCTGAATTCGCCACCGATGGCTCAAGCTCAGGCATTACAAATCATGCCAACGGCGAGTACCTATACAGCTCAAATGAGTGCTGAGGACTTCTTCAAGCGCGGAGTTTACAAGGTATTGAGCGGAGATTACAGTGAAGCGATCGCGGATTTAACCCAAGCAATTCGTCTCAATCCCGATAATGCTCAAGCTTACACGAATCAAGGTCTTGCCCGCGCTGCCGCTGGAGATACGCAAGGAGCGATCGCTGACTTTAGCCAAGCAATTTAGATCGATCCCAGCCTTGCTTTAGCTTACTATAACCGGGGTTTTGTCCGCTCCCAACTACAAGATTATCAGGGAGCAGTAGAAGACTTTAACCAAGCGATTCAACTCAATCCTCAGGATGGCGACGCCTATCACTGTCGATGTCTCGTCCACTACACGCTGGGAGACAAGCAGGGAGTAAGGGAGGATTTTGAGAAAGCCGCCGATCTCTACTTACAACAAGGTAAGCGAGAGCAATATCAAAGTTTACTCCAAGTGCTTAAAGAGCTTCATTCGTCAACCCATTTTCCGGTTTCTTAATCATTTGTTGCATTGAATCATCAATGCGATCGCTAAACCTCGAATCAATTTAACAGAGATCAAATAAAAAAGTTAGAGGAACCCCTTTTTAACTTAACTTTTGTCAGGAGAAAATATCGTGAGTAAACAAGTATTATTCAATAGCTTTTTGATAGCGAATACTGTAGCATTATTCGTTGCACATCCAGTTCTAGCTGAAGTTACGCAAGTCACTAACATTCGGTTAAATCCAACACCCAGCGGCATTCAGGTAATTTTAGAAACTACGGGTGGCACGCCTTCTCAAATTTTGACATCCAGCGATAACGATATCTTTGTCGCTAACATCATAAATGCTCAGTTGCGTTTACCTTCTGGTAATCGTTTCTATCAGAATAACCCTACTGATGCAATTACTGCTGTATCTGTTACTCCTTTGGATTCTAATAGTATTCAGGTAGTCATAATTGGAAAAGCCGGGATTCCGGCAGGAGAGTTTACTCAAAGTAATTCCGCGCTTATTTTCAACTTAAATGCTACTACTAATGCTATAGCGTCTGAGCCTGACAACGAGGCGGATGAAACGCCTGAAGCAGTTGAATCGAGTGAAGTGACAAATGAGCCAGAAGTTCAAGTAGGAACAAATGAGGAAATTAAATTATTCGTGACAGGAAAGAGAGAAATTTTCCCGGAAACGTCTACTCCCGTATATACAATTAATCAAGAACAAATTCAAAAGCAAGGCGCTAATAGTGCAGCAGAAGTATTGAGAGGACTCCCTGGATTTGCCATTAACGATGCTGGTTTTGGCGCAGATATTCATACGGGTACTTACTACAGAGGACATTCAATTAATCAGTCTGTTTTTCTCCTCAATGGCAGACCTATCAACACGAATATTAATACTTATCATGGTGCTACCGACCTCAATAGCATTCCAGTAGAAGCAATTGAACAAGTGGAATTATCCAGCGGCACCAGTTCTACTTTATATGGTTCGGAAGCCTTTGGAGGAGTTGTTAATATCATCACCAAACAGGGGCAAGAAGTTCCTATACTCAATGGTTTAGTGGAATATGGCTCTTTCAATCAATCTAACTATCGGATTAGTTACGGGGGTTCTGCGGACAATCTAAGATTTAATCTTGGCTATGAAGAGTACAAGGCAGATAACCGTTATGCTGTCCCGAAAGGTGCAGCAAATCGGGATTCTGAAGGTCTTTTATTTAATGGAGATACCGCAACTAGCAACTACTTCGGCGGGATTGCACTAGATTTAGGTTCTAGAAATACCCTTAGTTTAGATGCTTCCAAAATTAGCAGCCGTCGGGGGTTACTTTATTTTGGTTTTCCTCTGCAAACAGACAGATTAGACCACGATGCTTTTAATATTGGTTTATCTTGGAAGACCTTGCTAGGAGAAGGTGAAGATTCTGTTCTAAGAACTACACTTTCGTACAATCAAGATTACTTTAACACGTATGGCCCGACTCAAAATATCTTCTACCGGACTGGTAACCTGAATTCCCAAGCTCTCAATGCTAGGGTAGAGCATCAGTGGCAAACATCTCCTCGCAATACTCTAACCTGGGGGTTAGATGTGCAAAATAGCTACTTAAATGGGGATATTTTAAGTACAGCACCTAATCAGCTTGCCCTTAACGAAACTGAAAATAGAGATAGGTTTCATACAGCAATATTCGCCTTAAATACTTGGAAGATAAGTGACTCATTACAGGCAGATTTTGGTCTGAGACAAAACTTTAATAGTGACTTTGGGAGTTATTTGAATCCCAGTGTCGGGGCACGGTGGGCTATTACTCCAGCGGTGGCTGTGCGGGGCAGTTGGGCTTCAGTGCAGCGCAATCCTGGATTAGATCAATTGTATGTTTTTGATACGGTTCATAATTGGTTGCCAAACCCGGATCTAAATCCAGAAACCGGATCTTCTTGGACGGCTGGAGTCGATATCCAATTTTTAGAAAATTTGACAGGACAGTTTACCTATTTCGGCAGTCGTTTAAACGATCGCCTCGGAGTTCTATCAGGACGCTGGGCGAATATTGGTTTGGTTAATACAAATGGTTTAGAGGCGGCACTGCGGTGGCAAATGACTCCGCAATGGTCAACTTTCCTCAACTATACTTATACAGATGCGCGAATTGAGACAGGCTTGGAGAAGGGATTTCAATTAGGTTTAATTCCTTATTCAGTAGGACAATTCGGTATCGGTTATGCTAGTGGAGGATGGCAGTTGAATCTATTTGCAAGTTACCACGGTGGGGCACGAAGAGCTTTCTTTAATAATCCTGGTGAGAGTAACCAAGATTTTTCACCGTCTTTCTTAAATTTGGATTTGAGCGGTCGGATTCCGATTACTAAAAATTTTGGTATTACAGTGAATTTAGAAAATTTGGCTGATGTAAGGTACGAGAAAGCCAATCGAATTTATCACCCCGGTTTAACTTTACGAGTTGGTTTACAGTCCAATTTCTGAAAATTTTGGATGGAGTAAGAGTAAAATTTTACTGCTTGTTGTCAGAGCGATCGCTCTGACAAGGGACTTTTAACGCAGCTGCATAGCTGTCACCTTCAAGATTTTCGCAGCTTAATGACAATTATTGACAATAATTCCTTTTGCAGCTATATTCAAAGATTATCAATACGTTACTAAAAATAGTGTTGATAACACAGGCTGTAGAAGATGGCTTCAAAGGAGAGCAAACCTATGTGCAGGTAGTGGTTTGAGAAGTTGTTTGTGGTAAGTTGAGAAACTGTTCTTAGTTACCTAGTTAAAAAATATTGTCAATATAAGATTTTATTGAGGAGTAATCTGGTGAAGCGTCGAAAGTTTGTGTTTTTAATGGGACTAGCAACTGCGAGTGGTGGGTTAGCGATCGCCTGTTCTGACAACCAGAGTGCCACTACTCCCAATGCAACCTCCCCAACCAGCAGCCCTGCCAGTACAACTGCCAGTCCAACTGCCGCCAGCGGCCCATTGGAAAAAGAACTGGTGGTCTACTCAGGTCGCGAAGAGAAACTGGTTAGCGACCTGATTAAACAGTTTGAACAGGAAACTGGGACGAAAGTACAAGTCCGCTATGGCGACACCGCTGAGTTAGCAGCAGCCATTCTGGAAGAAGGCAAAAATAGTCCGGCTGACGTTTTCTTTGCCCAAGATGCCGGGGCACTCGGAGCAATGCAAAAGGCAGGTAGGGCATCTCAGTTGCCAGCGTCACTGCTCAATCGGGTAGAAAGCCGCTACCGCTCACCCGATGGGAAGTGGGTAGGAATCACGGGTCGAGTGCGGACAGTAGACTACAACACCCAATTAGTCAAGGCAGCAGATTTACCCGAATCAATCTCTGGCTTTACCGATCCAAAGTGGAAAGGAAAAATTGGTTGGGCACCCACGAATGGCTCTTTCCAGTCCTTTGTCACCGCTCTGCGCGTCTCACAAGGGGATGAGAAAGCCAAACAATGGCTAGAAGGCATTAAAGCCAACAACCCCAAAACTTATCCCAAAAATGCGGCAATTGTGGAAGCCCTATCCCGTGGAGAAATTGAGGTTGGATTTGTCAATCACTATTACCTGGAAAAGTTCAAGCAAGAAAATCCCCAAGCTCCCGTGGATCATCACTTCACCAATGATGTTGGTTCCCTGGTTAACGTGGCGGGCGTGGCAATTTTAGATGGTGCAAAACATCCCAATATTGCCCAGAAGTTTGTGGAATTCATGTTGGCTCAGGATGCTCAGAAATACTTTGCAACCAAGACTTATGAGTATCCACTGGCTTCGGGAATTGCTCCGGCGGGGAACTTAAAAGCACTCAATGGGATTCCCAGCCAAGCGACTGCCATTGACTTGAGCAATCTGAACGACTTGGATGCAACGTTGAAGCTTTTGCAGGAAACACAGGTAATCTAAGCCGTTTTTAAGCAGGTATGGGGAATTTGAAATTAAAAAGAAGTTTTGCTAACTCAAAACTCATAACTCTCATGAACCATGACTATAGCAATCACAAATAAGTTGTAAAATTCTCTTTCCTCAGTTTCCTCTGTGGTTGGTTGATTTTCACAAATTAAATAAGACTGCTATAACATTCAAAAGTGATGTTTATCTCCACCGTTTTGCTGAGCGATTGATGGTTAATTAAAACGTCGATGAATTGATTGGAGAAAGCAGCTCGACCCCCTTTATTTCTGACTTTAACCGCAGCGGCAGTAGCGATCGCGATCGCTCTGCCTCTGACTTATTTGGTCATCCGCACGGCTGGTGTAGGCGGGGAAGCGTTCTGGGAATTAATTTTCCGTGCGCGAACTCTCACCATTTTGCTCAACAGTGCAGCGATGGCGGCAATTGTGACCCTGTGTTCGGCATTGATTGCCGTGCCACTGGCGTTTTTAACCGTGCGAACCGATTTACCCGGACGCCGATTTTGGCTGATAGCCACTACCTTACCCTTGGCAGTTCCCAGCTATGTAGGGAGTTTTACGCTGATTGCCACCTTTGGGCCACGAGGTAGTTTGTTGCAGTTGTTGTTGGAACCTTTGGGGGTGCAGGAATTACCTTCCATTTACGGTTGGCCTGGGGTGATTTTAGCACTTACCTTATTTACCTATCCTTATTTGCTGTTGAGCGTGCGTTCTGGATTGCAAGGGATTGACCCAACCTTGGAGGAAGCCGCCCGGAGTTTAGGTCAAAGCGGTCAATCTACTTTCTTTCGCGTCATCTTGCCGCAGTTACGCCCGTCATTGGTTGCTGGGGGTTTATTGGTGGCTTTGTACTCGCTGCGGGACTTTGGAACGCCGTCGCTGATGCGGTTTGATGCGTTTACGCGAGCGATTTTTTTGCAGTATAAGGCAAGTTTTAACCGCAATTCGGCAGCGGCTTTGGCGTTGGTATTGGTGGGACTGGTGCTGTTGATTTTGTGGTTAGAGTATCGGGCGCGATCGCGTGCGGCATACTACAGTCGCGGCTCCACCTCCCAGCGACCCCCTAAAGTCGTGCCACTGGGTCGTTGGAAGTGGCCTGCGGTGGCTTTTTGCGCGGTCGTGACGGCGATCGCTTTAGTGCTTCCTGTTGGCATCACCGTGTTCTGGCTGATTCGCGGACTCCATAACGGCTACAGCCTTCCGAATCTGGTACCGGCTGCACTCAATTCCATCTTGGCGTCAGGAATTACAGCAGGTGTCGCCACTTTTTTTGCCTTACCTGTCGCAATTTTATCGGTGCGGTTTCCTGGGCGAATCACCTCCATGATTGAACGCTGTTCTTACATTGGCTTTGGTTTGCCTGGAATTGTGGTGGCGCTGTCACTGGTATTTTTTGGGGCGAACTACTTGCCACAGTTGTATCAAACTTTGCCTATGTTGGTGTTTGCCTATCTTGTTTTGTTTCTGCCCCAGTCGGTGGGAACTGTGCGGAGTTCGCTTTTACAGGTGAATCCGCAGCTGGAAGAATCGGCGCGGAGTTTGGGCAGAACTTCCTGGCAAACCCTCAGAGAAGTTACGCTTCCTCTGGTGCGTCCCGGCGTCATTGCTGGCGCAATGTTGGTGTTTCTCACAGCAATTAAAGAATTACCCGCTACCCTGCTGCTAGCACCGATTGGGTTTGAAACCCTGGCTGTAAAGATTTGGAAAGCCACGGAAAATGTTGAGTTTGCTGAGGCAGCAACTGGCTCCCTATTCATGCTGTTAGTTTCGATTGGCTCGACTTTATTACTGTTATCTCAAGAGCGTGTAAGGAGCTATAGCAATCGGAAATGATTTGTAAGAGGTTTTTTTAACGAACCGCCAAGGACGCTAAGGACGCCAAGAGAGAGAAGGCAGAGAATTTTATGAATTGCTTAAGATTGCCATAGAGTTTTATAAAATTATTTGTCATCCCAAAAAGATATTTGATCAAACTGCCCCTTTTAAGTTTTAAATTTTGAATTTTGAGTTATGCAACCACAGGCAATTTTACGCTTACAGAATGTAACAAAGCAGTTTATTCAAAATACAATTCCTGCTGTTGAAGATGTAACATTGACTTTGCATCCAGGGGATTTGTTGGGATTGCTGGGGCCATCTGGCTGCGGTAAAACTACCTTGTTGCGGCTGATTGCCGGTTTTGAACGACCTTACAGAGGAAGTGTGGAGATTGCGGGACGAATGGTTGCAGATTCTCGTTGTTGGGTGCCGCCAGAGCATCGGGACGTGGGAATTGTCTTTCAAGATTATGCCCTGTTTCCTCACCTGAGTGTGGCGGAGAATGTGGCTTTTGGGTTGCAACAGTTGAGTAAACAGCAGGTAAAGGAACGCACGGCAGATGCGATCGCCCTCGTCAGTCTGCAAGGATTAGAAAAGCGTTACCCTCACGAACTCTCTGGCGGTCAGCAGCAACGGGTTGCCCTCGCCCGTGCCTTAGCGCCGCGACCAAAGCTGGTTCTCTTAGATGAACCTCTGAGCAATCTTGATATCCAAGTGCGTTTGAGGTTGCGCGAAGAAGTGCGAGACATTCTTAAGGCAATCGGCACTTCGGCAATTTTTGTCACCCACGACCAGGAAGAAGCACTTGCCATTTCTGACTGGGTCGGTGTTATGCGTCAAGGACATTTAGAGCAATTGGGCACGCCGGAAGAAATCTACACCCACCCCACCTCGCGGTTTGTTGCCGAATTTGTCACCCAAGCGAACTTCCTTCCCGCCCAACGCCAAGGCGATATGTGGGAAACAGAAGTCGGTTGTTTTGATGTCGCAATTAACCGACGGCAAGACCCCATTTCTAGCCTTACCGGCGAACTAATGATTCGCCAGGAAGACTTGATCCTACAGCCATCTCCTGATGCACCCGTTATCATCCGAACCCGACGCTTTTTAGGGCGCGAGTACCGATATTGTCTCCAAACTCCCTCTGGCAAGGAACTGCACGCTCGCACGATGACTGACACTGCCTTGCCGGTGGGAATGCGAGTGCAGCTATCGATTGCCGGTGATACTGTTCGAGTTTTCCCCAGTTAAAAGTGGGCATTGCCCTAATCCGGTTCTCTTAACACATTGCATCCAACACACATCTTCAGGACTTACGCAACATCACCACATCTGGGGGGCAACCACAGAGGGATTGCCCCTACAAAACGCTATATATATAAGCTTTGCGTAAGTCCTGATCTTACACCAGTTGCAATAACCCGCCAGAGATTTTTTTAATCTCTAGCTAATAGCCAAAGTCCTCTTGCATAGGACTTGTATGCTGACTAGATGAAAATTTCAGTCTATTTTAATAGACTTTTGCTATTAGCCAAGAAATTTATTTCTTGGCGGGTTTCGAGGCTGACCCTTGAATGGTGCAAGATGTCAGATTCAACACATTTGATCCCCTTTAAAAAGGGGGGGAATTGCTCATAGCCCCCTTTTTAAGGGGGTTGGGGGATCTCCAAATAAAACGTCTGAAAGCAACTTAGTCTCAACAGCGACGCAAGCGAGTGAGTAGCAGCACAATTTCGTCCGTCGCCTGCCGTATTATCGGGGCAGATTGGTCGGATTGATTGACGAGAATGCTAAAAACAATCGTTTGATACTCTGGGTGACTCATATACCCAGATAGAGAAACGACTCCACTCATGGTTCCTGTCTTCGCTTGCACAATGCCTTGGGCTGGGGTATTTTGAAAGCGACTTTTCAAAGTGCCGCTGACACCCGCAACAGGTAGAGAGGCGCGATAAATTGCTGCTTCTTTAGTTTGCGCGATCGCTTCGAGAGTTTGCACCAGTGCTTTTGGACTCACTAAGTTGTGACGAGACAACCCCGAACCATCAGCCATCACGTAACTATTGGGATCGATTCCTAATTCAGTTAAAGCCTGTTTAACAGCAGCCAACCCCATTGCAGCAGAATTCTGTGAAGACGGGGTTTCCTCGCCCTTACTGGTGGCACCCAGGGTTCGCAATAAAGCTTCTGCATAGAGATTATTACTGTTCTGATTCGTCTCCACCAACAGAGTCTCCAACGGTGGCGACTCCACAGCAGCTAATTCCCGTTCGTCCCCGCTTTCTTTGCCAGATCCCACCTGTGACTGTGCTACAGGAATCCCCGCAATTACTAAAGCACGTCGGAAGTGCTGCAAAAAATACTTGGCGGGATCGAGAACTGCCACACCCAAGGATGCAGGTTCGGCATCCGCAGGCAGCTGACCTTTAATTTGCAAGACTGGTTTCCCCAGTACAGCGCTAACTTCAATCGATGCTGGTGATTTCGCTTCAGATGTCACCGCATTATTTTCAATTCGCCATTGCGCGATCGCTATAGGATCGATCCAAGCGGTTTGTAGAGGTTGCCCAGGCGATCGCGGTGATAGGGTCAGCACGGTGGCATTTTGATTCAAAATTAAACTATTAACGGGTGCCCCATAAGGTGCTTGAAGGTCTCCCCATTCCCAACTGGGATTTATTGCCTGTCCTTGAAAGTAATCATCCTCGACAATTAGCTGCTGCACCTGACTAATTCCCTGGCGCTTTAGCTGTTGTGCCAAACTTCTGATCTGGGTATCGCTGAAACTGGGATCGCCTCGTCCCACAACGCGCAATTCCCCACCATTTGTGCCATAAACAGAAGTGCGAATCCGAAATTGAGAACCTAATTTGTTTAAAGCAGCTGCTGTTGTCAGCAGCTTCGTATTCGATGCGGGGATAAAGTAACGCTCTGGTTCGCGGCTGTAGAGGTTGCGTTCTGGCAGTTTTGAATTTGTAGATAATGGTTCTATTAAAATTCCCCAACGAGTGCGGGAAAATTCCGGACGGTTGGTAACAGCATCAATCGCGTTTCCTAGTTGGGCGGGACAAATCAACGCAGAAGATTGAGGCTTTTGGGCTTGAGAAACCTGCGTTGAATTAATCGAACTCTTCGGAGAAACAGCGGGATTATTTGCCTTCGCCTCTTCCTGCCAGAATAGCAATTGTGTTAGGAGCAACAGGAAGCTAAGGCATTTACTGATTTTAGTAATTTTTAAGAATAAGTAGGGGCGCGGGGAAAATCTAAAACTAGCAGGACTTACGCAAAGCTTATACCTATAGCATTTTGTAGGCGCAATCCCCCTGTGGTTGCCCCCAGATGCGGTGATGTTGCCTAAGTCCTGAATAGATAAACTTGTTTTTTTAAAACTACAGGTTTTTTTATACTGGGATGAACTGATACTTTCTTTGAACAACCTACTTACCATTCAGATTTTTCCAAATGAAACTGCTTCAGCAATAAAAATATTACCTTAGATAGGTGCAAAAGCACAAATTGGTTTAGCAATAAAAATATTTCTAATGGTAGAGCTGATTCACTCGGAACAAGTGAATAAAATACAGAATAATCATAGCTTTTTTGTATTTACAACCGTAAAAAATAGGTAATTATAATCATGGCACTTCAAGAGCGCGATTTTGATAAAAGCAATCGCCGTACAGAGGCACCCCGTCGGAACAATGGTAGTAAATATTTTTTGATGGCTCTAGTGAGCGTACTTTCGACGTTGGGTTTAGTGGCTGCTGGCTGGTGGCGGTATCAGCGAATGCAAGTAGAAGATGCGATGCGATCGCTCCCGCAGAAATTCCAGTGACGACCGCTAGCCCAACTGTCAGTTGCTACTGACTCACGATCCATTACCCCTTACCAAAACGGTATGAGCAATTTTTTATCTGGCATCGCAGTTGTACTTTCGATTTTGGCTATTATTGGCAGTGGCTTCAGTGCCTATCAAGTTTTTGAACTGCGGGAGGAACTCAACGCTAGAGCTAATTCAAAAAGCGGTTCGACGCCTATCGGAGAGCCAACATCTAGCCCAACACCAGATGCAGACAGCACTCCCGCAGTCAGCCCCACCAGCGCCGCCTCTCCAGTGCCTACTACTACTGCTGAGGCGACCAGCACCAACCCCAAAATTCAACCAGGACAGTTTGTGCAACCGGCTTTCAACACCAAGGCGCAAGTAGAGTTACTCTCGGTAAGGCGAGTTGCAGATCCAGAAACTGGTTCGCGGAATGTCGTGAATGTGCAATTTCGGATGCGACGGGTTGCAAGTCCGACAGATCCAGATAGAGACGTTTTAGTGCCATCTGCGATCGCTGCCCGCAATCCGAATACGAACGAGACTTACAAAGCGGTTTCTCCTAAACGTGCGACCCCTGCGGTGGATTTTGGCAGTATTGGACAAGGTGCCTCAGCCGATGCCTATGTTTGGCTACAAGTTCCGCAGGGAATCAATACGTTAGACATTTATATTCCCAATACACAGCCATTTAAAGGCGTGCCGGTTTCTAATTAATTTGGCGAGCGTAAATGCAAGGTTCGGATAAGATGGTTCGTTAAACAGCATTGAATTGTAGAGACGCGATGCATCGCGTCTCTAAGCAGCGAAAATTATTGCGTCTTTTTACTAAAAAAACTGTATTGAGTCCTATTGGGTTTATCAGAGATTTTTTTGAACAAATCGCCTTGGCAAAGCCATGCACGTCAACGCTATACAACGCAGCAGACAAGGGAGAAAGGGAAAGAAGAGGATTTTATAAATTACCGATATAAATTTTTAAAGTCAAGACAAAAACTTAGGATAAAACAATGATAATAAGCAATACGCCTAAAAATACAAACTTGCATCTCACTTCCACAAAATCACCACCCGAATTAGGGTTGGTATGCATTACGGTGTCTGACAAAGTGCGTTACCGCGCCTTGACGCGCAAACGACTATTGCAGCTAGCAACAGCGGAACAGCAGCAAGTTTTGCGAGAATTATATATTGACAACTTGCAACGCCTGAATAATGCGCTAGATTTCTGCGTAGAAAATAATCTCAGGCTTTACCGAGTGACTTCTGCGTTGTTTCCCTTTGCGGATACCGATTTGGGTGAGGCGGTGCTGGAGGAGTTTAGGGAACAGGTGAAAGCAACAGGCGATCGCGCAACGGTTCTTGGCATCCGATTAGTGGTACACCCAGATCAGTTCGTTGTCCTCAGTTCCGATACACCCTCTGTCATTGAGAACAGTATCAAGATTCTCCAGATGCACGCCCAGAATATGGATTTATTGGGGCAACCGCGATCGCCTTGGGCGATGATAGAGATACATGGTGGTAAGGGCGATCGCGCTGAGCGACTGATCCAAGTCATCCGCGATTTACCCGATGAAATTCGCTTAAGATTAGCGCTAGAAAACGACGAATACGCCTATAGTGCAGCAGAAATTCTCGCTGTTTGCCGCGAAACTAGCGTGCCAATGGTCTTTGACGCCCACCACCATGTCATTCACGAAAAGCTGGACAGCTACGAACACCCCAGCGTCGCCCAGATGAAGGCAGCGGCGCGGACTACTTGGCCCGTGCCAGAATGGCAGCTAGTCCATATCTCCAACGGGCGGGAATCGTTTGGCGATCCGCATCATAGCGATTTTATCACCGTGATGCCCAGTGCCTACTGCAACGTTCCCTGGATTGAGGTAGAAGCGAAACTGAAGGAAGAAGCGATCGCTAAATTGCGAGAAGAATGGTCGCCTGTCTTCGGTACCGCACCCCTGCCCAAACCACTAGAAGAAAAGCCACTGGACAAGGTTACTCAACCGAAAACTCAGCAAAAAAAACGCACTTCTAAGAAAGTTGAACAACCCAAGGACAAAGTTTTGAGTTCAAACTTGGACGATGAGTAATATTCCTTGGCGTACCTTTGCGTTGAATATTACAACTTATTTTTTAACGCAAAAGTTCGCAATGGTAATCGCCAAGGTTCGCAAAGGGATGTTGGGTGTGTTTCCAGTTGCCACGATCTAGAAGGCAATTTAGTCTTTTGTTTTTAAAATTTTTCTTTTTCTGCTGGATCGGATGGTTGTAAGGAAGGTCGCTCTATAGGGCTAGAATCACCTGTTGTTGTTGAACTTATAAAACGACCTGTTTGTGCATCATAAGTTACTGTCTGTGTAGCATTTTTAAAGAAACCTCCCCTAGTTTCTATTCCATCTGGAAAAGCTGCTTTCACTACCCATACCATCCGCTCGGTTGAGACATCATGCAAACGAGCATTCCGAAAAGTTTCTTTTTCATGCTCTCCCCAAGGCTTCAAATCTGCGGAAATTAACCGAGCATTTTTTTGCAGTGTTCCAATTGCCTGTTCTCTAGTAATAAAACGGTCTATTGGCAAATTATTATTTCCAGGAAGGGTAGGAATTGGATTGTCATTGTAAGGTTGTGGTTTATTAAGGTCTACAGGTGCAGGAACAGGATGTGGTAGTGCAGGTAAGTTTTGATTACTTGGCACTTGTCCCACAGCTTGTTGCATAGACCAGTTAAGTTTTATCGTGATTGAACTAATAACACCTGCAACTAAGACAAAAAAGCTGAGTCTAATCCCTAATTGTTTTGTTAACTTCATACAACAATCCTCTTATATTTTTTCTGTAACTAAGGATGACTATAACGAATTAGATTAGTGCTGTTAGAACTATTATATGAAAAACTTGATGACCAGTTTAGATTGTTGGAATCTCCATTTACAGCCATAGTAGACAAGTGCCAAATATCATTAGTATCTTTGAGCTGCCAATTTGAAGCAAAAGTGCCACTTAAAAAAGATGAAGTAGTTTCATTCGTTTCAATTCCCACTTGTACATATTTAGACGATGAATAAGGCACAGGACTGATAGTCAATACTCTCGCATAATCAGAATAAACAACCCATGTATTAGAACCAATATATGTAATTGAAAAGTTGTGTGTACCAGTAGGGTTTTGAGACCCATACGCTACTTCATGATACTCATATTGATTAGCTGAGCTATTATATAGTTTGTAAGCTACAAAATGTCCTTGCCAATATGATTTGTTTGAAGAACCAGGATTAGGTGTTTGAAGACTGTTGGATACGGGACCTTTTGTAGCTCCAGTTTCAATCCACTCGTTGTCATTCAAGAAAACCCACATTTCTTTGTTAATAAAACCAATACTTTTGTTAGTAGATGGAGCAATCAAATCTTCTTGACCGTATGTAGAAGAGAAAAATGCTCCACGAGTAGTTATAGTTCTATATTGATATGTGTAAGCACGAGGATTGAGTAAAGTTGCTGATACAGTTGGGCTATTTGTAAAACATATCAAGCTAGAAATAATGGCTAGCGATATTCTTTTACAAATTTTTTTATGAATTTTTGTGCCTGTTAACCAATTTTTTATCTAACTTGACTGGCATTAATTTAGCCTAATTACTTAGAACGGATATACTACTTTTAAGATTTTAGCACCCCCTTCAGATAATAAGTGCCGCAAAAAGTGTACCTTGGCAGAATATATTAGAAATATGGGTGCAATCATCTGGTCTATAGTTCGCACCGTTCCTGTCGCACCGTTCCTGCCATGAGTAGTCCCATCGCACCAAATAGGATACTGCCTAAGAAAATAAGCGGCAAAAATAGCAGCAGATGCCAGCCGGAGTACAATCCCTACAAGACCGATACAATGCCAGTAAGAGTGCCTACGATCGCGCTTTCTCCCCTGTTGAGGGTGAAATTTACGCCTTGGGCAACCGAGCGCTCACCATAGAATTTCCACAACTCGTACGCGACTAGCGCCATCGGTTCGGTATTGAATCTAGATGCTTCAAATAGCTGCCCTTGCATTTAATTTGCCTGATGCGACTATGAGTGGGTAATCGGTAATGTTAGTTGTTATGAGTCATTATTCATTAGTTTCTTGCAACTGACTAATGACTCATGACTCATAACCAATTACCCAAATAGCTATTTGCTATCGCCTTGACCTGTTACTTTCTCAACCAGTTCTTTGGCTCCTTCAACTAAGCCATTCTCTGCCTGTGGCCCTTTGTTTGCTTTTACACTTTCGTTGTAAATCTCATCCTGCTTATCTGGATTCCGAGCCTGTTCTGCGGCTTCTTCGTAAGCTTCTTCTCGCATACTAGCGTCTTCAGTAGGGTCTGAAGTACGGTTAATATTTGCACTTGAGCTTGTCGCTGCATAAGCAGGCTGATTTGCAAAAATGAATAAATTGGAGAGGCTAAGCAAACTCACCGTAACCAGAATCAAAATGCTGTTGCGAAATGCTTGCCCTAATGCTGAAAAAATGCGCTGCATTATTTAATTCTCCTTGTTGTTGTATTTTGTAGAATCTGGCGATATGCGAGAATCGCTGACCATCAAGGTCATTTATAAAAACCAGGGGTCAATTGATTAGACCAGAAAGATTTTACGGGTATGGCGATCGCACACCCTTCTGCCGCAAGATATATTCAAGGAGTCAAAATAATTAAAGATTGTTACAAGTCATCGGTCATGGGTCAGTAACAAAGAACGAATGACCCATGACTAATGACTTACTAGCCTCAAACAAAGTATTTTTTACTCTGGTACCGCAGAGAACAATTGCCCAAAGGCATCCAGGAGCTGCTTAGGGATCGCTCGTGGACGCATTGCGGCAAGATCCACCCACACCCACAACGCCTCCGCTGTCACTAATAGCGGAGCTTCTCCTTGTTTGCGGATTTCATAGCGGCGGATGGCACGGGTTCCTTGAATTTGGTGTAGCCAGGTGGTAATTTCTAAGCGATCGCCTGCAACAGCAGAACGCAAATAGTCTATCTCGATCCGCCGCATCACGAAGCCGCCACCGAGTTCTTCGTAGAGCTTGTGGTTAAATCCCAGATGTTCTGAGTGTTCGACTGCTGCCTGTTCCAGGTAATGCTGGTAAACTGCGTTGTTAACGTGCCCCAAGGAGTCCATCTCGTGGTATCGCACGCGCAGCCGGGTTATGAACTTTTGCATCCGTTAATCAGAATGTTTTTTCCAACTTTCAGGCTAGCCGATGGAAAAGCCACTTTTGCATCCCTAAAGCTATGTGCCAAAACCGATACCGCTAGTCCCATCTTTTATGCCACTTTGTTCATTCTTGTGTTCATTCTTCGGTTTATTGTTGATATCACTTTCATCGCGCGGCTGCAACAACGCTAGGTGAAAGGCTTGCCGTGTTTGGGAATTTAAGTAACGCTCTTGTAGGGGTTGCCACTCTTGCCAAGCTTCGTAAACGGTTTGATCCAGCTGTTCGGTCAGCGTCGGTAGTTGATGTTTGAGCTTGGAGTGCAAGACATCACTCAGCACTTCCCCTAAAACAACGCAGTCTTGAATTTTTCCTAAAGTTTCCTGAACTAACTTTACATCTTGCAGATAACCTGCATAAGTGGGGCCATAGAAGTCAGAAAATAGTTCCATTTGGTAGCGCACCCGCTTGGCTTCTTTCCGCAAGCTGTGCAGAACTTCCCCATCATCTGCTAAGAGTTTCGCTACGGCTGATGGTTCCAGATCCTTCCCAGTTTCCATCTGTCCCGCTTTAAATTCAACCCCTAGCAACCAACCTGGATGCAGCAACAACTGACTAATTTCTGGCAACAGTAAATCTGGCAGAACCGGGTCTACTGGCATCCGCGCAATTTCTTGATAAGTCGGATGCTTCAACCACCCTTGCAACGATTGCTTGAGTTTGTGGTATTGCTGATCATCCAGGGTTTTCCGGACTTGTTCTAGCGCATGTTGGCGCTGCTTATCCAGAGCATCCATCGCTTCTTTTAAGGATTTCTGTTCTTTGGAAGGTAAATTCGGATGGTAACGGTTTTTTAGGGCATCCTGAAGCACGTCTAAATCCCGCAAACCCCCAAGACTATGACCAATTTTACCAATCTTGTTTTCTTGGGTTGACTTGGGAAGATCCAGCGCCGGTGCAAAACCCTTTACCGCCGAACGTAGGCGACGAATTCCAACGCGCATCTGGTGTAACGCTTCTGGATCTTTGTCTTTGATAACATCAGATTCGTGCTTAATCGTTTTCTGAAAGTGTTTTTCAATCGCTAGGTATGCCCAGTCACCTAAAGTCTTGGCTTTTTCTTCGGTACGCTTTTTCATGGCAATATTGGCTCTAAACGCGATGGGTTAATTAATGGCATTGAGTTGAACGGTTAAAATATCACATTTTTACCCATATTTTGGTATTGGCATCTTATTGCATCCAGGGAGTATTTGTGATATATCCTGGATAGGAAACCCACAAGTCATATCGGGTGACAGCTTCGCCGGTTTGTAGGTTTTTGAGGAATGGCTTGCCAGTCCAGATTTGGCAGCTACAGAGGTTTTTCACTTCCTGAATCTCAAAAAATTCAGCTTCAGCGGGTTGTAGCCGAAAAAACTCAATATGCCAATGAGCGGGTTCAACGGCAACATGAGTGATAGAGAGAGTATTTTCAGTTAGCTGGGAATTTCGGTTATCCAGCTTAATGGCGCTGGGTAGAAAATCGATATCCAGCACATAAGATTCAAACCCGTGCTGTCGGGCAAATTCTATTACTTGCTGCCAATCATAGACGGGTTCTTGCTCTCCCTGCTGGGGAGTATTGTCTCCAAAGCAGTAACCGCCAAACAGCCAAACCAGTTTTGAGAGGATCGATTCTAGGCGGAGGCGATCGCTTTCTAAAAGTTCCATATCTTCCGCTAGCAAGATGCGCCCTGGAACACACCACCAGTATTCCCAGAAAGTATTCGCATCTAAGGAAACTATCCGCTTGACGACTCCCGGAATGCGATCGCGTTGTTGGATCTGACGAATTTTTTCCTTAGATGCGCTTTGTGCAACCGGAATCGGCAAATCGAAATTTGCTGCTAGGGGATGTTCGGGCGCAAGCGTCATTTCCTGAGGGAAGAAGGAGTCAAAGTTCAGCACAGATATTCTCTCACTACACCTAATGCAGTGTTCCATTCTAGATCCTAGAATAGACTCTCTGATCTAGAGATTTGTATACCTTTGGTTTAAGCTTCCTTGGCTGTCCTTGGAGACAAAGGGAAATCACGCTAACTTAGAAAATAGGACTGTTAGCGTAGCAGCGCTCTACTCGCAGACTAAAGACTAAAGAATGGACATTAATAACTTTCGTAAATTAGGGACATGGCGTTGGGAGCATCCCGATGGCAGCCAATATCCAACCACAGGCTAGAAGCCTAGGGCTAGAAGAACCAAGCCTGACGAGAGCAGACTTTATATTAGCCTGACGAGAGCAGGCTTTGTTTGTTTAGCCGCGAATGCGAGTCGTCGGACATTTTTACTCACTCTACAAATAATTACGGCTGCCTACTTATATGAATCGGGTAGAATTGTATGAGAATAAGATGAGGTAATAGGCGGGTGTTAGAAATCTTCCTAATTTTTGCTATTAGTCTAATACCAGGGCTACTTTCAGTGTGGCACGTCCGCAGGTTAGAAGCACGAAGCAGAGCGGGTTTGCAAGCAGCAATGCGAATGTTAGAAGCTAGGCAACTGCAAAGAATGCAAATGCCTTTAGATCAACATTACATTGAAGGCGTGGGTTATTTAATTGGAGATATTACTTGTCAGTTTAATGCTCGTTCTCCTTACATCCGTTGTGCGGTAAACCCCTTTAGTTCTTGCCAAGAATGTTTCCATTATCAATCCAGAGAATACAATTAAGTTGACTCTATAAAAACATGAATGCGTCAGATATGGGAATCAGGAAAAAATCTAACTAATTTACCATTATCAGCTTCTAGAAATTTAATTTATTTTCATCGACTTGCTTAGCAGCGCGACGAGATAAAAAATCCAATCCCAAGAAAATAGCAGCAATCGTTCCGGAAACGCAAATTTTCCTGTGGGCGATTGTTTCCATAACTTCGGAAATAGGAATTAATACAACTTCAATATCTTCAGTGATATCTAGCATTTGTTGGCTGCTTTTATGAACATTTCCAGCTAAAAACAAATGGATATCATTTGTATCTTTCGGTGGGTTATCATATAAAGTTGCCAGTTTAATGAGTTGCTCGGCAACATATCCCGTTTCTTCTTCTAATTCTCTAGCGGCTGCTACAACACTATCCTCTTCCTCTGGATTAAAAGCACCCGCAGGAAGTTCTAATAAAATTTCTCCTACGGCATGACGGTATTGACGCACAAAAACAATTTCTTTTTGCTGAGTGATTGGTAAAATAACAGCAATATCAGGTCGAATATTCACAAAAAAATCATCGATGATTTGTCCGCTGGGTAATTCGACTTCATCTTGCCTGACTTTACACCATTGATTGTTAATCACCATTTTAGAATTTAAAATTTTCCACTTGTTAAGATTTTTCATAAACTAAGTCTTGAAAGTAGATTCAAAAATCATCAAGCATACAACAATGCAGATTAGCGTAGAAACCTTCACGGTAAACAAGCGATTTCCTTTAACCATCAGTCGCGGCACGACAGCGCAAACCATGAATGTGTGGGTACGCGCGATCGCAGATGGGATTGAAGGTTGGGGAGAAGCAACGCCTTTTTCCATTGGAGTGGGAGAACAGCGGCAAACCACGGAGATTCTCTTGGAGGCATTGCAAGGCATTGCGCCGCTGTTGGAGGCATTTAGCCCTTGGGAAAGGCAGAAAATTGAGGAGGTGTTGGCGGCACAGCAAACACCTTCTGCGGCGTGGGCGGCAATTGATATGGCGTTGCACGATTGGCAGGGAAAGCGGCTAGGCTTACCGTTGTGGCGTCTGTGGGGATTGGATCGAGATCGGATTGTTCCCACCTCTGTGACGATTGGGATTAATTCTCCATCTGGTGCTTTACAGCGATGGCGCGACTGGCGGCAGGTGACAGGGGCAAATGTTTTGAAGGTGAAGTTGGGTAGTTCCGAGGGAATTGAAGCGGATCAAGCGATGCTGATGGCAATTCGGGAGGCAGCACCCGATGCTCAGCTAAGCGTCGATGCCAATGGAGGTTGGAGTCTGGAAGACGCCGCGATTATGTGCAGTTGGCTGGCAAAGATGGGCGTTAAGTATGTGGAACAGCCGCTAGGACGAGAAGCAGAAGTCGGAGTAATGGGAGAATCGCCGTTTAAGGAATTGTACAAGCGATCGCCTCTACCCATTTTTGTGGATGAAAGTTGCTTTACAAGCAAGGATATCCCGCAACTGGCAGACCGGGTTCATGGCGTTAATATCAAACTAATGAAATGTGGCGGTTTAACGGAAGCGATTCGCATGGTACATACAGCGAAAGCTTGTGGATTGCAGGTGATGTTCGGTTGCTATTCTGACAGCGCGATCTCTAATACGGCGGCGGCACAACTCTCACCCTTAGCGGATTATCTAGATTTAGATAGTCACCTAAATATTATCGACGATCCTTTCAGCGGCGCATCAATACAAGATGGACGGTTGCTACCCAATGATTTACCCGGATTGGGAGTTATCTACAAGGACGAAGGATGAACCATGAATTTCTGTTCCCTATTTTCTAAAAAGCTGTGCATTTGACATCTAAACATCGAGTGGCAATTCTGCTACATGAAGGGATTCGCGGCATCAACGGCAAAACCGGACTGGCGCTATTACGCTACACTGAAGCGCTAGTGGTGGCAGTCATCGATCGCCAGTGTGCGGGAGAGTCATTGCGAGAATTGACGGGTATCCCGCGTGCGGTGCCGATTGTAGCTTCCGTGGAAGAGGCGCTAGCTTACACACCCGATATCCTGGCGATTGGGATTGCGCCACCTGGGGGTGCCCTCCCAGAGGAATGGTGGCAGGAAGTGAAACAAGGGGTAGCAGCGGGGTTGTCAGTCGTGAATGGACTGCATACCCCAATGGCGTCCCATCCAGAAATGCGGGCATTATTGAAAGATGGGCAATGGATTTGGGATGTGCGTCAGGAACCCGCAGGATTAAAGATAGGAAGTGGACAGGCGCGATCGCTCTCTTGCAAACGGGTTCTCGCCGTCGGTACGGATATGGCAATTGGCAAAATGTCAACCAGTTTGGAACTAAATAAAGCCGCGTTACAGCGCGGTTTGCGTTCCAAGTTCCTAGCTACAGGTCAAGCGGGCTTAATGATAGCGGGGGATGGCATACCGCTGGATGCCGTGCGGGTTGACTTTGCTGCGGGTGCTATCGAGCAAATGGTGATGCTTTTTGGCGAGGAGCATGAGATTCTGTTTGTTGAGGGACAAGGTTCCCTGTTGCATCCCGGTTCAACGGCAACGCTGCCACTGATTCGCGGGACTCAGCCGACGCATCTAGTGCTGGTACATCGAGCGCAACAAGCAACCCTTCGCCATCATCCCCACGTTCCCATTCCGCCGCTGCCAGAGGTCATTCAGCTTTACGAGACAGTAGCATCGGCGGCGGGTGCATTTGCGCCGGTGCGAGTGGTAGCGATCGCTCTCAACACCGCCCATCTCGACAGCGACACTGCACAACGAGCAATCGAGCAGACACAAGCAGAAACAAAGCGTCCCTGCACCGATCCGGTCCGCTTTGGTGCTGACACACTATTAGATGCCGTAATGGCTTAATACTGTTAGCCATTTAAAAACCTAACCGCTAGTCCCCTTTCATCGAGGAAACTAGCGGTTAGGTTCTTCTGTCGTATTGCAGTCAACCGAGAACAGCTAGATTTTTTCGGGACTTACGCAAAGCTTATACATATAGCGTTTTTTCGGGTTCAATCCCCCAGGGGGATTGCGGTGGCAGATGTAGTGATATTTGCGTAAGTCCTGTTTTTGTCAGAGCGATCGCGCAGGATAACGCCAAATTCGGCATTAATCGCTTAAATTTAGCCTAAATTGCCTTTAGCTTTGATTACCGCTTATCTCCTGGGAATTAGGGCATCAGAAGCAACTTTATTTCTCAAGAACGATACCCCAGTTGGATGAAAAGGAGAAAATACTGCTCGAAGCCTTTTCTCATCAAAATTCCAAACACTTCTATGGCAACTCCGATTGAATTTAATTTATTTGCTCCCTATAACAAAGGAGCTGCTTTAATTGGGGATTTTTCTAACTGGGAAGACATCCCAATGGAAAAAGGTAAGGATGGTTATTTCCGTACCAAAGTTGAACTGGAAGATGGAGTTTATCAATATAAATTCCGCATCCAATCCAAATCTTGGTTCTTTGAACCGGATCAATGGGTAGAAGTAGTTGACCCCTACGCCACCGATATTGATAACCCCACCCAAAACGGTGTTGTGCGGATTAAAGATGGCGAACGGATTGTGGATACATACGTTTGGCAACATGACGATAAGCCACTGCCGAGCGATCGTGAATTAGTCATTTACGAATTGCACGTTGGCGACTTCTCCGGCGGTGAGGATGACCCCTACGCACGCGGCAAATACGAACACGTTGTGGAAAAATTAGATTACCTCTGCGACCTGGGAGTTAATGCCATTGAGTTGATGCCAGTTAAGGAGTATCCAGGCGACCATAGCTGGGGTTATAACCCGCGCTACTTCTTTGCCACAGAATCTAGCTATGGCACAACTGAAGGGTTGAAGCATCTGATTGATGAATGTCATGGTCATGGAATTCGCGTCATCATGGACGGGATTTTTAACCACTCAGAAGCAGAAAGTCCACTGACGCAAATAGACCACGATTATTGGTATCATCATGCTCCCCGCGACCCAGATAATAACTGGGGACCAGAATTTAACTACGAACACTATGACGAAAATCTAGATTTTAAGCCTGCATGGAAGTTTGTCGGCGATACCGTGCAATTCTGGATTCAGGAATATCACATTGATGGCATTCGCTACGATGCAGCGCGGCAAATGGCCAACTACGATTTCATGCACTGGATTGTTCAGGAAGCCAAAAATGCAGCTGGACCAAAACCCTTTTATAACATCGCCGAACATATTCCTGAAACCACCAGCATTACGAATGTAGAGGGTCCGATGGATGGCTGCTGGCACGATAGTTTCTATCACTGCATTCTGGAACATATCTGCGGCGATACCTTTGATTTAGAGCGCCTCAAGGATGCGATTGACTGCAAGCGGCAAGGCTTCATGGGTGCCACGAATGTTGTGAATTACCTAACGAATCACGACCATAATCATGTTTTAGCAGAGTTAGGCGATCGCGGCATTTTGGATGAGGAAGCGTTTAAGCGGAGAAAGTTAGGTTCTGTCATCAATATGACAGCAGTCGGCGTACCTCTGCTGTGGATGGGCGAAGAGTTCGGAGAATATAAATACAAAACAAGCGAACAAGCAAAAATCGATTGGACGCTACTCAGCCATGACCTCAATCGCGGTATGTTTGAGTTTATCAAAGGCTTGATTCATCTTCGTAAAAATAATCATGCCCTCTACACCGAAAATATCGACTTTATCCATGAAGATCCAGAAGCGAAGGTATTAGCCTACAGCCGCTGGAATGGTGAGGGTTCTCGTGTCGTCGTTGTAGCGAACTTCTCCGACAACTTCCTAGGCGGCTATCACGTTCCTAACTTCCCCGAAGCGGGAACCTGGCACGAATGGACTGGCAATTATGATGTCGAAGCTGGAGAGGATGGTATCCATCTCGACTTAGGAGGTTACGAAGCCAAAGTATTAGTTTGGCAGTAATCGAAACTCACTACAGTCCTTAACATTAGATTGTCTTTACTCCTTTGTAAAAGGAGTAAAAACAATCTAATTGGGTACCTCACAAAAGTTGCACCATTTTGTTTTTTATTGGCAACATATGGAATTCTTCGCCCTCTTTTTTCTGATGCTTTTAAGCGCTTTTCAGTTGCTGACCCTGCGTACTGGGTGCCAAAGCCCAACCTTCGCATCTTAATTTCTGGTAGGTTGCCCAACCCTTAGAACCTCCAGGAACCGGATAGTCTGGTACAGCATATTCTGGAAAAGCCGTATAAGGTCGCCACGGTTGATGGGGTGCCGTTCGTAAATGCAACAACTTTTCTCCGCTGACTCCCATTGTTGGCAACCAACACATTTGTTTCAACATCTGAAACTCCTTAATTCAAATTAGAAATAATTGATTAATCAGACAAGCTTCCCATATAGGAAACTAGATAGTAACTGCCGCAAAGCAATAAGCAAGCATGATAAATGCAAGACCGAGACTAAGAGTGTAAATGAGAGGAATCCATTGTAATGTACCCATTTTTCAGCTCCTTTGAGCTGTTAGTTATGACCCGATCCTCTCGGTTCATCCCTCAATTGACATCTCTCCCTAGAATTATTTACACGCTTTTTAAAAATATCTCCAAAGTTTCAAGCAACAGCTTTTATCTATTTCTAGAGATATAAAAAAACAGATAATTAATCAATTTTGTTTTTGATTATACAAACTTTATTTAGAATCAACTATTTCTAAAGACGGATAATTTAGTATAATTTATTACTAAAGTTAAAATTAGAAATGCAAACTTAAAAAATGTTTGCAAATAATCTTTGCTGAACAAGCAAATCAACTTCATCAAAAGGTTTTATGGCAAGTTCAATCGAATTCAATTTATTTGCACCTCGTAACAAAGGAGTGGTATTGATAGGCTCTTTTTCTGACTGGAAAGGAATTCCAATGGAAAAAGGTGAGGATGGCTATTTCCGAACTCAGGTTGATTTGGAGGATGGCATTTATCAATATAAATTTCGCGTTCAATCGAAAAGCCCGAATTTTGAACCCGATCGATGGGTGGATGTAATCGATCCCTACGCTACAGACGTTGATGAAGCAAGAGACAACGGTATAGCGCGGATCAAAGATGGTAAGAGGATTGTTGATGCTTACGTTTGGCAGTATGACGACACTCCCTTGCCAAATAATCACGAATTAGTCATCTATGAAATGCACGTTGCGGATTTTTCGGGCGGTGAGGATGACCCGCACAAGCGAGGAAAATACCAAGACGCGATCGCTAAATTAGATCATTTAAGCGAACTCGGAATTAATGCCATCGAGTTGATGCCAGTGAATGAGTATCCCGGTGATTACAATTGGGGCTATAAAGTGCGTCACTACTTCGCTACAGAATCCAGTTACGGCCCTACAGAAGATTTGAAGCGGTTTATTGACGAGTGTCATCATCGAGGCATTCGCGTTTTCATGGATGGGATTTATAACCACACAGATGAAGAATGCCCATTAATGCTGATTGACCGGAATTACTGGTACTACGAGCATATGCATTATCCGGAAGATCCGGCGAATTACTGGGGACCAGAATTTAACTACGACAACTACGACGAAAAGTTAGACGTTAAGCCTGCCTGGAAATACGTCGGGGATGTGGTGCGGTTTTGGGTTCAGGAATATCACATTGATGGGATTCGCTTTGATGCAGTGCGCCAATTGGCAAATTATGAATTTTTGGATTGGCTTGCCAAGCAAGCCAAGAAAAATATTGCGCCTAAGCCGTTCTACAACATTGCTGAACATATTCCCGATACAAAAACCGTAGTTTATCCAGAAGGTCCACTGGATGGTTGTTGGCATGAAAGTTTTCGCTACTTTGTGCTTCCACATATTTGTGGCGAAATGTTTGAATTAGAAAAACTGAAGGAAGTTTTAGATCCGAGAAGGCAGGGTTATACGGCGACTACGAATGTAGTGAATTATTTGGCGACTCACGATCGCCAACGTTTGATGAGAGAATTAGGCGATCGCGGGATTTTTGACGAAGCCGCATTTAGGAGAGCCAAGTTAGGAGTTGTTCTGTTAATGACGGCGATGGGTGTGCCAATGCTCTGGATGGGAGAAGAGTTTGGAGAACACAAGCGCAAAAGCGAAACCGTGACTCAGCCAAAGAAAATTGCTTGGTCTTTGTTGTCAAGAGACTTAAATCAAGATTTGTTTGAGTATTACAAAAAATTAATCGCTCTACGGAAAGAAAATCCAGCTCTTTCTAGCGACAACATTGAGTTTTTCCACGAAGATCCAGAGGCAAAAGTGTTGGCATACGTGCGCTGGAACGATGGAGGTTCCCGTGTTGTCGTTGTGGCGAATTTCTCAGATAAGTCTCTGTCAGGGTATGGCATTCCTAAGTTCCCATCCTCTGGGACGTGGCAGGATTGGATGAATAACTTCCCGGTCGAAGCTGGAGAGGATGGCTTGATCGTTGACTTGCCAGAGTACGAAGCGAAGGTGTTTGTCTGGCAGTAAGCGAACGCATCGCTTTGATGAGTCTTCACACCTCAAGTAGGAACAATTGATAAATTCTCCCTACTTGACGTATGTCGTCTCTACAACTCTTGTGCCGTGATATCCTGATTTTTGCAAGCTACTTCCCCACTGTCTGCAAACTTTGGGGTTGGAGTTTCTTAGTTCACAATCTCGCGTTGATAGCAGCATATCTGCAATGTTCTCATCCCAACCCCCTGAAGAGAATGGGTCTTCCGTCCAAACCGTCTCGCTGACGGATGAAACCGG
The DNA here is from genome assembly GCF_042747725.1 of Coleofasciculus sp. H7-2. Classification (NCBI taxonomy): domain Bacteria; kingdom Bacillati; phylum Cyanobacteriota; class Cyanophyceae; order Coleofasciculales; family Coleofasciculaceae; genus Coleofasciculus; species Coleofasciculus sp. H7-2. The sequence goes on from NZ_JBHZGO010000101.1 coordinate 264,253, forward strand.
GCGATCGCTTAGTTGTTACATTGAGCATTCGATAGAAGTAGAAGGTGAAGAATACGTCATCCTCCTGCCGGTAGATTCACCTGTAGAAATTGTGGCGTGGGACGAGGAGAAGGAGGAGGAAGAAGCCACCCTGGTCGAAGACGACGCCGAAATTGACGAAGTTTTTTCCACGGCTCAAGCAGTCCTGGCAGAGCGAAATCTCGTCCTGAAGCGAACCGCATTTGCTCTGACTGTTGCAGGTGAACTGCCTGCGGTTGAAGAGGAAGAAATTCTCACTCTGGAAATCGAAGATGACGATACTCAGCTCGAACCAGAGGAATTTCAGTTTCTAGCCAGCTTTTACCACAAAGAACAAGAATACACAATATACACGCCTCTAGATCCGTTGCTATTGTTTGCGCGGATCAATAGTGCGGGTGAACCAGAGCTACTTTCCCCTGAGGAATTTAAAAAAGTGCAACCGCTGTTGGAAGATCAGCTATTTGATGAAATGGAATAGGCAAGGAATTAAAAATTAAAAATGCAAAATTAAAAATTAAAAAAGAAAATTCTTCATTTTTAATTTATAATTTTTAATTTTTAATTTCATGACAGCGGTTGTTATCGGCAATCAAGATGAAAGCAATCCAACGCATCTCCAAATGGACGTTTTATCTCGCCTTAATCCCAGCAACGCTTGGACTCTGTGCATGGCAGGGTTGGGCGTGGTGGAGCTGGGCGAGTGCGCCCCCCGTTGCCGAAACTCAGCCGTCAGCGAATGCTAGAAAAGATGCATCGGTGCTAATCCGGATTCCTCAAGGAACTTCGGCGCAGCAGATAGGGCGCGATTTGGAAGCAGCAGGGTTGATTCGCTCCGCTGATGCTTGGAAGCTATGGGCGTTTTGGTTGGACTTGCAAAAGCGACCGGGTGGGTTTAAAGCTGGGACTTACCAGTTGTCACCCACCCAGCCGCTGAGTGCGATCGCTGATAAAATTTGGACGGGCGATGTGGTGCAGATGTCCTTCACAATCCCCGAAGGATGGTCGCTTCAGCAAATGGCGGCTTACTTTGAATCTCAGGGATTTTTCAAAGCCGAAGAATTTCTCACAGCCGTAACTCAGATTCCCAAAGACCAGTATCCTTGGCTACCTTCGGATTTGCCTTATTTGGAAGGTTTTTTGTACCCGGATACCTACAAGCTAAATAGCGATCGCATCACGCCCCAAGCCGTCATCAAACAGATGCTAGATCGCTTTGAGCAGGTGGCACTCCCCATCTATCAACAAGCGCCAAAAACCCAGATGCCCCTTCTTCAATGGGTGACATTAGCTAGCATCGTCGAAAAAGAGGCAGTAATTCCTACCGAACGCCCTCTGATTGCTGGCGTTTTCACGCAACGACTTCAGAAGGGGATGAGACTTGAATCCGATCCCACGGTTGAGTACGGACTCGGCATTCGGCAAACGGCGGATCAGCCCTTAACTTTGGCTCAGGTGAAGACAGCTTCCCCCTACAATACTTATCTCAACTCAGGATTACCGCCCACTCCCATCGCCAGCCCTGGCTTAGGGAGTCTCAAAGCCACACTCAATCCTGAAAACACAGACTACCTCTTTTTTGTGGCTCGCTACGATGGCACCCATATCTTTAGTCGGACGCTACAAGAACACCAAGCCGCTACAAACGCGATTCGCCAACAACGGCAACAAAGCCGCTAACAACAGCGCCTCGATTGGTCTAGTCGCCGTGCCCACAAGTCTAGTTAAAATCGGGGCAGTTGGACTTGCAGCCACTAGCAATCCACATTTATAGCTTTGCCGGGTTGAAAAAGCTCTTACCTGGGAGTTCTCCTAACAACTCACACCTACAATTAAAAACTGCTTATGTCCTGGGTAACACGGTTACAGCCTGACTTAATTCTGGGCAGACCTGTTGTAAGTCTGACCCCCGATCTTCTTCAGCAATATCATCTTAAAGGTCTAGTCTTGGATGTCGATGACACGCTAGTACCCCTGAAAGCAGCCGAGGCGTCTGAAGAACTCGTGCAGTGGGTGAAGCAAATCAGACAAGTGGCGACGCTATGGCTGGTGAGTAATAACTTGAGCGAAAACCGAATTAGTGGCATCGCTCGCTCGTTAAATTTGCCCTACATTACCAGCGCTGCCAAGCCGTCACGGCGCAAGCTGCGGCAGGCTGTCACCGCGATGAACCTTCCCGTCGAACAAGTGGCAATGGTGGGCGATCGCTTATTTACAGACGTTTTGGCAGGCAACCGACTCGGTATGTTTACCATTCTTGTCGAACCGATGGTTGACCCGGCGCTAGCCGTGCGTTCTTATCCAGTCCGCACCTTTGAAGTCTGGGTGTCTCAAGCCTTGGGCGTCTCGCTCACAGCAAAGCAACAAAACTTAAAAAATCCAGATAAATCCTGAAAAACCAAAATATAAAGAAATAATTAGGAGATTCTCGATCGTCAAAAATTCCTGGCATTCTATAATATGGTTCAAATGGGGTCAGCCGATATAAAGACCCTAAACATTAATCCCCGTGAATACCTGTGTAAAGCGTCAGTTCCCCCGACAGAGGAGCTGGCGTTTTACAATTTGGAATCGGTAATGGGTAATGCGAATGGAAGAATGGCTAATTGCCAACTCCCCGGCTCCAAACGCGATAACCGCAAGTCTTCCACAAGCTGCTCTTCCTCCTCCCTGTTCCCCTGCGCCCCCTCTCTGTTGTGAGTCAAACCCTTGTCGTCAAAATTGGTACTTCCAGCCTGACATCGCCTGAAACAGGTCATCTAGCTCTGTCCACCATTGCCGCCTTAGTAGAAACCCTCACGGATTTGCGGCAGCAAGGTCATAACGTGGTGCTAGTTTCTTCGGGTGCTGTGGGAGTGGGTTGCGCCCGCTTGGGACTGCGCGATCGCCCCCGCACGTTGGCACTGAAACAAGCGGTAGCAGCAGTCGGTCAGGGACGCCTGATGCGCGTATACGATGACTTTTTTACAACCTTAGAACAACCCATCGCCCAGGTTCTCCTGACTCGCAGTACCTTCAAAGAACGCTCAGCTTATATCAACGCCTCCAACACCTTCCGGGAACTGTTGCGGTTGGGCGTTATCCCCGTGGTGAATGAAAATGACACCGTAGCAGTAGAGGAACTGAAATTCGGGGATAATGATACGCTTTCAGCCCTAGTTGCCAGCTTGATAGAGGCAGATTGGCTATTTTTAATGACCGATGTAGACCGACTTTACTCCGCCGATCCGCGCCAAGTCCCGGATGCTCAGCCGATCGCCCTGGTGAACCGCATTGATGAGCTGGAAGAATTACAAGTGCAAACAGGCTCTAGCGGCTCTCAGTGGGGCACAGGCGGCATGGTTACAAAAATTACTGCTGCCCGCATTGCTACCAGCGCCGGAGTTCGGACAGTCATCACCGAAGGGCGATTTCCCCGCAACATCCAAAAAATCTTGCAAGGAGAACCCCTCGGCACTCAGTTTGAACCCCGCGACACGATGGGCAACGCCCGTAAGCGCTGGATTGCCCACGGGTTGATTCCTGCCGGAAAGCTGTATCTGGATAAGGGAGCGATCGCGGCAATTTGTCAATCGGGAAAATCCCTCTTAGCTGCTGGGATTACCGTCGTTGAGGGAGACTTTCAGGCGTCAGATGCCGTGCAGTTATGCGACTCCCAAGGACGAGAAATAGCCAGAGGGCTGGTGAACTACAGCAGCGATGAGCTACAGCAAATTCGCGGTCGCCGTTCAGCAGAAATTCCCGCCATTTTGGGCTACGCCGGTGCAGAAACCGTCGTCCATCGAGATAATCTTGTGATTAGTTAGTCAGCAGTCAGTTGTTTTTTCTGCCAAAGACCAATAACGAATGACTAATTAACGACTAATTGCTTCTGGTGGAGCAATATCAGGTCCAACCGCCACTCCCTTCAGACTCGCCTTTAAGCCGGGTTTCGCAGCAGGTTTCACAGGACGATGCGACTCAGAGGCAGATGAGTTGGTAGGAACATCCGGTGGAGAATCAGCAGACGCCGATGATTGCGAATGGTTCGACATCAAAGCGAGTCCTCCCACTGCCCCTGCCACCAGCGCCGCATAGCCCACGTACAAGTGAACTGTGTTGAGCTGAAATCCGAACCCTGACGTTGATTTCGGTCGGTACCAGGAGGGCAGCACAGATTTTGTAGGATCAGGTGCGGGTAAGGAAGCAGCCATTGCAGCACCATCTAACCCCAACGCGGCCCCCATCCGGCGAATAAAACCTCGGACGTAGACATCCTCCGGCAATTGCTCGCAGCAACCGACTTCCAAAGCCTGAATGTGATGAAGCGGCACGAACGTTTGATTGTGAAGTTGGCGCAGGGTCATTGACTGTGCATGACGTGCCTGCCCTAATTGCTGACCAATTTGACGCAGACGCTCTTGCCGCTGTTCATCTGCCACTTGCGCTGCCAGTTCAGCCTTGGAGAGCTTTTTGGATGGTTTGGGAAAAACCGGATCTGGACTGGTTGGGAGAGGCAGTGGCTTAGCGTCTATTAAATCGGCAGGTGAGTTATCGATCCTGCATCCTTGGTCATTCGTTAAAGTCAAGTCATTCGTCGTTGATTCTGGGTGATTAACTGATGACTGCTTGCTATCGACTGATGATTCTTGAGAGTGACTGCTGACTTGCTGCTGTTGTTGATTGTTCCCAATTTCTGGAGATGTGACTGGGACAACCTTATAAGTTCTTGCAAACTGCTGGAACGCTAGCCGGATGGCTTCTCTACCCACTGCCTTAACCATAATCTGGGCACTCCCAGCAGCTTCTCCCAAGATCGTCTGTAACCCAGCCAAAGCGCGATTGTAGACTTCGCTGCTATGGAGTTCAGATTCTATTCGACTCAGGATAGACCGTAATACTTCCTGCGAAATTTCAATGGTTGGGCTTTCGGTAATACCGCGACCATACGCCGATTGTAATGCCATGACTTTTCTTGTCGAGCGTGCTTGAGGAAAACCAAACTTATGCGATCGCTCACGAGCGTGCTTTCCTGGGTGTCTAAAAGGACTTCCCACGTCGGTTATGGGTGCTTTCTTTACCCATAACTGACGCTGAATTCACGGGCTGCTTGAGCTATCTGAGTAAAGTATTCGACAAGCGGGAACTGAATTCCGGATCGAGCAAAAGTCAATTTTCTCTGTTCAGTGGCATCGCTGAGTAACTTAACTGCCTTTAAACTTAATAAATTTAAATAACAATCCTCGCCTTATTTAGAATCCAGGAGTCAAACTGAAGATAGATTCTGGCTCCCGGATTCTGTAGAGACCATGTGGTGGTCAGTCTCAACTTGGCTCCTGACAACTGAATGCAATTTAGAGGTTTAGTGCTGACGGCGGTTTCCCGGCTGGTAATCTTTAACCCAGCAGCGTTCCAAAAGGTGAATTCTGTAACGGTACGAGAAGCGGCGGGGATTGAGTACCAATTTAGTTTTGGAACTAAACAGGGGCTGGTTGAGAAACTGCCATAGAGGGAACCGAATCTTGCCGTGTTGTGGAGCCATAGTTTGAAAAGTCCAGATAGCAGTAGTACAAAACAGGGGCACCGTGCATCTATCTATGGTGACATCTGCTTGGTTAATATTACCTTGCCAAAGGTTACTACAAATTTGCTTGGGTTAGATTACGGAATCTCCAGAAAGTGTTTTCACAAACTCTGTACTTCCACGGATGCGCTGTTGAACTGCCCACTTAGAGTCCTCTGCTACTAGGGCGTAAGCGTTATGTAAGCGTTCTTCTAGAGAGCGTGTGAAGGTATTTCAGGGAGCGGTTCAATAATGTTAGGCACTTATACTTAATAGGTGTAGTGAAATTTTTCTACTCCTACCAAAGACAGAGAATTATGGTTCTTCATTACTTAGTATGCTTATTCAATAATTTAAATGCCAATTAAGCAAGCATCTAATTCGGTAATTTTCAAAGTTCCTAAACCCGTAAGCAGAGCGTTTGATCAACTTAAGTTTATTGTTGATGCCCTCTACAACACCACTCGTAGTCCTGTTATCAAAGTAAGCAATAATTTCCAGACAGCCAACGAATAATAGTGTTCTGACTATCGGGAAAAGATTTTTCGCGCTTGCTAGCCATATTCCCAGTTTAAATAATCCTGTCAACCAATTATTAGTCTGCTCAAAAATCTTTCTTATTTGCTTTTTTAATTCATGCATTCTCTTCAGGTTACTAGACACCTCTTTAACCTGACTCAGTTTACTTTCTTGCTCTTCACTTAGGTCTTTCTCGTTCTTCAGTAAGACATATTTACTTTTCTTTAATCTCTCTAATATTTGTTCTTGTTTTGCTTTCTCTTTCGGCGTTTCTACTGATTGATGCTGGCGCGAGGAAATAACACGGCTTTTCTGCTTGACCTGGAAAAAAGGAGACTCAAGTATCTAGGAGGACTGGCAAAAAATCGCCAAGTTATAATTGCTCAATCAGGAAACTCGACCGAAGAAATTCGTTTAGACAATTTAGCTCAAACGCTCAAGAGTGAAGCTTTCACTCAAGTCCAACTCAATCTAGAAAAACAAAATACAGTTTGGGTGGCAACAAAGGAAGTTGAACTATCACGGCTGGAAGGGAAGAGAACAATTGCTATAGTCATGAATGCCTTAACCTTCGATTCATCTAGTGATATTGACTATTTTATTACCAATGTTGATTCATCCATTGCCACAGCCGAGTGGATAGTAACGACTTATTCTCAAAGAAACTGGGTAGAAGTGTTCTATCGGGAAGCTAAGGGCTGGTTAGGGCTGTCTGAATATCAAGTGAGAGACTCTCCGCAGTCTGATGAGACATTTCGTTCTTGTATAAGAGTGCCTATACTTTCATCTTATGGCACACCTTAACCGGAGGACTCAGACGCAGGTGAGCGTTGAAACCTTTGAACACTTTTACTGAAGCCTTGGAAGCATTTCGTACAGCGATGTCTTGTCGTTTTATTGAGTGGTTGAACCATAACAGGGATGTATTTACCGCTTATAAAACTAGTTTAGGCTTTGTTTGGGCTTGAAATTTGTTTAAGTCCCACTAACCCGAAAGAGCAATCTAGCATTACTCCACCCAATATCGAACAAGTTAAACGAGTTGCTAAAGAACAAAATGCAACTCTTGTTGAATATTCGATTATTTACGATAATTTCAAAGTTCAAGGGAAAGAACAAAACCCTAGAATCAGAACTCTATATTTGGGTCATCAAACCCACAGGTGAAGTGACGTTTCGGACATCTGACCTCAAACCCCTGTGGCAGAAACAGAATCTTTCGCTACAAGACCTCGTTGCCAACACCCGTCAATCTATGGAAGTAAGGGGCGCGGCGGTGTTGTAGCGGAACTGATAGAGGAAGAAAGCCTGACCAAACGATTACAGCAACTCTATCAACTGCTGATGATGCTGACAACCCTGAAACAACACCCCGACCCCAGAGACTGGGCGGCTTTTACCTTAATTGGTGAATCCGACTGAGCTGAATACCCAATAAGGTGGACACTTGCCCACCTTACTTACTCTCATCTCCCGTTTCCTATCTAGAAAGGGTGCGGAAACCCCGCCCCTACTATTAGGCGTTTGTGTTGATAGTCAGCAGCACCTCACCTTTAATCATCCGTTGGGCGGCATCAAGGAGCGCTTCTTCCAGATAAGGCTTGGTAAAGTAGCCCTTAGCTCCCAGATGAGCTGCCATTTGCTGGTGCTTGCTAGCGCCGCGAGAAGTTAGCATTGCTACCGGCAGATGGTTGAGGCTGGGGTCTTTCTGAATCCGTGACAGCAACTCCAGACCGTCCATGCGAGGCATTTCAATGTCGCAGAAGACGATCTCGCAAGGCAGACCCGACCGAAGTTTATCCCAGGCTTCCTGACCGTCACGGGCTTGTTCCACTCGGTATCCTGCCTTGTTAAAGGTCATGGAGAGGAGTTCGCGCACCGTAATCGAGTCATCCACAATCAAGACCATCGGATCGGTCTTCACCGGTGGAGCCTCCACAGGAAGGGAAACACCTGCCTTATCCCACAGAGAAACGCCACGGTCTTTGCCAATCCGACCCGTCGCCAAGTCAATCAGCTCTAGAACGTCAGCAATGGGCATGATCCGACCATCCCCCAAGACAGTAGCACCAGCGACGCCTAGGGGCTTGGGCACGGGGCCTTCCAGTTGCTTAATCACAATTTCCTGTTCGCCCAGCACCTGATCCACTTGGACGGCGATAAAGTTGCCAGAACTGCGTAGCACGACAACCGAAATCATGTCATCTTCACGGTTGCCACCATAGACTGTGCCTCGACTGAGGTGACGCTGGTAGGTCAGCAGTTCCGCTAAGGGTTGGAAGGGCATGAGGGAGTCGCGCCAAGAGATACAGGTCTGACCTTCCGAGTTCGTTTGAATGCGGTCTTGGGGTATATCCAACATATCTTCCACCCCATCCATTGGGAAGGCAATGCGAGCTTTGTCGCTCAGGCAACAGAGTGCTTTGCAAATACTTAAGGTGAGGGGCAGACGAACGGTAAAGGTAGTTCCCTTACCCAGGGTGGAGTCTGTCGTAATCACACCGCGAATTTCGTTCAAGCTGGTGCAAACCACGTCCATCCCGACGCCGCGACCTGAGAAGTCATCGGCTTTGTCTTTGGTACTAAAACCGGGATGGAAGAGCAGATCGTAGACTTCCAGACGGGTCATGGATTTGGCTTCAGATGAGGTAATCAGCCCTTTTTCGATGGCCTTTGCCTTTACCCTTTCTGAATCAATGCCTGCGCCATCATCCGAGACAGAGATGACGGTTTGGTTGCCTTGGTGGAAGGCTCGGATGGTAATCCGACCTATGGGGGGCTTACCGGCGGCTTTACGCACTTCTGGCGGTTCAATGCCGTGAGTGATGGCATTGTTCACCAGGTGCGTCATCGGGTCGTAGAGGTGTTCCAGGATCACTTTATCGATCAAAGTTTCCCGACCCTCAATTTGTAGTTCGGCTTGTTTGCCACACTTGAGAGAAATCTCGCGCACGGCACGGGGCAAGCGGTCGGCAGTTTGGGCAAAAGGCACCATGCGCGATCGCGTCAATCCCTCTTGCAACTGACTCGTCACCTGCCGCAGCATCCGGGCAACTTGGTCGGTTTCATCGACTAGGAATTCAATGTCAGCCGCCGACTCTCGGACGCGGACAATTAGCTCGATGATTTCTTGGGAAAGGCTGTGGAAAGGCGTAAACAGATCGAGTTCCAATTCACCCAAACCAAACCGGCTGTTGGCGGGAGCCTGATCCGCTGCCGATGTAGGGTCAGGTCGGGCGTTGAACCGATTGCTTTGACGGCTGGCGAGTAGAGAGCTTTCTAGGAGCGATCGCTCGTACCGATCCTGCATCCTCGCACCCACATCGCTGAGTTGCTGTACCTGGTGCAGCAAGTTATCCAGAAATTGTCGCAGGCGCTCTTGATCCTGTTCCAAAGTGTTCCGGTTCACCACTAATTCCCCCACCAGGTTGCTGAGGTTGTCTAGGTGCTTAACCGGCACCCGCATGGTCTGCTCAAACACTTTAACCGGGCGGGGACGATTAACCGGGCGAACCTGTCCTGAACTGGTTTTCACGCTGCGTGGCCCGCCCATCGTCTCCTCAGCCTGTCCCAGCAGTTCCTCCAGATCCCCGAATCCATCGTCAAGGGTGTCTGCGGATGCAGCTTGTTCAGCCATCGGCTTCGTGGGAGAACGCTGCGATTCAGCTAATTGAGGAACAAGCTGAGGTTCATCATCCCCCAAGAGAGCTTCCAAGTCAGCAAACTCATTTATGTCTGCTCCATCAAAAGCCGCCGGGACGGATTCCTCTTCACCCAGCATTGCTTCCAACTCGTCAAACTCATCGTTACTTGCCAAGTTAGATGCCGGTTCCCCGAACACTTCCTCACCCAACATTGCCTCTAATTCGTCAAACTCATCGTTTTCCACCAATGAGAAGGCTAAGTCCCGATCTTCTTCCCCAAATGTCTCTATCAAAGACAACTCATCCGCAACAGCAGTCTCTGAAGTATTCGCAATCTCTTGTTGTTCTGTCACTAAGTCCCAGAGAGATTCAACTTCCTCCAACTCATCTGCGTCTGACGCTTGGTTTTCTGAAGGAATTTCCCCAGTCAACAGATTCTCCTCAAAAGCCAATGCATCTCCAAACCCTACTGGTTCACCACCTAAGAGATCCTCTAGCTCGGAAGCTGCCTCTTCAGAAACCGCTGCTGAGTCGATTCCCCAGTCGGCAGCTTCCATGTCGCTGCCAAATAGGTCGGCATCGGCTAATTCCAGCGCTTCTGGAGTGGATACGGGTGCTTCCCCAAACATCGCTTCCATGTCGCTGCCTAATAGGTCGGCATCGGCTAATTCCAGCGCTTCTGGAGTGGATGCGGGTGCTTCTTGTTCCCCAAACATCACTTCCATGTCGCTGCCAAATAGGTCTGAATCTGCTAATTCCAGCGCTTCTGGAGTGGATGCGGGTGCTTCTTGTTCCCCAAACATCGCTTCCAGATTTTCTGCCTCGACAGGCACTGCCGCTGAGTCGATTCCCCAGTCAGCTTCCATGTCGCTGCCAAATAGGTCTGAATCTGCTAATTCCAGCGCTTCTGGAGTGGATGTTGGTGCTTCCCCAAACATCGCTTCCAGATTTTCTGCTTCTTGAGGCACCGCCGCTAAGTCGATTCCCCAGTCAGCTTCTATGTCGCTGCCAAATAGGTCTGAATCTGCTAATTCCAGCGCTTCTGGAGTGGATACGGGTGCTTCCCCAAACATCGCTTCCATGTCGCTGCCAAATAGGTCTGAATCTGCTAATTCCAGCGCTTCTGGAGTGGATACGGGTGCTTCCCCAAACATCGCTTCTAGATTCTCTGCCTCGACAGGCACCGCTGCTGAGTCGATTCCCCAGTCAGCTTCCATATCGCTGCCAAATAGGTCGGCATCGGCTAATTCCAGTGCTTCTGGAGTGGATGCTTCTGGTTCCCCAAACATCGCTTCCAGATTCTCTGCCTCGACAGGCACCGCCGCTGAGTCGATTCCCCAGTCAGCGTCGAATTCGCTAGCGAACAGATTTTCTTCATTCAAATCCAGCGCATCGGTACTGGAAGATGGCTTGTCACCGAACATCGTTTCTAGATTTTCTGCGGCATCCAGAGATCCTTGAGATGTTTCCTCTGATGGCAGTTCTAAAAAGGCATCGGTTGTAGCGAAGAAATCATCGGAGGAGTCTGCCGAAACAAGCGACTCTTCCTGGCTAGTATCAAACAGACTGGATAATGGCTCTGCTTGGCTAGCATCAAAAGCATCTGTATTTGCATCGGATAGGTTCATGCTGGCAAAGTCCAGAGAACTATCCCATTGAGTCGTTGCAGTTGCTTCTGGTTCTGCCTCAAAGAAGTTATCTAATGCGTCAATTTGGGGTGTTTCATGGCTTTCCCCATTTATGTCAAGAGATTCGTCAAGAGATGCGAATTCTGGTGTTTCTACATCTGCTGTTTGCGATCCAAAGAAATCGTCTAACCCATCTACCGACTCAGTTTCGGTAAGATTGGGAACGGAGTTTAGCGCGATCGCATCCGCATCCGCATCTTCTTCTAGCGCTACGTTCTCGATCTCCCTACCAGTGCTTTCCCCTTCACTCTCCCAATCCAGGTTAAAGGGACTGGTTTGTGGATTGTCAAATTCCAACAAGTCCAGTGCCTCTTCGTTCCTTGCCTCTGAAGCGCTTGTATCCAGTGCAAATGCGTCTAAAGACTCCCAATTGCTGGGAATGTCTAGATCGTCTAAAGCTGAGAATGGCCCTTCAACCAGAGTTTCATTCAACTCCAGCTCGTTCTCCCAATCTTCTACTTCTTCTTGTGCCGTTCCTGGCATCTGAGCTGCTGTTAATTCTGAGAAGCCAGCGGGTTCGATTGTCTCGTCCCATGCCAAGTCTGTTGCTGACCAATCCTCTAGAAAAGCTCCGTCAACGCGGCTTGTACTGGCATCAATATCTTCCACACCAGGCATGGCAGGCCAATTAAAGTCGAGGTTAACATCTCCTACCGCCTCTGCTGCGATTTCGGGTGCGATCGCCTCCGACTCAAAGGGAGTTCCTAGATCCGCTGCGCTCATTTCCAGCAGGTCGTTTGCCTCGTTTCTCGGCATCATTTCCTCAAACCACAGATCGGTATTGTCATCCAACACCAGTTCATCAAGAACATCGCCATTGTCTGGTCTGGCTTCTGGGGTTTCAAACAGATCCAAGTTGCTAAAGTCGGGTTCTTCTTCCCAACCCGCCGCCGTTAAATCAACTTCATCTTCATCTTCCAACAGGCCACCCATCTCCCAATCGCTCAAAGCTGTACTCGTACTCTGCTCATCCTCAAACACAAAATCTGGCAAATCGTTACCAGTACTGGCTATTGGCTCGGCGGCAGAAACACTATCGAGTACCTGCAAATCCTCGCTCGACCAATCCGCAGCCCAGTCCGACCCTTCTGTAGACCTTATCGATGGAGTTTCTAACTCTTCTGGAACTTCCGGGTTGCTGTTCTCGGCGGCTTCGCCAAATAGCGTTCCTGTTGTCATCAATTCCCAGTCTGACGACTCCTGATTTGTCGCTGCTGCCTCGAAAATCAAGTCATTTTCGTTAGTATCTATACCCGCAGCACCGAACATATCTCCATCCGATGACGCTTCCGACTCTGTCGCCAAGAGAGCCAAGTCCAGATTCTCAGAGGTAAGAATGCCTAATAAATCTTCGTCTGTAGCCGCCCCCAGCGACTCGTTTAGAGCGTTGGTAATCTCCTGTTGCTCAAAGCCTTCATCTTCTTCTAGGAAACTGTCATTCCAGAGATTGGCTAAATTCTCTGATGGGGTTGCTTCTGAAGCTGCGCTTGGGGTATCTACCTCAAACAGCAGGTCTGAAAAATCATCTTCATCTTCATTTACATCTGACACCCTGCCTGCGAACAACTGTGCGGCATCTTCCCGTTCGCTTTCCACCGCAGGCTTTTCGCCTTCCTCTACTAAGTCTTCTCCAAATCCAAATAAAGTTAAATCATCTCCTTCAGTTGTTGGAGTGGCAGATTTTCCTAACCCGTCTGTATCACCACCCAGCAAGTCAGAAAAGTCGTTTTCTTGTGCAAGATTCAACCATTCCTGACGATCTGTGCCCATATTATCTGCCCCATCGCCGATTACTTCTTCTTCTTGCCAGCTTTCATCCAGATCCGGGGCTTCCCCTTCAAACAAGTCAGCAAGGCTGTTAAGTTCTGCCATGCCGACTTCCGGTCCGCTGGGATCGGCTGGATGGTTGACAGATTCCTTACCCCGACCGGATTTGATACTCGGTTGACTAGAGAACATCGTATCTGCATTCGCCGCCGAGAGGGAGGGTTCCTTCAACCCAGCCCCCGATTCACTAGCAGCAAACCGTTCTTCTTGGATAAACGTCTGTGAGTAGTTGAAACGGTCGGTTGCTTTTGGTCGGTTTTGACGGGCATTTCCGGCTTCGGCTGGGGTCATGGAATGCTGCGGTACAGACGCGATTTGGGTCTGTAAATCGGCAGTAGTTGCCCCAGCTAGCTCTTGGGCGGAATAGAGTAGCGATTCTCCAGCATCCAATTCTGCCAAATGCGATGGAGTGGCGGAGGATGAGAGGAGTGACTTGAGCTGGGAACTCGGCTCAATTGAGCTGGCGCGACCTGCTAGCACCAATTCTTGGGCTTGTTTAATTTCCTTAATAACGACGGTAGCCAGAGTGCGATAGGAATTTTCTGGATTAGCGATCGCGCTTGCCGAAGCCTGAATCAGTTCCGACCACTTCGGGCATTCATATTGTTCGCCCATCCGTTCTAAAGAGCCGCAGATTTCCTGAAGCTGTTGTCTGCACCTGGGTTGGTCGGGTTGTTTAAATAGCTGCAACATTTCGCGCAGCTGGTTGAGTACGTCGCCTCGAAATCGTTTTTGCGCTTGCCCATCTCGAAGGTAGCCGCCCGCCGCTGTTGCCTTAGCTGCCTCTTGAGCGCCGCTAGCCGCCTCTAAGGAGACATTCCCGCCAGTCCCATTCACCAGGAACGCCATGTGCTGGTTCAGTTCCTCAAATACCGGCTCGACGCCTGACATGATACTGTTAGCAATTTCCTCGGTCAAACCAAACGGGCCGCTGAGCTGCTCTATCAGTTCCTTAAGCGTATCGGAAACCTTCAAAAACAGAGACTCCAGCTTTTGGTCAATCTTCACCGGACACTCTTTGAGGACTTTGAAGCAGTCTTCTAAGCGGTGGGAGGTTCTCTGAATACTGTTGATTCCCAGCATTGCCGCCCCGCCTTTGACCGAATGGGCGGCGCGGAAAACTTCATTCACCATTTCAGAATCTGCAATCGTGCTTGGCAGATTCACCAATCCCTGTTCAATGGTATTGAGGTGGTCTTTCGCCTCCTCAATGAAGTAGCCCATGATTCGCTGTTGTTGCTCCGGCTGCATAGCAGTATCCTTCGAGAGTGCTGAGTGCTATTGACGCCCATACGGCGGCTTCCCGTAGGGAGTGCTGAGTGCTGAGTGGAAAAAAGAAGATTTTTTCTCCACTAGATTGCTTTTAATGTACCCAATCTACTCGGAATCGACATCATTGATTTTTGCCCAATTTGTAGAAACGTGATTAATCGGGTTTCCAGGGCAATCTTCAGTTGTTTTTGCCCCACAATTGCTGATTGGTGAGTTTATTTTCCCTCAGTGGCTTCGATGCGGAAGCGTTCGACGGAAGTTAGCAGGTCTCGTGCCACGCCAACCAAGTTTTGCAGCGCAGTTGACACCCGTTGCGCTTCCTGAGATGTCTCTTGCGCGGTCAGTTCCACCGATTGCATCACCTGGGCAACAGCAGAAGAAGTTTCTGTCTGTTCCACCGTGTCAGCAGTAATAGAGCGCACGAGGGCGTCGATCCGATTTGACACCTGAATGATGTCTTCCAAACTCCGTTTTGCCTGTTCTGCCCGTTTCGTTCCATCAATCACCTGTTGGGTGCCTTCCTCCATTGCCGTCATCACCGAACCCGTTTCGCTCTGGATTTGCAGCACAATCTGTTCAATTTCCTTCAAAGCTTTCGCGGCTCGGTCTGCCAGTTGTCGCACTTCATCTGCCACCACAGCAAAGCCCCGACCCGCCTCACCGGCGCGTGCCGCTTCAATACTGGCATTGAGTGCTAGGAGGTTGGTTCGGGAAGCGATCCCTGAAATCAACGCGACGATCTTAGAAATTTCCTGGGAAGATTCGGCAAGACGTTTGACTTTTCGAGTCGTTTCTGCTACAGTTTCCCGAATTTGCAGAATCCCCGCCACCGTTCGTTCTACGGATTCACCGCCCTTCAGGGCTGTGGCAGAGGCGGCGCGGGCGACTTCTTCTGCTTCTCTGGCATTTTCAGCAACCCGCTGAATCGAGCCAGTCATCACCTGAACCGAGTTGAGAGTCACCGCCAGCTCTTCTGCCTGTCGCAGCGCATCGGAAGACAAACCGCGAGCAAATACTTCACTGTCAGTCGCCCCCTTACTGACTTGTCGAGCCGCCATCTTCACCTGCTGAACAATTTCCCGCAGGTTTTGAATGGTCAGGTTAAAGGAGTCGGCAACTGCTCCCAAAACGTCTGCCGTCACTTCTGCCTGCACAGTCAGATCCCCACGGGCAGCACCTTCCACGTCATCCAGCAGTCGAATCACTTGACGTTGCAGGTCTTCTTTGGCTTGTTCTTGCTCTTCAGCTTTGCGTTGAGCTTCGGATGTAGTTGTCAGGATGACGCGAGCCATTTGGTTGAACCCAGCTGCGAGGGCACCGAATTCGTCTTCTGAGTAAACGGTTGCCTGGGCATTAAAATTGCCGCCGGAAACAGACTCAAACTGGGCTTGGAGGTCTTCGGTGGTTTTTTTGATTTGCCGAGTCGTAATTCGCCCTAAAGCCAGCGTGGTACCAAAGGTGGCGGCACCTGCTG
Source organism: Coleofasciculus sp. H7-2 (assembly GCF_042747725.1). NCBI lineage: Bacteria > Bacillati > Cyanobacteriota > Cyanophyceae > Coleofasciculales > Coleofasciculaceae > Coleofasciculus > Coleofasciculus sp. H7-2. The sequence continues at coordinate 280,237 of NZ_JBHZGO010000101.1, forward strand.
CCAGACTCATGACCCAGCTGGTGTTGCGGAGGTGGGAAATTGTAGTGGTTTTGCTGTCTTGGGGGGCAGCACTCGCGGAGATGAAGCTGACGAGTGCGACGACAACTGCGGAGACAATTCCGGCAGCGGCGGCAGCGATCAGCGGCTTTTTACTCAGAGGGGCGTTTTCAAAGGCAGCAAAAGGGCCTTGTTCAATGGTGACATTTGGCTCTGCTTTGGAGCCTTCTGGAGTAAAGGAAATCGTTCCGGGGTTTTGTTCGGAGGTTCCGGTGATGCTGAATTCATCATCGTGAACGCCTAAGCTTGAATTTCCGGAGGATTCCGCGAAAGTTCGCGTCTCTACTCTTCGCTTGGAATCTCCAGTTGCCCGTCTTGAAGCTGTACCCAAATCGGAAATTCCCGATGAGAATCCTTGGCTATTGCCTTCGGAGTGGGGCAAATCGAAATCCGGAATGCTCCCTAAATCGTCTCCAAAGTCACCAAATTCCTCTAAGAAGTCGCTGCTACTTTCATTAAGCCGGTTTCGCTGTTGATTTTCTGAGGAAAACGAGTCATAGCCAATGGCGTCGTCAAAGGCTTCAAAGTCAAATTGGTCTTGTTGTGTATTGCCGTTTTGATCGGAGTGGGCTACATAAGTAGCATCGTCTTCGTAGGGACGAGTCTCAAATGGGCGGTTACGGGATCTGGTGGGGTCGTTGCTACTGGTATAAGGTTCGGTATCGTCTAAGGAATCCTGGCTGTCATATCCGAAACTTTCCTCCTCTGGTCTTCTGGAGTTTTCCAGCTCTCCCGATCTCATTAACAGTGTTTCGTCTTCCAGAGGAAAGTAATTGAAATTGGGTTCTTCTAAGGTGTCGGAAGAATTGGGAATTTCAAATGTGGAATTGTCACTCTCGAAGTTGTCCGGCGGCATTTGAAATTCACGATCTGCCGTCTGCTCCAAGTCAGTAAAGGCGTCGAGCGCAAATGCATCTGCATCTACATCTGTATTGCTTACGGGCGCTCCAGTCTCCTCATCCAGAGCGCTGGGCGACCATGATTGTGCAAAGGGGTCGTGATAGGTTTCTTGTGTTTGTGCTGTGGCACTATCTGTATCCGAGTTGACAAACGGATTTGCCGCTGAGTAAGACTCTATGTCCTGAAAATCTCCGGAGTCAAAATCATCTAGAGAAGAGATGTCTTGGGTTACTATCTCTGGTTCTTCCAGGGATGGCCATGCGGCGTTGGCTTCTTGAATCGCAAAATCATCATCGTTGATTGCAAATTCGTCTTGTTCCAACTCGCCATCGACGGTATCGGAAGTTGCACCAACAGATTCGGAGTAGTTTTGGCAAGAGAGGGCGTATTCTATTCCGTTGTTGGCACAATCGATAAACTCTTGGTCGTCGGTGAGCTGAGGCACCAACTCGTATTGTTCTCGCGCGATCGCGTACTGCTGTAATCCATAACAGTAAATATGACCCCGTAGGATACGAGCATTTGGGTCATTGGGAAAATTTTCGACTAACCGATCGATAATGGCAGCCGCCTCTTCGTAGTTGCCCAGCGTGTAGGCCGAAAATGCGTGTTGATATTCTTGTGTGTAATCCGTACTTGATTTCATTTGCCTCCCCCAAAACAAGTAAAAATTAAAAATTAAAAATTAAAAAATTTATTTTGCCTTTTTACTTTTTAATTTTTAATTGATTTCATGCTGCCCATCGCGCTGAGCGAACAATTGCAACTTGGTCTAATAGTCGGAGAAACTGATTTTTCTCTTTGTCTAATAACCACTCACCTTTCAGAAAAGGTGCCATACTGTCTGGAACGTTAGTAAGCATTTGCACCTGATCGATATCGAGCCAGTCCATGCCGACAATGCGCTCAACGGCTAAGCCTAACATGGTGTCCTGGTCTTCAACGGCAATCACTGGAATCTCAGGTTTGTCTGTATTCAGGGCAGCTGAATCCCCTAAAAACTGCCCGAGGTCTGCTACCCAAATCACTTGTCCGCGCCAGTTCAGCGTTCCCAAGAGTAGGGGAGAAGCGTTGGGAATAGGAGTAATCCTATCTGGTGATGGAGAAACCACTTCACGGATTCCACTGGCTCCTAGGGCAAATTCGTTACCGGACGGAACGTAAAACCGCAAGTGTAATTCACCTTCAGGACTCTCTAGTTCCTGAAATCCGGGTGAGTGATCTTGACCGCTGCCTGTTAAAAAGTCCGGATTGCCGACCATTTTATCTCCTTAGCTGTTAACTGTTAGCTGTTAGCTTGCGTTACTTCTGGGAACCTAAAAGCTACTAGAACTTTGCAGGTCAGTAGTTTTGGGCTAATGGCTAATGGCTTGTTAGCCTCGTAGCAGCTGTTTGACCGTCCCAATTAGCTCGGTTGGCTGAAAGGGTTTAGCTATGTAAGCGTCTGCACCTTGTTTCATCCCCCAGTAGCGGTCAAATTCTTCTCCTTTCGATGAACACATTACCACAGGCACATTCTGGGTTTTCGGGTCGGCTTTGAGCCGACGACATACCTCATAACCATTCATTCGGGGCATGACAATATCCAACACCACTAAGTCGGGGCAAGACTTGAGAATTTGTTCCAAGGCTTCGACACCATCAGTGGCAATGGTTACGGTTAACCCACTTCCCTTGAGGAGGTCTGAGATCATTGCCCGTTGCGCGGGACTGTCTTCTACAACCAGAACTACACTCATAACTCCCTACCTACCTGTCTGCCGGTTCAAACATGAACGCTCTTAAGCCACGATTGATTCACCCCTCAACCATGTCATGACTTAAGTATCCCATCTAACTTTAGACTCCTGTACGGGCGCTGTTTACGAGATATCTCTCCTGTTTCGGAGAGTCGCTGGTAAAGATTGCCCCTACGACTTGCTTAGTGTCTGTAGTCGGTAGCCCGTCGTTGATAGTCCCTAGTCCATAGTCTATTCCTAATTTCATCATTGAACGAAGCCCCGCCTCATCGGTGGGGCAATTTTACCCGACTCGTACATCTGTTTCTTCTATCTCTCGATTTAACTCTGTAGCGTCTAAAGGTTCGGATGTGGTTGCTTCCTTTTCACCAGGGCCAATATATCTCTCCAGTAGCATTAATAACTCACTTTCTCCAAAAGGCTTGGTTAGGTAGTCGGTTGCGCCTACCATCCTGGCTCTGACCCGATCGATAAATCCATCTTTGCCAGTCAGCATGATGATGGGGGTCTGCCGAAAAGCAGTTGATTTCCGGAGCATGGCACAAATCTCATAACCTTCGAGGTCGGGCATGGCAATATCACAAAGAATCAAGTCGGGTTTGAGTTGGAAGACGAGACTTAGTGCTTTGAGAGGATTGCTAATCGCGGTTGCCTCATAACCTTGTGGGTTTAGGATATATTCGACGGCTTTGCCGATGGCAACGTCATCATCAATACAGACAACGCGAGGAATTTTGTTGGCTTGGGTCGAACCGGATTCCAGATTAATCCCGACGCGGCGACTGGCTGCTGTGTCGTCGCTGGTAAGAGTTTGGAGTTGCACCCAACCTTGTTGTACATAGGGATAAATTGCTCTGGCGACGGTTAAGACGTCACGATTCAGATATCGGGCTAGCTGCCGCAGGGAGGTTTTTCCATCTAGCTGGCGCTCTAGGGTTTTAAAAGCATTTTCTGGCAGGGCGGCGCGTAAAGAAACTGCATCGGCAATGACTGGGCAGTGATTGGGAGATTGGATGTGGGGATGAAATTGTTTCCACTCCTGCACCTGCTTCATGATCTTGGCGACGAGGGGGGCAATTTCTAGGGTAGTGAGTTGTGGTGCTAGGGCTGGGCCAATGTCGAAGATGAAGGAGCCTTGGTGAAGGCTGAGGAGGTCGAATAAGGTTTCATGCACCATACTGCGGATGATGCTGCGCCCTTGAGCGGGTGTCAAGATATGATTTTCCAGCAGTGCCCACAGGTAGCCGTATTCGGGCGCATTGATGGCATCAATTAATGGGACTTCCAGGGTGTTGAGGGTGGTGTTGGCTCGGTAACGGCGTAGGTAGTCGCGCAGGCGCAACAAACTGCCGGTTCCATCGCTAGCATAGGCGATTTGTCCGTTGAGGAAGAAGACAAACCAGAACGGTCCCGGTTCTTTGAGTTTTGCTTCTCGGTAGGGGATGCTGGCACGTCGCGCCCCTACATTCTCCCCAGTCCCTTGAACTGGTGAACTGTATGCCTCCACGAATAATTCGCCTGTTCGCTGACCTAATTCGATCAGTTGCAGGATGCTGCGTATATCAATTTCATTTAACGTTCCCTGCATGTAATGAAAATGCGCTCCTAATAACCGTTTGAATCTGAGTTAATGTTGCATTTGTCAAGCTTTACGCGGTGCCTGCTATAAGAATCTTTACAGTTAGGTAGTTTTTCTTTGAGTAAAGGATGGAGCCAGATAATACAGTACCAGGGAAAGAGATTCTGGCGAAGGCGCAATCTTAGCTGGCGGGAGTCAAACCGCTGCAAGTTATTTGTTCGGTTGCTTTTGCCTGGGTTCAACTAGAAATGGAACTAGCCGAGAATTGTCTGTGGAAGGATTGCCTAGGATTCAAGTTAAATATTAAATAAGAAAGAAATCGAAACATATTTAGTTTAATTTAAGACTTGACGTGGCTGCCAACACGGGCTAAATTACGGAGTCTTCAGGGAGAAACTGACCAAAGGGCGATCGCGTTTTAGATTGGGGTGTGAATTCAAGGGTACACGCGCCTCGTGGGTCGGCACTCCCACAACAAGGTCTGAAAAGGTTAGGATCTTTCTGGTATGAGCCTGGGCGAGAATTATGGCGGCATGGCTCTGGTGGGACCAGAGATCGGTCAACAAGCGGGCACAAGATACATCAAGAGGACCATCAGCGTGCTGTATCTAGCAGAAGTACAAAAAAAGAGTGGCGGTGTTTTTGGTGGTGGCAAGGCCGAACTCAAACTGCTGGCTTGTCAGCAGAATGACCAGAGTTGGCGTGCTGTGTCTGATGAAGTGATTTCCGCTCCGGAAGAAGCCAATAACTTTAATGGTGGCGTCTTGGTGCTGGTTGAGCTAAGCGGGAATCGGCAAGTGCAGCGTCCGCCGACAGAGGCGGGGCGTCAGTTGGTGAATATTTTGCAAAATTTCTCTCGCCAACTGGAAAAGTCGAAAACTCAGGAAGAAGAAATTGAACAGTGGAAGCAGTCGCTGACTTATCAGAGTCAGGAGTTGAACCGGCGCGAGATGGAAATGGAAGCGCGGGTGGAACAGCTGCAACAGTTGGAGGAAGACTTTGAACGGTTGGAGGCGCAACGTCAAGAAATTGACAGTGCGCGGGAGGAAATCGAGCGACTGCAAGAAGAGTGCGATCGCAACCGCCAAGAAATGGAGGGAGCGTGGGAACACTTACGGGGCGAGCAGCGACGCTTGGAGGAGCGACAGGCGGAGTTCCAGCAGGGAACGGTATTAGATGAGGAGCAAGGTCAAAAGATTCGGGAATTGCTGGATCGTTTAGCGGGAGCGATCGCTCCCACGGAAGCAGTGCGAGAACAACTGAATCTGGCTTTTGAAATTGTCAACGGACAGCAGGGAAACCTCGACCAGGACAGGCAAAATCTGGATCAACAACGCAATATTGCCCAACACAAGCAAGCGGAAGTAGACCAGCAAACTCAGGAACTGCAAAGGCGCACGGAGGAATTAAAGCAAGCCCAAGAGGCTCTGGAAAAGGTGCGTTTAGAGCGGATGGTGCTGCAAAATTCCCTGGAGATCAAGCAGGAGTACGCTCAGATGCAGAGTCTCCAGTTGCGAAACCAGGAGGAGCTGTACGAGCAACTTCACCGTCTGGCAACGACTTCAACGGGTGTCAAGATTAGCCAAAAGGTCGATCTGGAAGCGCTGGAGAAAATGTCGCTAGGCGAGCTGCAAGAAACCGTGCAAAATCTTCAGCAAGATTTGGAAAAAGTGGTGCGCTTTGTCAATGACCAGGAAGAAGAGTTGACCTTGCAGCGCCAGATGGTTGAGGAATTGCAGACGAAGATCGATCGAGCCAGCGAGTATGACCGCCTCAGTTTGGAAAATGAGCTGGCAGAGGAGCAGGATTGCTACCAAATGCTGGATGAAACGCTGGTGGGTCAACGCATATCTCTGCGGGAGCGAGAAGAAGTTTTAAATCAACACTCGCGGGTGCTGCGGCGACGGCAAGGAATTGCGGACAATGAAGGGCAGGACAATCAAAAGATTGACTTGGGGCCGGTTCTGACTCAGTTGGAGGGACAACGACAACAACAGGCAGAGGAACTGCAAAAGCTGGAAAGCCAGATTGAGCAGATGCGGATGAGCATTCAGCAAGCTCAAGGCATGATTGACCATCAAGCTGGCGAACAGGAGCAAGAGCGCCACCAGATCAAGCAGCTAGAGCAGAAATTGCAGGAAATGAGGGCGGCGGCAGCGGAACTCGTAGGCAAGGTGAATTCCTATGAGGAAACGCTACAGCCAATGCAGGAGCGCCTGAATGAGATGCGGCAGAAGTTGGAGGCGATCGCGGGGACGTTGGCTCAGGTTCAGGAAACGGGTGACTATCAGCTGCAATCAATTACGGAGATGCGGCAAGTTCTCCTGAGTTTGATGAATGGTCAGCATGAGAATTAAAAATTAAAAATTAAAAATTAAAAATGAGTGATTCTTAATTTTTAATTTTTAATTGAAATCCAAGCTCCATCTACTTGTGCGATCGCGCCGCCAGGAAAGGGATCGGTTTGAGAGCGGTTGGAAGCTGTAATTAAGGCAGTCAGCTTTTCGATTTGCTCGAAACTGGGGGCAATTGGTAGAACTGAAGCGAGAAAGTGTCGCATGACGCGACGTTGCAGGGCAAGGGGGGCTTGACGCAATACGAGGCGATTGAGTCTTTTGTCAGTGCTGAGTGCTGTAGGGGCGGGGTTTTCCTGCCCATGCTGAGGGCTGAGTGGCGAGTCTTCGTTTTCTAGGGCTTGTTGCAGCAGCAGCTGGGCGGCTTCTTCGAGATATTCCACATCTGCCCGTAAAAGTTCCGCTGTCTTCGCCAGTGTTTGCTCAACTTTCGGGTTGAAGTGGGTTTGTAAGTAGGGCAGTAACTCTTGGCGGATGCGGTTACGGGCATACTTGAAGTCTTGATTGGTGGAATCTTCCCAAACGGGAATCTGAAATTCTTGGCAAAATTGAGCGGTTTGTGCCCTGGTGACTTCTAGAAGAGGGCGCACCAGTTGCAGTATTGGACTCAGCGGACGCTGCCAGGTTAGGGCTTGTAATCCATCGGCACCACTGCCGCGCATCAGGTTATAGAGGAGGGTTTCGGCGCGATCGCTGGCGGTGTGACCTGTAACAATGTATAGGAAGTTGTTGTTTTGGGCGATCGCACTCAAGGCTTGATAACGCCACTGCCGCGCCGCTGCCTCTGAGGTGATAGATGGCATTTCTGGGGCTGTTTCCAAGTAATAAGGGACTTGCCAGGTTTTCGCCAACTGTTCCACATGGTTGGCATTTGCTTGGGAATCCGGACGCCAGCGATGATCGCAGTGAGCTATTCCTAACTGCCATCCCCACTTTGGCTGCAAATCCAGCAGTAATTTGATTAAGCAGAGGGAATCTTGTCCCCCGGAGACGGCAACTAATAGCGGCTGGTTTCGCGGTAAGAGATGGCGATCGCGTAAAATTCGATGCAATTGGGCATGGAGAGGCGTCCAAGTGGGGCGGTTTGGCATTTATATCTCGCAATTGGAATGCACCAGCTCTTTCCTAGCCCCCCTTTTTAAGGGGGTTGGGGGGATCTCCATCTGTGCGATCGCTCGGTCGATAAACGTCACCAGGAGAGTGGTCGGGATTAATCTCAATCACCAAATCTACCCTCCGGGGATTTCTAGTCAGCGGTTTGATAAATAACTCTGGGTGGAGCGATTTCCAGAAATACTTGACAAATTCATCAATTTCTGAATCTTTCATTCCCGATCTACCAGCGGCAATCATGTCGTGTTCTGCCTGCCGTCGCCACTGCCCAGACAGACGATAGTCAACGGGATACAGCAACATCAACCGATCTAAGCGTTCCCACAGAGGTAAATAGTCCTGCAATCGGGCATTCATATCACGAGCAAACGTTCGCTCAGCGGCGGTTAGAATCGGCGGTGGTGCGTTGTCAAAGGCAGCGGGGTCTATGGGACGGACGCCGACAAACCACCCTTCAAACAGGATGATATCGATGTCTTGGACAATTTCTGGCTGCGTCCTATCACCGGCACCTTCCCAGGCAGATTTATCAAAGCGGGGGACTTGAATCGGTTGTCCGGATGGCTGACGCAGACAGTCCAAAACGTCTAAACCCAACTGAATATCGTGGGTTCCGGGTGGCCCGCGCTTTCTTAAACGGGGATCTTGCTTTCTTAAGGCGAGGCGATCGCTATAGGTTTTGTACAGGTCATCCAGGGATAGGCTGAGTGTCGAGTTTCCCAGGTGTCTGAGAATTAAAATGAGGACGGCTGCGAGGGTCGTTTTGCCAGTTCCCTGCACCCCTAAAATTCCCTGGATGAGGGGGCGTCCTAACTGTTGCCGATCCTGCGCTAGCTTTGTGGCTAGGGGAAGCCAGAGGTTCCAGAGAGTTTCTATGAGGGCTGCGGACTGTAGACTAAGGACTGAGGAAAGATGGGGATAGACCCAGAGGAATAGATGCGATCGCTTGCGGATGACTTCCTCCACATTGGCTGGTGTGATGCCAAAAGCTTTCGCCCGCAAGTCATCTGCTAGCGCCTGTGTTGCCAAATGTTCCAACTGTGCTGAAGTCGGCGTTTTTGTGGCGATCCAGTCATTAAAAATTTGGCTAAGATCCATCACGAACCAAGTTTAAAGGCTTCAATAAATAAGCTGTAAGTCAGACCAATTTTCAGCGCATTCAACATCTCTGTCACTAATAAGCGGTTGGGAACGCCTTCACCCGTTGGCACAATTCGCCGGTTTCTGCCGTAAACCAACCGATTTACGGTTTCGGTGAAGAAAATTAAAAATCCAGCTGCAATCACATCCCAGTTGGCGGTTTGTCCCGCTGTGGTGGGAATGGCGGTTCCCAGAAACACTCCTACTAATAGGCTCATGACCACTAGCGATATCCGTCGCCAGGGATTGCGAAACCATCGCCTCAGCTGTTGGCTGACAACATCGAAGAGATTGTTGAGACGAGTCCTTTGCATCGTTGAGGCTGACTCCGAAGTAATGTCCTGCTTTCCAAAAGCTTTTTTTAATTATCGGATGCTCTTACCACCTCGTCGATTGGGGAGTTTTATTAAAGGCTGAGGAGGAGCTAAGAGCGATCGCTGCCACCTTAATAAAGATTTGTGTTTCTAATATATAGATTTATTTAGAATAAAATCTTTGTTTAAGACTCAGGGCATTCTCAATACAGAAGTTATTGTTCTCCTGTGCCAACCAGCAGACGCATAGCTCCGGCAAAGCTAATCTGAAGACGCCTCAAGATTGGAGCGATCGCGCGGCGACAATGCAGGAGTGAGCGCTACAATCTTCCTACGTCCAGCGTAGGTTTGCACTTCCTCCAAATAGATTTTCTAATAGCGCGGAACTTACAAAACGCAACAACTCGCATACCATCTGTGAGATTTAAGGGTTGAATTGGGAATTATAGAAAGGAAGGTATAAATTCGCTCTGTGTCAATTCCCCGACAACTTATGCCGGAGAATGCCCTCAAAGGAAGTCTCCTGTCCTAGCATCTATCAACATCACACACGAATACTATACTTATCAAAATTCCGAAAATGAGCATCAACCTAACGGGTTATCAACTTTTTCCCTTGCCCCTTCATGAAGGAGTCAAAACGGTTATTTATCGGGGTACCAGAGAGGCTGAACTAACATCTGTGAGTGTAAAAGCCCTTAAAGCCGAATATCCCACTCTTGAAGAAATTACTCGATTGAGACATGAATATAAAATTTTACTTCCTTTGGATATAGAAGGGGTTGTCAAATCCCTGGCATTAGAAAATTATAACAACGGTCTGGCGCTGGTATTAGAATATTTTGACGGAGAATCTCTTGAAAAATTTATCACTCCTCCACTAAAAACTGATTTAAACCAATTTCTTCTTATTGCTATTCAGCTAGCAGATACCATTGCCGCCCTGCATAAGAACCAGATTATTCATAAAGATATTAAACCCCACAATATCCTGATCAACCCTAAAACTGGGCAAGTTAAAATTACAGATTTCAGCATTTCATCGCGTCTTTCCAGAGAAACTCAGACACAAGGCAATCCCAATTTACTAGAAGGCACCCTTGCCTATATGTCACCAGAACAAACAGGGAGAATGAATCGGTCAATTGACTACCGTACCGACTTTTACTCCTTAGGCGTCACCTTTTATGAAATGTTGACGGGAAATTTACCTTTCTCCTCCACTGACCCTCTGGAACTCGTTCATTGTCATATTGCTAAACAACCTGCCTCTCCCAATCAACTCAATCCAGAAATCCCGGCATCAATTTCAGCGATTGTGATGAAATTATTATCTAAAAACGCTGAAGATAGATATCAAAGCGCCGAAGGATTAAAGGTAGATTTAGAAGAATGCCTCCTTCAATTGCAAACAAATGGCAAAATTGAATATTTCCTTCCAGGTCAGCGAGATAAATCTGGGCAATTGCTCATCCCCCAAAAACTGTATGGTCGTGAAACTGAAGTAACCACCCTAATGGATGCCTTTGACCGAGTCAGTGCTGGAACTACCGAGATGATGCTAGTTTCTGGTTATTCAGGCATCGGTAAATCTTGCTTGGTTCAGGAAGTTCATAAACCCGTTGTGCGCCAGCACGGATATTTTATTGCTGGTAAGTTTGACCAGTTTAAGCGAAATATTCCTTATACTGCTCTGATTCAAGCTTTTCAAGAATTAATCCGACAACTATTAACAGAAAATCAGGAACAAATAGCTGTTTGGAAAGAAAAGCTAGAAAATGCTTTGGGAGCGCAAGGTAAGATCGTTATTGATGTTATACCCGAAGTCGAACTAATTACTGGAGTTCAGCCAGAAGTTCCGCAACTAGAACCAAGTGAATCTCAAAATCGCTTCAACCGGGTGTTTCAACAGTTTATTCATGTCTTTACAAAGCAAGAACATCCGCTGGTTATTTTCTTAGATGACTTACAGTGGGCAGATTCAGCTTCTTTAAAATTAATCCAACTGCTGATGACTGACCCCGACAGTCAATATCTGTTAATGATTGGAGCGTATCGAGATAACGAAGTTAGTCAAACTCATCCGTTGATGCTGACTTTGGACGAACTTCAAAAAATAGAGGCAGTTATAAATAATATCACCCTCCGTCCCTTGGATATTGGCAACGTCTATCAATTAGTAGCCGATACCCTTCAAGAAACCGAAAGATCCCAGGAAATCGCTGAGCTAGTTTTTAATAAAACTCAAGGTAATCCCTTCTTTTTAACGCAACTGCTTCAGACGCTTTACTCTGAAAGTTTTTTGCATTTTGACTTCATTGAAAGTCGCTGGCTCTGGAATCTTGAGCAAATCCAAAGGATTGGGATTACAGATTATAACGTCGTCGAACTTGTTGCCAGAAATATTCAAAAATTGTCGGAAAAACCCAGGAAGTCCTAAAATTAGCTGCTTGCATTGGGAACCAATTTACCTTAGAGGCTCTAGCCATTGTCAATGAGCAATCTTTAATCAATACTGCTGACGATTTGTGGGAGGCGCTTCAGGCTGGTTTAGTTTTACCTTTGAGCAATACTTATAAAATCCCTCTGTTTTTTGACCAATCAGAAAAAGGAGATTTACTGATAGAGGATGTCAGGATTAGTTATAAATTTTTACATGACCGGGTGCAGCAAGCTGCTTATTCTTTGATTCCGGAAGAGCGGAAAAAATCAACACACCTAAAAATCGGTCAACAGCTGTTAAATAAAACAGCTAAATATGCGCTGGAAGAGAATGTTTTTGATATTGTTAACCAGCTAAATATCGGTGTGGAATTGCTTGCCAACCAAGCAGAGAAGGATGAACTTGCCCAACTCAATCTGATGGCTGGGAAAAAAGCCAAAGCAGCATCGGCTTATGAAGCATCTGCCAGGTACTTAATAGCCGGACTAAGGCTCCTTAATGAAAATAGCTGGCAAAGCCACTACGATTTAACGCTCACACTTTATCTTGAGTCGGCGGAAGCAGAATACTTAAATATCAACTTTGATCGGGCAGCTACTCTAGCTGAAGTTGCCCTAAAACAAGCTACAAGTTTAATCGACCAAGTGAAGGTAAACGAGCTACAAATACAGATTTATATCTGTCAATTCCAGATGGTTAAAGCCGTCGATACAGGGTTACAAGTCTTGGAACGGCTGGGAATTACTCTCGTAACCTTAACAAGCGACGAGAGTTTGGTAGTTGAGTTGCCTGGACTCGCCGACTTAGAAAATATTCCGGCGATGACAGATCCGGATAAACTAGCGGGTTTGCGAATTTTGAAAACGATTTGTGCGCCTGTTTTCATGGCAAAGCCAGAGATTTTTCCGCAGATAATATTAACAATGATTAATCTCTGTATTGAACATGGTAATTCGGCGCTATCTGCTTTCGCTTATGGTTTTTATGGTTTGTTGCTGTCAGGACTTGGAAAGATAGATGCTGGATATCATGCGGGTAAATTGGCATTAAAACTTCTAGAACAATTTGATGCCAAAGAACTCAAGGCGAAAGTCTATAACCTGTTTAACGCTAATATTAGACCGTGGAAAGAACACGCTAAAAATAGTGTTGTTTCCTTCCAACAAGGGCTTCAAAGCGGCTTGGAAACGGGAGATATTGAATGGGCTAGTTATTGTGGTGGTAACTTTTGCGGATACTTGTATTTTACAGGCGATCGCTTAGATTCTGTAGTGCAGCAACAAGCCCCTTACATTGATATACTCGTAAAAATTAAGCTGCCAACGGGTATCCATTTTGCGAACGTCTGGAGACAACTGGCATTGAATTTTCAAGACAAAGCTGCGGATAAATTTCTGTTGATAGGTGAAAGTTTTAATGAAGCCGAAACCTTGCCCCAGTTAATTGAATCGAAAGGTGGCACAGGCTTGTTTGTTGCCTATGTTGCCAAGACAATTCTTCTGTATCAATTTAAAGATTACGAGGGAGCGATCGCTAACGCAGCTTTAGCAACAGAGCAAGCTGGCTCTGCATTCGGTTTTATGCAGGTTGCTGTACTTAATTTCTACCATTCCTTGGCTCTTTTGGCTCATTATCCCCAAGTTAATGCTACTGAACAGCAACAATATTTAGATAAAGTAAATGCCAACCAGGAGAACATGAAACACTGGGCGTACCATGCGCCAATGAATTATCAGCATAAGTACGATTTAGTGGAGGCAGAAAAGGCGCGGCTATTGAAACAAACTTCTATAGCGATGGAGTTGTATGACATCAGCATTCAAGGAGCCAAACAGCAAGGATATATCCCAGAAGAAGCACTGGCTAATGAACTGGCGGCAGAGTTTTATTTCTCGCGCGGTAGAGAGAAGCTAGCTCAGTTTTATTTAACTGAAGCATACTATACCTTTATTCGGTGGGGAGCAACGGCAAAAGCCAAAGATTTAGAATCAAGATATTCTGAGTTTTTCTCTCGGCTACATATTAGAGAAGCGATTGGCATTGAGGTAACTCGGACGACGAACTCTACAACAGGAACAGGTTCCGCCGTACTAGATTTGGCAGCGATAATGAAGGCGTCGCTTGCTATTTCATCAGAAATTGTTCTCGATCAATTGCTGGAGAAGTTGATACACATTTTGGTTGAGAGTGCTGGGGCGAGAAAAGGTATTCTCTTGCTAAAAGACGCAAATCAATGGTTAATGGTTGCTAAAAAAGTTGTAGAGAGAGAAAGTTGTTTAGTTTTGCCTTCAATTCCCATTGAAACTTGTGAGGATTTACCTGATTCGCTGATTCACTACATCGAAAGAACCAAAAAAGCGGTGGTTGTAGACGCCGCAACTACAGAAGGACTCTTTATCAATGACCCGTACATTCTGAAAAACCAACCCAAGTCTATCTTAGGGTTGCCTATTTTCCACAAAAGACAGTTGACGGGGATTCTTTACTTGGAAAATGACTTGACTCAAGGAGTTTTTACATCAGAACGCTTAGAAGTTCTAAAAGTATTGACATCCCAAGTCACCATTTCAATAGAGAATGCTCATCTCTACAAAAATTTGCAAAGTTACTCCCACGAACTGGAAATAAAAAATAGCGCTTTATCGGAAAAAACTCAGGAACTAGAACAAGCCCTTCACAAGTTACAACAAACTCAGACTCAATTAGTTCAAACTGAAAAAATATCTAGCCTGGGACAACTGGTGGCGGGGATAGCCCATGAAGTGAATAATCCTGTCGGGTTCATTTCCGGTAATCTGCATCATGCTTCTGGGTATGTACACGATTTAATCAACTTAGTTAATCTTTATCAGCAGCATTTTCCCAATCTACCTGCCGAGATTGAAGAGGAAGCTGAGACAATCGAACTGGATTATCTGATAGAAGATTTGCCCAAATTGCTCACTTCGATGCAAGTGGGAACTGACCGAATTCGAGAGATCATGCAGTCGTTACGCAATTTCTCGCGGATTGACGAAGCAACTGGAAAGCCTGCGGACATTCACGCTGGTTTAGATAGCACGTTGATGATTCTACAGCATCGTCTGAAAGCGAGCGCCCAGCGTCCGGCAATTGAGCTGGTGAAAGAGTATGGTGAGTTGCCTTTAGTGGAATGTTACGCCGGACAACTTAACCAGGTGTTTATGAATATTATGGCGAATGCAATTGATGCAATCGATGAGGTAATGAGTAAGGGGGCACGGGGAATAGATAATCGACCCGAAAGCGCTAATTACCCCTTGCCGAAGATTCGGATTCACACGGAAGTAATCAATGGTGAGAAAGTAGCGATTCGGATTGGTGACAATGGGCTGGGGATGCCGGAAAAAGTTCGGCAACGTCTGTTTGAACCCTTCTTTACGACGAAGCCGGTAGGCAAGGGAACGGGACTAGGGTTATCCATTAGCTACCAGATTGTTGTAGATAAACATGGTGGGCAATTGAGCTGTATTTCAGCGCCTGGAGAAGGGACGGAGTTTATTATTGAGATTCCGCTCAGGGCAGCCCTTTCAAAAGTGTTGTAGGGGCGGGAAACGCCCAAAGCTTGAGTGCCTAGAAGCGTCACCAAAGATTCTTGTTTTGTAGCGTAGATGAAAAATGAAAAATGGCGATCGCGCGATCGCTCACGAGAAGAGTCTATCTTTAGCGGGGCTTTTTTGCCATCAAGGGAGGTAAACTCCTGAAAGACTATCCAAAAGCTTATGATTTTAAAGGTTTACCCTGGGGTTCTGATTGCTTTGCTTTTAGGACTCATCGGGTTAGGGCTGGGACTGCTTCAGGAGCGGGTGGAACTCAATCCAGCAAAGTCAGATGCCTCGTTGCTCTCAAAAACGAATGCTTCCCTGCGACAAAATCCTCCTGGCGTGGAAAAGTTGCCGACTTCTACGCCAGTTGCCTCACCCACAGACGAGCCAGAAATACCGCTAATTGCGGCTCGTCAAGGACCTTTACGGGTGACTAATCAAACGGAGTATCCGCTGCGGCTGGCGTTGCTGACTTATCAGCCACCAACGACATCTTATGGGGAGCCAGCACACTGGGATTTTGCCCCAGGAGAAGGGGGCAGCCAAGGCGTGACTTTATCGCTGCCTGGAGGGGATTTGCAGCTGAAAAAGGGGGATATTCTCGTAGCATTTGCCCAAGATGGTTCCCGCCGGTATTGGGGGCCGTATGTTGTGGGTGAGACGCCTCTGCCTGTCTGGAATGCTCAGGTGTCGGAATGGCAACTGGTTTTGCAATCTTAGGGAGTCATTAGTCCAGAGTCAGCACTCAGGAGTCAGTTGTTTTTTCTTTTCCACTGACCAATTACCCATTAACCACTGACAAGTTAGGGAACTCGTAGGTTTTGTCAGAGTCAGGAAATGCTGCTGGGTAGGCGGGAGTCATGACATCCTGCAATGGGTGCGCTGGTGTTGCATTTCCAGCTAGATTAAGGTCTGGGAAAATGCATGGGTGAGGTTGCCCATTACTGACGGACGGTTCGGGGGTTCATGAAATTTAGGGTTAATCGAACGGTTAGAAGTTGGTGGAAATCTTGCCAGAAGCATCCCAACGTGCTGGCGCTATCGATTCTGTGGGTGCTGGTGGTTTGCTGGCTGGCTTTTGTGTGGAATTTAGGGAATATCGGTCTGGTTGATGAAACTGAGCCGCTGTTTGCTGAAGCTGCCCGCCAGATGACGGTGACAGGAGATTGGATTACACCATATTTTAATGGGGAGACGCGCTTTGATAAGCCGCCGTTAGTTTACTGGCTGATGGCGATCGCTTATAAACTGATTGGCGTCAATGAATGGGCGGTGCGACTGCCTTCAGCGCTGTCTGCGATCGCTGTGACAGGGTTAAGCTTCTATACGTTGCGCTACTATGGGCTGCCTTCTCCTAGTGCGGCGACGGGGCAAGTAAGGGATGGGACGCGGCGACGTCAGTTGTGGCTATCAGCTTTGCTGGGTGCAGCCGCGATCGCTCTGAATCCAGAAATGATTGTCTGGGGACGCACAGGCGTCTCAGATATGCTGCTGACGGGCTGCGTGGGTTGTGCGCTACTTTCTTTTTTTCTTGGCTATGTCCACACCAACCAACCCGCCATCCAAACTCGTTGGTATCTAGCTTTCTACCTGCTAGTTGCCTTGGCGATTCTGACGAAAGGGCCGGTCGGCATTGTATTACCCGTTCTGATTATCGGGGCTTTTCTGCTTTACCTGGGCAAGGCTAGGGAAGTGTTACGGGAGATGTTCCCGATTCGAGGCTTGGCACTGGTCTTGGTTTTGGCAGTGCCTTGGTATGTTTTGGTGATTTTGCGGAACGGCGAAAACTACGTTAATAAGTTTTTTGGTTATCACAACTTGGAACGCTTCACTGGCGTTGTTAATCATCACTGGGCACCCTGGTATTTTTACTTCCTGGTGGTGCTGCTGGGTTTTGCGCCTTGGTCAATTTATTTGCCGGTAGCGATCGCCCGCCTCCGTTTTTGGCAGCGTAGCAAATGGCGTGACTCCCCCCGTTCCACTCATTTAGGTTTATTTGCTCTGTTTTGGTTTGCCGGGATCTTTGGCTTCTTCACCGTTGCGGTGACAAAACTCCCCAGCTATGTGCTGCCTTTAATGCCAGCAGCAGGAATTCTGGTGGCACTTTTGTTCAGCGACCAATTGAGGACTGAGGGGAGAGGACTGAGGACTGAGGAGAGAGGACTCAGGACTGAGGGGAGAGGACTGAGGACTGAGGAGAGAGGACTGAGGAGAGAGGAAGAAGTCAGTTCGAGGACTGAGGTGACAGGACTCAGGACTGAGGAAGAAGAAGTCAGGAGTCAAGAATTAGGAGTTAAGAAGCCAGAAGGAGAATTCCCCACTCAGTCTTCTTCTCCCCTCAGTCCTCTTCCCTCATCCCTCAGTCCTCAGCCCTCATCCCTCAGTCCTCATCCCTCATCCCTCAGTCCTCTTCCCTCATCCCTCAGTCCTCTTCCCTCATCCCTCAGTCCTCATCCCTCATCCCTCAGTCCTCTTCCCTCATCCCTCAGTCCTCAGCCCTCTCCCCTCAGTCCTCATCCCTCATCCCTCAGTCCTTTGTTTTGGAGCGGCGTTGTCAATGTAGTGTTTTTAGCAGTCCTGGCGGGCGCGATTCTATACAGCCCAAACTTCTTAGGATATGACCCTGCCGTGCCCGATCTGCGCCAAATGGTTCAACGATCCGGTTTGACGGTGCGGGGAGGCATCATCTGGGCGGTAACTGCTGTTTGGGCAGGGCTGTTGCTGCTGCGACGGCGGTGGCGTTGGCTGTGGAGTCCGAATCTCATCGGATTTATGGCTTTTATCATCTTTGTGGTAACGCCTGCCTACTTGATGATGGATCAAGCACGTCAGTTGCCACTGCGGGAATTATCGGCACGGATCGCCCAAGTCCAGCAGCCAGGGGAAGCCATATTGATGATTGGTTTCAAAAAACCGAGTGTTGTATTTTACACGCAGCGCCCGGTGAATTATTTTGCCAGAGTTGGCTCAGCAATGGAATATATTGAAGCGATCGCGGCTACTCAGCCCAAGCCAACTTCGGTACTGATTTTGACCGAGCCTAGATATTTAGAGAACACAAAACTACAGCCCAATCAATACCAAAATTTAGGCAAAGCCGGTGCCTATCAGCTGATTCGGGTATCAAAACAAATCGTCGCCAGTGTCCAGCATCGACACTCTAGCTAAATTGTTCAACTGCCGCAGCTTGCAGTAATATCAAGCCCGGATAATTGCCCATGATGAGAAGACCTCACGTCCAACCCCGCCCTCGCTTTTCGGTGAGGGGTTGGGGGTAGAGAGGGGTTGGGGAATGCTAGTTCAGCAAGCGGACTAAGATAGGTGAATAAAATTTCTGGTGTCATCATGATGAAATTCGGCGTTTTGGCACGACTGAGTTTGAAAGGATGAAAGCACCATTTTCAGGAAAAAGGAAAAATTTTGGGCATCAGTGCTGGTTGCCGGTTGTTTGTTGCCTAATTTTCCTTTGGCTTTTGCTAGCAATGCCGGTGCTAGCGGAAGATTCACCATCGCCGCCACCCGTCACAGTTGAAACGCTGCGACAGATGCAGCAACAACTGGATCGGCAGCGGTCTAATTATTCCAAAGAAAGCGATCGCTTATCAAAACTCCAAAAAGCCGCGCAGGGACAACTCAGTGGCTTGCAGCAAAACCTGGAATTAACGGGCACCCAGCTCAATGACTACCAGTATCAATTACAACGAGCCGCTCAGGAATTAAAGATGTTGCAAGAGGATCTGGCGATCGCGGAACGCTCTTATCAACAAAAGCAAGCCGCCACCGTCGCCCGTTTGCGTTTCCTGCAACGCCAGCAGCTATCTCACCAAGGATGGGGAATTCTGCTAGCCAGCCAAAATCTCAGTCAATTTTCTGACCGGCGTCGCCAGATCAAATTGGTGTTTCAAGCCGACCAACAAATCTTGAAAAACTTGAAGGCGGAAGCCGACCAAATCAACCACCAAAAAACCGAGATCGAACAGCAGAAAAACCAAATTGCCCTGATTACCCAACAATTGCTCGCACAAAAAGCCGAATTTGAAGCTCAGACACAGGCGCAGCAGCAGCTCATTCAACGCCTGAATACCAACCGGCAAGCCTTAGAAGCAGCTGAGAACGTTTTGGCGATTGATTCCGAAGGGATTAGCACTCTCATCCAAAAACGAGTTGCCCAAGCGAAGGCAAAAAGAGAAAGAGAGGCGGCAGCTAGCAAAGCCATTCTTCGCGGTAGCGAGATTCTTCGCGGCACGGGTATCTTCAGCTACCCTAGCGATGCGGGAATTACTAGCAACTTTGGTTGGCGAGTCCACCCAATTCTGGGCTACCGCCGTTTCCATTCCGGTCTTGACTTTGGGGCAAGTTATGGCAGCACTATCCGCGCCGCCAACAGCGGAGAGGTAATTTTTGCCGGATGGTATGGAGGTTACGGGAAGGCGGTAATCATCGACCACGGCAACGGCATCACCACCTTATACGGTCACACCAGCGAACTCTATGTTTCGGAAGGACAATCCGTAAGCCGAGCAGATGCGATCGCGGCGGTTGGTTCTACCGGCTTTTCGACTGGCCCCCATCTCCACTTTGAAGTTCGTAAAAATGGCACACCCGTAGACCCCATCAGTTTCCTTTAGCGCACTGAAAGCGGACTTCCATCAGCTCTAAACTGGACAATTTTCCAGGAATTTAACGGCAAACAATCAGATATTCTTAGTTTTATTGAGCGAGTATTCTATTTCAACCAAGCAAGTGTCAATCTCTTTCTCCAATCCTTCTAAAATCAGCAATTTTCAGAAAACGCTGAATGTCATCGTCGTCGCCCTGCCTCTGTTGGGATTTATCGCTGCGACCCTGGCTATCATCTTCTGGGAACGTGGGGTCCAGCCGCTGGATCTGAGTCTACTGGTAGGAATGTACGCCCTGACTTTCTTTGGCATCACTGTGGGGTATCACAGGTTTTTCACCCATCGTGCCTTTCAGGCAGGGGCATTTGTGCGTGCCTTTTTAGCGATCGCTGGCTGCATGGCAGGTCAAGGTCCAGTCATTAGCTGGGTGAGTCACCATCGCTGTCATCACCTCTACTCAGATACCCAACAAGACTTCCACTCACCAAATCTTCACGGAGAAGGGTTTTTGTCGGTGGTTCAAGGCTTTTGGCACGCCCATACTGGCTGGCTGCTGAACGTCGATTGGACGCCTCCATACCCCTATGTCTCGGATCTCAATCGTGACAATGTTGTCCAAAAAATCGACCAACTCTACATCCTCTGGGTGCTACTTTCTCTGTTAATCCCGACGCTTCTGGGTGGAGTCTTAACCGGGTCGTGGTCGGGAGCATTGAGAGGCTTAATCTGGGGAGGAGGTATCCGGATTTTCCTCTTGCATCAATTTACTTTCAGCGTCAACTCAGTCTGCCACCTTTTGGGAAAACGCCAATTTCCCACAGACGATCAAAGTAAGAACAACCTTTTCGTCGCCATTATGACCCTCGGTGAAGGATGGCACAATAACCACCATGCCTTCCAGCACTCGGCAAAGTTTGGACTCAGATGGTGGCAACTTGATTTGGGTTGGCTGGGTATCGTCGCCCTCAATCGTCTAGGGCTTGTCTGGAATGTCAAAGTTCCATCCTCAAGCGAAATCGAACTCAAAAGCATCACTTCTTCAGTTGGATAGTTGGTAAATTTGACCCATTAGCCACTGAAAGCATCTCATTTTGGTAAAAACGCCTGACAACATTTTTTAGTTGTCAGGCGTTGTTAGGAGGGGTTACACCCTGACATCCGAAAGACACGGCATTGCCATGCCCCTAAGTTTAGGGAGATTACCTGCCTCCACAAATTAGGTTTATTTTCTACCGCCGTGTTTATGTAAGTAAAATTTTGCGAATCTGCGAAGAGCGCAGTAGTCTCGCCTGCGATTGACAGGTGTGGAAAAATTTGCACGCGGTGTTAGTGATTAGTGGTTATTCGTCTGTAGATATTAAATGGTGCTGAGTTGATAACTGATCCTCAGTACCATTTCGGCGTTGTTGCTATACATCGTTAGGCTAAGGTCGCCTCACAGTTGGATAGCGAATCCAAAATCCCAAATTGCTACTGATACATAACCACTAACACGCTTTCATCAACCATGTTGTACTCTTCTGTTCCTACCAGCATCCGAGATATCTTGAGTGAAATGTTTTCTCTACTGCCTCTGAAATTCTGCATTGATTGCTGGGGGACAGACAAGATACTGAACAATGGCACAGTTGATGACTCGCTTCCTCAACTCACTTTGCAGATTCATCATCCCGGAGTCATCCGGACTCTAATTCTGAGCCAAGATCCTTTGGTTCTAGTAGAAGCTTATCTTCAGGGCTTTTTGGATTTTACAGGCAACATCGACGATCTGATGCTCTTAGAAACGCTTTCCTTTTCCCAGAGCGATCGCAGCAAAGCCATAAAAGCTTGGATGGAAGCGCTGAGTTTACCCCAATTGCCTTTATCGCTGCAAGAGAAATCATCTTGGCAGAAATTAATCACTCATAGCCGCGATCGCGACTCGGCAGTTGTTCAATATCACTATGATGTCGGCAATGATTTTTACCGTCTTTGGCTCGATCCTTTACTCGTCTATTCTTGTGCCTATTTTGAACATCCCCAGATGAGCCTCCCAGAAGCTCAGCAGGCAAAGCTCGATTTGATCTGCCGTAAACTCCAATTAAAACCAGGTGAATATTTATTAGATATTGGCTGTGGCTGGGGAGCTTTGCTACGCTGGGCTGTAACTCATTACGGAGTGAAGGGATATGGCATTACTTTGAGTAAAGAGCAGCTGGCTTTTAACCAACAAGCGATCGAGAAAGAAGGTTTGGACACACAGCTAAAAGTCGAGCTTCTCGACTATCGCAACTTACCCCAAACGCCAACCTATGACAAAATTGTTTCGGTTGGGATGGTTGAACACGTCGGAATTAAAAACTACCCGATTTATTTTCAGAGTGCCTTATCTGCCCTGAAGCCTGGAGGTTTGTTTCTCAATCACGGCATCACCGCCTCAGAAAAATGGGACGGTTCCAGCCTCAACGAGCGCTTTGTTCAACGTTATATCTTCCCGGATGGAGAGCTGTCCAGGCTGTCCGGTTCTTTAGCAGCCGCCGAAGAGACGGGATGGGAAATTGTCGATGTTGATGCTTGGCGGATGCACTACGCCAAAACAATGCGCTGTTGGGCGGCTAATCTGGATGCAGCGATGGAGCAAGCGATCGCCCTCAGCAGCGAACGTAAAGTACGATTATGGCGGCTCTATCTCATTGGTTTCGCTCTTGCCTTTGAACGGAACCACATGGGGATTTATCAAGTCCTATTGCAGCGACGAGCAGATAAAGCTTGGAATTTGCCGCTTACCCGTAAAGATTGGTTATATTAAGAGTTTTAATATTGCTTTTTTCTAGTGCAGATTGACGGTTGTGATGCCACAGTCAATCTGCACAATCAGAATCCTCACCGCATTGGTAGACCACTATGCCCAGAAAACAGCAAAGCTGGATTGTTTTTCAGGCAACACAGCGTCAGAATCGGCGATTCTGACGCTGTGTTGCCAGCAGACTGAACATTTAAATACGCAAGTCCTTACACTGATTCCCCGTTTAAATTTAGTCTGCGCCATTACTTCTGTGACTAAACTTATACCAACCGCAGGCTAATAGCAACATTTGTAGCCTGGTTATCAACCACGCACTTTGGCGAACGATTACTGTATAAATCCCCCTGCACATTCCTGCCCAGTAAAACACTGTAATTGACTCTAGTTGCCAGTTGAAACACAAACCAAATTATGCTAAATATTCCAGATTATACAATCCTATCAAAAATTTACGAAGGAACAAAAACAGTTGTTTATCGAGGGTATCGCCATCATAACGAGCAACCTGTTATTGTTAAGAGTCTTCGGCAAGAGTATCCAGCTCTCACCGAAATTGCTAAGCTTAAACATCAATATGAAATTGCTTACGATTTACCTATCTCAGGAATCGTTAAACCTTTAGAGCTGGAAAAATATAATCAATATTGGTTTTTGATTTTGGAAGATTTTGGAGGAGATTCGCTACAAAATTTTCTTTCAAAAAATCAAATTAGCTTAAAGAAAACAATCCAAATAATTATTCATGTTTCAGAAACAATTAGTCAGTTACATCAAAACAACATTATTCACAAGGATATTAAGCCTCAAAATATCATTATTAATCCTGATACAGGATTGGTAAAAATTACCGATTTTAGCATTGCCTCGCGTCTGTCCAGAGAAAACCAGATGATTGGCAATCCCAATTTGCTAGAAGGCACTCTTGCCTACATATCACCAGAGCAAACGGGGAGGATGAATCGCTCAATTGATTATCGTACCGACTTTTATTCCTTAGGCATCACCTTTTACGAAATGCTAACTGGAAGGGTGCCTTTTCAATCCAACGATCCGATGGAGTTAGTTCACTGTCATATTGCCAGCCTTCCAATTCCACCCCAGCATCTGAATCCAAACATTCCGCCAGCGGTGTCTGACATCGTGATGAAGTTATTATCTAAAAACGCTGAAGACCGCTATCAAAGCGCTTTTGGACTCAAGGCTGACCTGGATATTTGTCTAACTCATCTAGAAAGTACTGGAAAGATTAACAACTTCCCACTAGGTAGACACGATATCTCCGATAAATTTCAAATCCCACAAAAACTTTATGGTCGAGACTCCGAAATTGCTTCTCTAATGGCAGCTTTTGAAAGAGCCAGCTTTGGCTCGACTGAAATGATGCTGGTTTCTGGCTTTTCTGGAATTGGTAAATCAGCTTTAGTAAATGAAATTCATAAACCAATTGTGCGGCAAAGGGGTTATTTTATTTCTGGCAAATTTGACCAATTTAAACGAAATATTCCCTATGCTTCCCTAATTCAAGCTTTTCAAGAATTAGTTCGGCAACTTTTAACAGAAAGTGAAGAAAAAATAGAGCTTTGGAAAGCACAAGTATTAGAATCTCTTGGTTGCAACGGTCAAGTCATTATTGATGTAATTCCTGAAGTGGAACTGATTATCGGCAAACAGCCGCCAGTTCCAGAACTTGCTCCAGCAGAAGCCCAAAATCGATTGAATTTAGTTTTTCAAAAGTTCCTCAGTGTTTTTACTACAAAAGACCATCCCCTAGTCTTATTTCTGGATGACTTACAATGGGCAGATTCAGCCTCATTAAAATTAATTTATCTGTTAATGACCGATCCGGATAGTAAATACTTACTCATGATTGGGGCTTACCGAAATAATGAAGTGAGTGCAACTCATCCTTTGATGCTGACCTTGGATGAAATTAAAAAGAGCGATATTGCGGTGAATAATATATCTCTGCACTCTTTAGTTCTTAGAAATGTAAATTCACTGATTGCCGATACGCTTAAATCTGAACCAGAAAAATTAAATTCGTTAGCAGAGTTAGTTTTTAATAAAACGAATGGCAATCCCTTCTTTTTAACTCAGTTTTTAAAATCTCTTTACGAAGAGAACTTGTTTAATTTTGACTTAAACCAGGGATGTTGGCAGTGGGAGCTTGAACAAATTCGAGGAATGCAGATCACGGATAATGTAGTTGAATTAATGGTAATAAAAATTAAAAAACTTTCCCATCCTACTCAGAAAGCTCTAAAACTCGCAGCTTGTATTGGCAACGAATTCAATTTAAGAGTTTTATCGATTGTTAATGAAAAGTCTCAGGTACAAACATCTGTTGAACTTCGGGAAGCCCTTAAGGAAGGACTAATTATACCAATTGGTAATGCATATAAATACGTTCAATCTTATTTAGAAGATAATTTAAATACTTCTCTCAATGATGATTTAGCAGTTTCTTACAAATTTCTACATGACCGCGTACAGCAGGCAGTTTATTCCTTAATCCCAGAAACTGATAAACAACAGGTTCATCTCAAAGTAGGTCAGCTATTACTTAGAAATACAGCTCGACAAGAACTAGAAGAAAAAATTTTTGATGTAGTTAATCAGCTTAATTGCGGCAAGGACATCATAACTAACCAAAATGAAAGATATGAACTAGCAAATTTAAATCTAACCGCTGGTAAAAAAGCCAAGCTATCCACAGCTTTTGAACCTGCATTAAAATATATAACTGCCGGAATGGAACTGCTTTCAGATAATGACTGGGAATTCCAGTATCTGTTAACATTATCTCTTTATAAAGAACGCGCAGAATGCGAATATCTGAACGGAAATATTGATGAATGCGAAAGATTCTTTGACATTATTTTAAATAAAGCTGCATCAAACTTGGAAAAGGCAAGCGTATATATCATGAAAATCATTATATATACGACCAACTTGATGAAAACTAAAGAAGCTATTGAAATCGGTAAAGCAGGATTGAGATTATTTGGGATCGACCTTCCCGATGGTGAAGAGGAACTAAAAAAACTAATAAAAGCTGAAACTCAAAACGTTAAAGTTAATCTGGCAGGGAGAGAGGTTAAAGATTTAATTGATGCGCCAGATATGACCGATCTGGAGAAAGTAGCTGCTACAAAGATTCTTATAAATATGACTCCACCTGCCCGATTTATCGGCAAGCATATATTTGATTCAATAATGTTAAAAATGGTTAATATTTCCTTAAAATCTGGCAATTCAAATGTCACTTCTTTTGCCTATATGTCTTATGGATGGACTCTGGCAGGAAGAGATGAATTTGAAGCAGCTTATCAATTTGGTGAATTAGGCTTAAAAGTTAATGAAAAATTTAATAATATAACCTTTAAATGTAAACTTAACATGATTTTCGGTTCGTACATTAGTCACTGGAAAAATCATTTGAGGACAGATTGCGAGGGATATCTAAAAAATGGTTTTCAGGACGGAATTGAAATTGGTGATTTTCAATGGGCTACTTATTCAGCTTACTACCGAGCTGTTAAATTAGTATTTAAGGGAGATAATTTGGATGAAGTTTATCAAGAAGTTCAAAAATATTTAGAATTTTCATCAAAGAAGAAAATACGCTCTTTTGTCGATATTTTTTTAGTCATACAGAAGTTTGCTTTAAGTCTAAAAGGAGAAACAGAAGAAAAAACCAGTTTCAATGATGATAATTTTAAAGAAGAAGAGCATTGGGATGAATTAAAAAAAGTCCCAGCTCTTTATGTTACTTATTGTATTTTGAAGGCTCAGCTACTTTATTTATACGAAAAATATGCTGATGCGATGAAAGCGATCGCACAAGGGGAAACACTAATCTCGATTCCCTTTGCTACTATCATGATACCGGAACATTATTTTTATTCTACTTTAATCCAAGCAGCTCTTTATCCTACTTTGCTGGAAGCAGACAAAGAGCAGGCAATGGAAAATCTATTGATAAATCTAGAAAAGATGAGGAAGTGGTCTGAAGCTTGCCCAGACAACTTTTTACACAAATATTTACTAATGTCTGCTGAAATAGCGCGGATTACCGGCAAAGATGGGGAGGCTCTGGATTTATATGAAAAGTCAATTAACTCAGCTAGAGAAAACGATTATATCCAGAACGAAGCGATAGCCAATGAACTAGCGGCAAAGTTTTTTCTCGCTAAAGGATACACCGTGCTGGCAAAAGCCCATATTATGGAAGCTCACTATGGCTATCTTAAATGGGGCGCGATCGCTAAAGTTAATGATGTGGAAGAAAAATATCCGCAGTTCTTTTCCGGGGTATCTGCAACCGGCAAAACTGGGTGTCCGAGCAACATGATTTCCTCTAGTACTGGCAGCGATTCGGGATTGTTGGATGTAACGACAGTCGTGAAAGCCAGCCAAACCTTAGCCAGTGAAATCGTTTTAGACAAGTTGCTAGAAAAATTAATGAAAATTGTGATTGAGAATGCTGGAGCGCAGAAAGGCTTTCTCATTTTGGAAGAATCGGGCAACTTAGCGATCGCTGCTGAGGGAGAAGTCGATCGGGCTGAGGTAACAGTTCTCCAATTTATTCCCGTGGAATCCAGTCAAAAGGTTTCCCCTGCTATTGTCAATTATGTGAAAAGAACGAAGAAAAATTTGGTTTTAAACGATGCCACTAACCAAGGCTTATTTAAATCAGATCCTTACGTTTTACAACATCATCCTAAATCTATCTTATGTCTTCCGATTATTAAGCAAACGCATCTGATTGGTCTGCTTTATCTCGAAAACAATCTGACCACTAATGCTTTTACACCAGATCGGCTGAAAGTTTTAGAAATGCTGTCATCTCAAATTGCTATCTCTCTAGAAAATGCCAAACTCTATGATGAGATGACAGCATTAAATGCTGACCTCAAGCAAGAAATTGACGAGCGCAAGCAGGCAGAAGATCGCTTACGCGAAAGCGAAGAGCGATTTCGATTGATTGCCGAAACTACTCCGATTCCTCTACTGATTAGTCGTGTATCTGATAGCAAGATTCTGTATGCAAACATGGCGTGTAGCTCAACTTTGGGTCTACCCACTCAGGAATTGATAGGTCGTCAGGCACAAGAGTTCCATTACGATTCTGATGCTCGAAAAGGGTTTCTGAAGGTACTAGCTAAAAATGGGTACGTTCGCAACTACGAATTTCAGATAAAAAAGGTAGACGGAACGCCATTGTGGATCAATTTATCCATTCAGCCAATTGCGTTCAACGGCGAGCAAGCAATGCTTAGCGGGTTCCAAGACATTACCGAACGCAAACGGATGGAGGAGTTAAAAGACGAGTTTCTGGCAAATACCTCTCACGAACTCCGCACCCCGCTTAATGGCATCATTGGCATCGCCGAATCTCTTATTGATGGTGTAACGGGACATTTGCCTGAAAAGACGATTTTTAATCTATCGATGGTAGTATCGAGCGCTCACCGACTATCCAATTTGATCAACGACATTCTTGATTTTTCTAAACTGAAACATGGAAATCTAGCGCTTAAAATCAAGTCCGTGGGAATGAGAGAAATTACCAATGTGGTGCTGACTCTTAGCCAACCTCTAATTGGTAAAAAATCTTTACATCTGATAAATAAAATTTCTCCAAATACACCAGCTGTTAATGTTGATGAAGATCGGGTGCAACAAATTCTCTACAACCTGGTCGGCAATGCCATTAAATTTACAGATTCTGGTGTAGTAGAAGTGTCGGCATCTGTGGTCGAGGAGGGAGAAAAGAAAGATTTCTTTGACCCTGCGTATGTACCTTATCTAGCGATTACCGTTGCCGATACGGGAATTGGTATCCCCCCAGAGAAATTTGGCAAAATCTTTGAATCTTTTGAACAAGCTGATGGCTCAACAGCAAGAATTTATGGGGGGACTGGTCTTGGTCTTGCTATCACCAAAAAGCTAGTAGAATTGCACAATGGAGAAATTCGCGTAGAATCCAAAATGGGTGTTGGTTCGCGATTTACGTTTACCCTGCCGTTCTCAAAAGAGTTGAAGATTGAAGAAGAATTGAAGGTTGAAGAATTGCAGCCTCAACTTGGCAACTTGCAACCTACTAATTTGCAACCTGCTAAACAGCAACTTGTAACCCAAAGTGGCGACATCAATATTTTGATAGTGGATGATGAGCCAGTTAACGTGCAGGTGCTGGTTAACTATCTATCGGGGCAAAACTATTCCTTAACCCAAGCCTTCAATGGCATGGAAGCATTGGCAGCGATCGCGCAGGGGCTAAGACCTGACATCATTTTATTGGATTTGATGATGCCGCGCATGACCGGCTATGAAGTTTGCCAGAAAATCCGCGAACAGTATTTGCTTAACGAACTGCCCATCTTGATGTTAACTGCCAAAAATCAAGTATCAGACCTGGTAGAAGGATTTAAGTCTGGTGCCAACGATTATCTAATTAAACCAATCTCGAAGAATGAACTTTTGGCTCGGATCAACCTTCATCTTCAGCTATCTAATCTGGAGGCGCTGCGGCAAGCAGAAGCGCGAGAACGGGAGAAAGCGCAACAGCTAGAACTCACTTTAAGCGCATTGCGACGCACCCAAGCCCAGCTGATTCAGGCGGAAAAAATGTCTAGTATTGGGCAACTGGTGGCGGGAGTAGCCCATGAAATTAACAACCCAGTCAATTTTATTTACGGCAATCTTGCCCCTACAAATGAATATGCGCGAGACTTGCTCAATCTTATACAGATGTATGAGCAGTTTTACCCCAATCCAGTTCCAGAAATTCAGCGAGAGATTGAGACAATTGAATTGGAATATTTGAAAGAAGACTTCCCAAAAATCTTATCTTCTATGCAGGTAGGGGCAGAACGCATCCAATCTATTGTGCTGTCATTGAGAAACTTCTCGCGCTTGGATGAAGCAGCAATGAAGCCAGTAGATATTCATTCAGGCATTGAATCCACCTTGTTAATTTTGCAGCATCGACTCAAACCCCAGAAAAACCGATTGGGGATTGAGGTGATTAAAGAATTCGCTCGCCTGCCTAAAGTGACCTGTTACGCAGGTCAGTTGAATCAGGTATTTATGAATATTCTCAGTAATGCAATTGATGCCTTAGAAGAGGTTCATGGTTCATCGTTCACGACTAATGGCAATGAACAATCAACAATGAACGATGAACAATCACCTACGATTTGGGTTCGCACCTCCATTGTAGAGGAGGGTCGGGTCGCAATCCGGATTGGTAATAATGGGCCTAGCATGACCGAAGAAGTGCAAAAGAAGATATTTGACCCCTTCTTTACGACGAAGCCGGTGGGGGCTGGCACTGGTTTGGGATTGTCTATTAGCTACTCTATTGTGGTGGAGCGTCACGGCGGACAGATTCGCTGTGTTTCATCACCTTTACAGGGCGTAGAGTTTATGATAGAGATTCCAATTCAGCAACAAAAAAAGGGCTGATGTAGACTAGGGGGCAATCAAAATGAACGCTTCTGGCGTCAGGTGCAAGCCTAATCATTCTCTTTGATAGGCATCGCCCAATCGCTGACCAATTTACCGTAAAGTAACAACATCCGGAATGTCCGAATTGCTAAATACCGAAAAATGTTATACTATTCAAGTTATTAGGGCATGTAGCTCAGTGGATAGAGCATCAGATTCCGGTTCTGAGGGTCGGGGGTTCGAATCCCTCCATGCTCGTTTAAAGCCCTAAAATGGAGAGGCGCGATCGCGTCTCTCATCTAGCCTTTACCTTTAACCTTTAGAGTAAACGCGATAACCACTCGCCAAAAGTCCTTTCAAAAACTTGGGAGGATTCCTTTCCCGATCGATATCTGGCGTAGCAGGAATCCCAACTCCCCTCAGTTGTTCTGGCAGCAAGGCAGGTTTATGGGGTTTTATCGTATATTGGGGGCATTTTTGCGATAGTTGGGAATTTTTCAGCAGCCAGTTGATTTCCCGCCAGGAGTATTGCTTTAAATCGGCTAAATTGAGTCCAGATTTCCTCACTTTCCTCAAAACGTTATCCAGGATATTTGCCGGACAGTATCGGTTGTAAAATAAATCCTCAAAAATAAAAACTCCCCCTGGCTTGATGACACGAGCAATTTCTCCCAGGTTCTTTCTAAGTTGTTGTTTTTCCAGGTGAAGAAAAACACTACTTGAGATTACAAATTCTATTGAATTGTCCTCAAAGGGCAACTGACCCATTGGCATACAAATCAAAGAAAAATCCGTTGAAGAGAATAAATTGTATGCCTTATTAAATGTCAGCATCCGACGCAGCAGATTTTCGGAAATATCTATTCCGTAATACTGATTGCAGGTAATTTTTTTTTGTTTTGAAAGATAAGCAGCATGTCTGCCATATCCACAACCCAGATCCAAAATAGAATCAAAATGTTTGCCTGTCGGAATATTCTCCCAAATTTCTCTAGGAGTTTCTATAGAAGCGGCGGTTTGTTCCCATTGCAGTGCAGCTTTCTCCCAGATTTGCTTAAGATTCAATCTGGAATCAGCTTCATAGTTTTTGGGGAAAAATATCTCATTGAGCAGTTGAAAATTGTTTAACTGAAGTTGAGCTTTTTTTAAGGTCAGCATTTGACTCAATCTCCTCCCCTCGGCTGTGGTCAGATGAAAGCGACTACTTTGTATTCTTCAGTCCCCCAGCCTTAAAGATCGGGTAACTCCGTAAATATGCGGATAGGCGTTCCTTATATTTAATCTTTCCTTCAAAAATATTGCTACGGGTTAGAGCTTATCTTTATTTAAGCTTTAAATAAGTAGCGAACTGACCGCAGAATTATAAAGTTTGTGTAAAGAAGCCTGAAATTCTCAATAAAATCAAGGCTTCCAGACGATTTAACCGTTTAAAACATTAGGAAAAATGACCGCACTCCAATTGTGGGTAAGAAAATGCTTATATAGCAATCCTCAATGATTTGCGAACCCCTGTAGAGACGCGATTAATCGCGTCTCTACACTAAGGCGAATACTCGCGCACAACTTAAATAGGATTGCTTATATGCGTATTTCTTCGGATATAAGCCTAAAGATAGAGCCTTTCCAGATCCCAGATGCTCAAACTGGAAGTATTAGCTTTCTCTATCGTCGCTGTTTTCCCTCATCCCTCTGACAATTCGGGAGAGTTCGCTCTTTTCGTCAACCGCAATCCGAGTAGGGGAACCACTGATAATTCGTTCGTAATTCCGGAACGAATCCTTAATTTCAGCTCCCTCGTCACTAATCGTGTACTCGCGGATGCCTTTTTCATGCCACGAACCCCGCATTTTAAAGACATTGATAGCGCGGGACATTTCACCGCGAATTTCCACATATTGCAGCATCAAAATCGTGTCTGTAATGGTGGAAATATGGGAATCTGTAATCGAGTGGGAACCCATGAAGTGGTCTGTGGTATTGGTACAAAAGCCAGTGATTTCCTCTTGCTTGGCATAACCCGTCACACCAATCACAAACTGCCGGAAGGCGTTGTTGCTGACGCCTCGTGCTAATGCCGAAAGCGAATCAATGGCAATGCGAGACGGCTTGAATTCAGCAATTTCTGACTTAATCATCTGCAAGTGATCTTCCAAACCAGCCGACTCTGGATAGGTGCAAAGGATTCTCAGCAATCCTTTTTGTTCCATCTCCTCAAAATCAATGCCCCAAGAGTAGGCGTTGCGAGACAGCTGGGCACGAGATTCTTCGTAGGCAAACAAAATGGCACGTTCGTTGTTCGTACAGGCAACTTGCAAAAATTTGCTGACTAAAAGCGTTTTGCCGGTACCCGTGGCACCCGTTGCCAGAATGATAGAATCTTTAAAAAATCCACCACCACACATTTCGTCGAGGGTTTTGATACCCGAAGACACCCGGACATTGGAAGAACGCTGGGTGAGCCGCATCGCTCCTAGCGGGAAAATATTGATGCCATTATTGGTCATGGTGAAAGGGTATTCCCCCTTCATGTGAGTGGTGCCGCGAAGTTTAAGAATTTCAATCGTGCGGCGACGGCGTTCTCCTTCCAAAACGTTGCGGACAATTGCCACGTTATCGGAAACAAACTCTTCTACTCCGAACCGCGCCACCGGGCCATATTCTTCGAGACGTTCCGTCGTCATCACCGTAGTGACGCCAATTTGTTTGAGGCGGGCTACCAAGCGAAAAATCTCTCTCCGCACGACGGAAGGGGCATCATATTGCTGAAAAACAGCGGTGACAGAATCGATAGAAACCCGCTTGGCTTTGTATTTACGAATGGCGTACTGAATGCGCTCAATTAGGGCAGAAAGGTCAAAGTTACCGACCACTTCCTGTCCTTCTGGATCGGGTGAAGCGTCCAGAATAAACAACTTCCCTTCATCAATTAAGCGTTGCAAATCCCAACCAAAACTGGAGGCATTTTTGATGATATCAGTAGGAGATTCTTCAAAGGTAACAAATACCCCAGGTTCATCAAAATAGGCAATTCCATTGTAAAGAAATTGAACGGCAAATAATGTCTTGCCAGTTCCAGAAGTGCCACTGAATAAGGTAGTTCTCCCTAGGGGTAAGCCTCCATGACTAATATCATCGAA
This sequence comes from Coleofasciculus sp. H7-2, assembly GCF_042747725.1. NCBI lineage: Bacteria > Bacillati > Cyanobacteriota > Cyanophyceae > Coleofasciculales > Coleofasciculaceae > Coleofasciculus > Coleofasciculus sp. H7-2. The sequence continues at coordinate 313,435 of NZ_JBHZGO010000101.1, forward strand.
GCCTTCAATCATCGTCCGGATTTTTTGTACTCCCACTGGAGCCAATTCGGCTTGTGGCTCAATCGGATTAGTTTTACTCATCGCTTCAGTCGCAAAAAATTGGCTCTACTTGCAGAAACGGACTAGGAAACATATAACAGTTTAAAGTCTAAAGTCTCCAGTCCGAATTAAAGTTTACAAATCCGCTTCGGCTTCAATGAGTTCTTCGTAGAGAATATCTAGCCCTACCAAGACCTTTTCCCGATCTGAAAGATCCCCGATGATTTTGCGGATAGGAAGCGGTAATACTTTCGCCAAGGTCGGTGTGGCTAAAATTTTATCTTCCTCTGCCAGTTGCGGATTTTTGAGAACATCGATCACTTTGAGAGCGTAGACGCCTTGAAACTCGTGTTCAAGGATATTTTTGAGTGTTGTCAAAGCTCGTACAGAATTGGTAGTATTTCCAGCAACGTAGAGCTTGAGAACATAAATTTTCTTGAGCGCACTCATAACTTAGCCATTAGGGAGAAAGTGTTGGAGGGGGAATTAGGGATTGTCTAAAGTCTAAGGTTTTTTTTCAAAATCTGCCTGAAGCGATGAGCTTAAAGCTTAGGATCATGACTCTCTAGGAATAGAACGGCGATACATTTCGCACAGGTGAGCAATGACATCAATTAAAGTCAATCGATAGTCCAGCAAGACTTCTTCACTTCGCCCCTCTACTTGCAGTTGTTTAGAAAAATCATCCATTAATTCCATGTGAATTTCGACAATTTGAGAAACAGAGATGTCGGCAAAAAAAGCCGTTGTCACAAATTGGTCGATTGTTTGATTCAGTGTACTCTCTTTAGAAAAGTAACTGAGAACAATTTTGCGGTATTCTGCTCGGAGTTGCTGTAAAAGCTCTTGCTTTTCCGTTCGGGATAGATAACGGAAAAAAGACTGCGGATTTCGCTTATAGTACACACCCAAGTATCCTAATCGCTCCTTAAGTTTTTCAGTCAGCCGTCGCTGCTGTAGCATAAGAAAATTTTGAGTATGCAACTCGGTGATGGCATCGATGCTGATGGAGCGATCTGGGAGGAGACAGGTGGGAGCAAGGGTGAGAAACTGAGCGATCGCCCGTTCAATCAACCGCACAATCTTGTCCGCTTGGGTTACGGGTACATAAACTTCTCCAGGGTGGTAAAGATAACTCCCCAAGACTTGGGTAGAATCCGTGGCGGTACTGGTGCGATCTTGCCCATCTAGGGTGGTTGATCTCTGACTGGCTTCATCCGTTACCCCGGATAAAATTACAACTGGCAGCAGTATGCCTTGTTCGTACAAGCGGTTGATGAGTGACCGCAACGACCAGTCTTCTTGTAAAATCAAACAATCAATTTGCTGCTTGTGCTGCTCAACCCAGTCAAAAAACTCAGGTAAGGAAAATATCTGGTTCAGAAGATAGCGATGTTCCACGGCGATCGCTTCTTTCAGGGATTCGCTGCACAATGGGTCGCGTAAGGACTGTGCCAGCGACTCAGAACGCACAAAAGTACAAATAGACAACGGAGGATGCAAAACTTTAAGTACTGTAGAAATTAAATTACTGTTTGTCTTGAGACATCGCTCAGAAGGAGGATCTCTCACCGGACTTCATCAACTACTTAATATTAATTTAAGCATTAATCGAATTGTTATTAATTGTAATTAGTAGGCTCCCATAAGCCCCCTCGACCGATGCATAATTAAGCAGTAGCTTGTTTTTGCTTTTTTGAAACTAGCTGTAGGCTCTCCAATTTTGTTAACTCCTTTTTAAATACATATAGGCTGTAGGCAGGGAAAACCCCAAGCGATACCCGCACCTACTGAGCCTCAGCGATGAATTTGAGCGGCGACGTACTGCGCGTGCGTTCTTGTTGCACTTTCCCCTAGCCAGGTTGGTCATGTCCATATCCACTCCCAGTTTAAAGGAATTTATCGAGCCAGTTCCCGTTTGCGAACAAACAGCGGCATTGGTGAGGGTGCTGGAGATTTTTAGCTCTGGCAGTTACGATCGCCTGGTGGTGGTCAGCGAACAACAACATCCACTGGGAGTCATCAATCTGCGGGCAATCATGCCTCATCTTCTAGTAACAAACTCGTTCAGCCAAGAAAATTATTTGGTTGCTCCTTTGACGCTGGATTTACAGCAACCACTGTGTCACCTAGATTTCCCTCTCATTGAAAGCTTGGCAACGTTGCCAAGCGAGCTTTCTGTGAATGAATTTCGGCTGTATTTGCGTTGCAATTCCCAAATACGGCAACAGTGGGCGGTGGTCGATCCAACTCATCAATTCTTGGGTTTGTTGGATAGCGATCGCATCTTGAAATTCATGGCAACCGCCGAAGGCAGCGAGGAATGGGGCATGGGCAGTAGTCAGAAGAGGGCTTCCCAGGCGTATGCCCGTGAAGAACTCAAAGAAGAGGCAGTAGGCTTGCAGGAAGCAACTTCGCTCCGAGAAGCCGCCCTCCGGGCATCCGGGCATCTACGCAAACCGCCCTTCCCGTGGTCAGTAGCAACAAACACGGCTCAACTCCCCGCTTCGGGGAAGCCGACGGGGGCAAAAGAGGGGCGGTACGGCGGACACCAAACAACAGCCTCTTGGGCAGCCGTCATGCCCTTGGTGCAACTGCTGGAACAACTGCCATTGCCTTTAAGATTGCAAACAAGTTCTGGACAAGCGATCGCCCAGAACCTGACTTGGCGTCAGCAGATTGGGGATTTTGACCCTACCCTGGTACAGCAAGCGGCACCTGCCAGATTAGATTCCTTGCCCGCTGCGTGGAGCGAGAGATTCGTCGGAAGTTCTAGCGCCCAAGAAATTCAGTCTCATCGGCGATGGGAGCCTTCAAAGCCAAACAACCGACCCGATTCGGGTGCAGCTGAAGCCTCTGTTGGCGGCGATTCTGCCAGCGTGATGTCAGCGACAGAAGCCGCCATTACTCAAAACAACCCTCTGGGCAATTCGTCAGCAACCCAGCCCTCTAGAACCTGGAAAAAGAGCAACGAGCGCATTTGGCAGTTCGTCAAAATTCCCCTGCGGCAGAACGGGACTGAGTTAGGACTCCTAGGAGCGTTTGGCGAGCCAGTACAGGAGTTACGAGGAAATTCTGATATTCCCTCTTCTTCCTCTTCACTCAGTCCTGACAAGCAATCTTCAGCACTCAGCACTGACTTATGGCTGGTGATGGCGACTGATGTCACCGAACAGCAGCAGGTTGCCAAGGAACTGACGGCTAAAAATGCGGATTTAGTACAACTCAACCGGATGAAGGATGAGTTTTTAGCCTGTATCAGCCACGAACTCAAGACTCCCCTAACTTCCGTGCTGGGTTTATCCAGCTTGCTAAAGGATCGGTTACTGGGAGAGCTGAACGAGCGTCAGGCACGCTATGCAAAGCTGATTCATCAGAGTGGGCGTCAGTTAATGACGGTGGTCAACGATATTTTAGATTTGACCCGCATGGAGACGGGGCAGATGGAACTGACGATAGAACCCGTGAATATTCTGACAGTGTGCGATCGCGCCTTATCCCAAGCCAGACAACTCCAGACCTTGAAAGACGAACCGGCGACGGGGCAAGAACCAGCCAGCAACGCCAAAGAAGAACTGCGCTTTACGCTCAGTATCGAACCTGGATTAGAAACTATCGTGGCGGACGATTTGCGTCTGCGCCAGATGCTCGCGCACCTGCTTTCCAACGCCCTCAAATTTACCGAAGCTGGCGGCGAAATTGGGCTGAAAGTGAGTCGGTGGGAAGGCTGGATTGCCTTTATTGTCTGGGACACTGGCATTGGTATCCCAGACAGCAAACAACATTTAATCTTTCAGAAATTCCAACAACTAGAAGATCCCATGACCCGCCGCTTTGATGGCACAGGACTGGGACTGGTTTTAACCCAAGGTTTGGCTCGCCTGCACGGTGGGGATGTTTCCTTTATCTCCAAAGCCGGTCAGGGAAGCCAGTTTACCCTGCTACTTCCTCCCATTCCCCCCCCTCGCCAGGAGGAAGGAGGCAGGATGAAGGCTCAAAAAAATCGGGATGCATCCTTCATTCCGCATCGTTCATCTTTGAACCGCAATCGGTTGATTTTGATTGTCGAAGCCGCACCCCAGTACATCGACCATTTAACCCAGCAACTCACCAGTTTAGGCTATCGAGCCGCGATCGCTCGTTCCGGGACAGAAGCCCTCGAAAAGGCACGGCGATTCCAGCCACAAGCCGTACTGCTCAACCCGTGCTTGCCCCTGCTTTCCGGCTGGGACGTTCTGACTCTGCTCAAATCAGACGACCAAACCTGCCACATTCCAGTTATCGTGACAGCCACTAACGCCGAAAAAGAGCAAGCCGCCTCCAACCGAGCCGATGGCTTTTTAACTCTGCCAGTCCAGGCGGAAACTTTACGCCACAGCCTGACTTGTTTAACCAAGCCAAAGCAATGCACCAACGTTAGCCTGACGATTTTACATATCACTTCTGTTGAGCAAGCCGAAGCGGAATTCTCGCCCACCGCCTTGGGACTCTCGCCAAATCACCGGGTTCTAGAAGCCGACGATCTAGAACAGGCAGAACTTTTGGCTCGCGTTTGGCAGCCGGATGTCGTCATCCTTGATGGTGGGGATCTAGAAGATCCGCTTGCCTATCTCAAACAGCTCGCCTCACAAACGACCCTTGCTTCTCTACCATTAGTAACCCTAGATCGCCCGACCGCTGAGGCGGCAAATCAAGTGAGCAGTCTTTGTGTCTTTCCCTGTTTGGCAGCGGATGGGAACGATCGTACCGCAGCTTTATTGCAGGTGATTCAGATTGCCGTCGGGATGAGTTGTAAGCCCAGCATTTTAGTTGTAGATGCGCGATCGCTAACGGATTTGTCCGAAAATTGCGATCGCTACCCGACAAGCGAAGCCTTCGACCCCCGATTGTTCGCTAAACCCCAGTTGGGCGGCTCTACGGCATCCCCTCTGGTTCACTACCTGCAAACAGCCGGGTTTAGAAGTATACTTTCGCGCTCTTGGACTGAAGTGTTGCGGCAACTTCAACACCAAAACGTTGATTTGTTGCTGATCGATCTGGCAGATATGGAGCTAAATCCAGCCTTGATGGAGGCGCTGGCTTCCTTGGGACAGATGCCGTTTCTACCGCCGATTTTGGTGCTGGAGCATCAATGGGATGGGGTCGATGAACCTACCTCAGAGTTGCAGGCAATCCTCAGCGCGATCGCTACCAAAATTCTGCGCGTACCCGCCCTATCGATGGCAGAAGTGTTAGACCAGATTCACCAAACCCTTACCCAAGCTAGTTACTAGCCTCATCCTCGCTTCAGCTTCTCGTTCCCTGCTCCCAGACCTAACCCCCCGCCCCTTCCCTATGTAGCTTGCTTCCAAGGGAGCGGTGGGAAGGGGAGCCATATTCAAAGCCCCTCTGGGTGTCGGAGAGGTGGTTTCGGTATTAGGGGGTTAGGTTTGTCTTATCCGAAAAGTATTGGGATGGGTTTATCTATAAGCAGTAACTTTTTATACACCAGTTCTACGTTATTTTCCCTTGACATTGCCTAATTCGCTTGAGTATATTGCACTAGAACAAATGTTCTACTTGAGGACGGCGTTCCCGGTCAGATGGCAACACTCGGCTGTAGAAAATTTACCTGCAACGGAGTAACTTTGTTATGGAGAAAAAGCATGAATAAATTGGCATCCAAAGACAGCAAAGAACAGATTCTGGAAGCCTTCAAACAACTGATTGCAGACCAGAAAAAAATTGATTCAAAAATAGCGACCAAGGAACAAGAAGCAGAAAAAGAAAAAAACAAAGAAATTCTTCAAGCTGCTTCCACCTATACCATTGATAGTATTGTCAAAGGTCTAGCCGATCTGCAATTAGAGTTTGGCGGTATTGTCTCTGGAGTGTCCGCAAAATTAACTGGTGAAACTTCAAAGTTAGACGAACTAAAACGGGCGCTAGACATTGAAACGCAGCATTTGCAAGAACTTCAGCAAATCAGAGTAGTAGCAGATGCGTTGCACATCTTGACGCAAGAACACCAAGAAAACCTAAAATGGCTTGAACAAAAAACAGCCAGCGAACGGGAAGCACTGGAAAAACAACAGTCTACCATCCGCAAATCTTGGCAAAAAGAGCAGGAAGAATTTGAAATAACACTCCAAGAACAAAATGCTCTATTAACTGCCGAACGCCAGCGGGAAGTTGAAGAGTATCAATACGATTTAGAACGGACTCGGAAAATGGAGACAGATGAGTACGAAGAAATTAAGCGAAACCTGGAACGGGAATTGCAAGAATCTGAGAAAGAGAAAGAAAAACAGTGGTCAGATCGAGAAAACAGTCTGACAAAGCGTCAAGCAGAATTTGCAGATCATCAACAGAAAATCGCAGGATTTCCTAAAGAATTGGAGGACGCCGTTAAAAAAGCCAGAGAAGAGGCAATCAAAGACGTTCACCAAGATGCTAAAGTGCAATCTGATTTGTATGAAAAAGAGTGGGAAGCGACTAAACAGGCAAATGAATTTAAAATTCAATCCCTAGAGCAAACAATTCAAAGACAATCTGAACAAATAGCAGAAATTACTGCCCAACTTCAAGCCGCTTTGAAGCAAGCACAAGATATTGCCATGAGAGCCTTTGAAAACTCCTCCGCTAAATTGACAAGCACCGAAAAGAGAAATTAGAAATTTGCTTCTAGCTGGCTCCAGAGTAAATAGCGTTTCTCAAAAATAGGAGATTATCAATGGCAAGAAAACCCAACGACAAAAACACCAAGGCTGAAATCTTAGCGGCGTATGAGGAATTAAGTAAGGAGAAAGCAGCGCTAGACTCGCAAGTGAAACAACTGAATCAAAGTAACCCACCGGCGATTAAAGACAAACAGCCATTGGAATCGAGGATAACAATGAATCAGGCTACTGCGGATCAACAAAAAATGGATCGGGTAATTGAAAGTCTGGCGAAACTGCAATTAGGATTTGGGGGTGCTGTCAGCGAGTTGTCAGAGAAACTGACATTAGAAGCTTCTAAGCTACAAGAACTCAGGGGTTCTGTCGCCACAGAGGTTAAAGAATTAGAATATCTGCATAATTTAGAAATCGCTGAAGGAATGTTGGATACGCTCATCCAACAGTATGAGGAAAGTTCCAAAACTTTTGAAGAGGAACTTAGCCAAAGACGTGAAAATTTAGAACAAGAAACTCTAGAGCAAAAAAGCGCTTGGTTCAAAGAGCAAGAAGAACGTAAACGCTCCATTAAGGAGCGCAATGAAACGCAAGCTAAAACGCGACAACGGGATGTTAAAGAGTATAAGTACGATCTAGAACTCCAACGCAAAATCAACCAAGACGAGTCCGATCAAACCAAGAAAGGTTTGTATAAGCAACTGGAAGAATTCCAGCAAGAAGAAGAGAAACAGTGGGATGAGCGGGAGAAAGCGATCGCTGAACGAGAAAAACAATATGACGAGGCGAAAGCTAAGGTAGAAGTATTTCCCAAAGAACTGGAAGCGGCTATCAAAAAAGCCAAGGAAGAAGGCAAAGGCATTGCCCATCACCAAACCAAAATTAAGTCTGATTTGTATGCTAAAGATGTGGAAATGCAAAAGCGTTTTCACGAACAGAGAATTCAGTCTTTAGAGGAGACAATTCGCAATCAGGACGCGCGGCTTCTCAGCCTCTCGAAACAACTCGATTCTGCGCTCAAGCAGGTTCAGGATCTGGCGGTTAAAGCGATTGAAGGTGCTTCAAATGCTAGTTCCTATCAGTCGCTCAAAGAAATCACGCTGGAGCAAGCGAAAACCCTCCAGAAAAACAAATAAGATGATTCGTTGAATTGCATAGATTGTAGAGACGCGAAATTTCGCGTCTCTACAGAAGGGAAAATTCTGGCATCTTTTTACTAACCGAACCGTTTATCATCTGCTGCTTCTACGGCGCAGCTAGCATCCCTCCTCCAAGACCCGCATCGTGCAACCGCTGGGCACCAATATTGCGGCTGAGTACCGCCAGTCCCGCCAAATGCGCTTGCAAACCTGCTGTGCTGGCGCAGCAGTCAGTCAGTACAAGTGGTTCAATGCCGATATCGAACAGATCCATCGCCATCTTCAACACGCACATATCGGTATCGATACCGACGACAGAGATCCGCTGAATCGAATTTTCGCGCAGGTAGTTCGCCAGTTTGTCTGGCATTCCGCACAGTCCCGACTTTGAGAACACAAGTTCTGGCTTGGCAAAGGGTTCGAGTTCCGAGACAAGGTTTGTTTCTGCGTCGCTGTCGCAGCCGTGCCAGTTAAGAAAGCGACAGTACGGCCCGTCGGACACATTGATAAAGCGCGTAAACAGAATTGGCGCGTACTCGTGGCGCTGGAGCAAGCGGACAACACGCTCCGGAATATGATGCGTGAAGTCGTTGATAAAACCAGATTGCACATCGACGATGAGTAATGGCTCGGACATCTAAACGCTTTCCTTCGGCAGCCTTGCTTTCTACTATGAGCTGATTATCTCGTAACCTGCCCCTACAGCCGCATCGTACAGAAGACGCGATCGCGTCTTCATCTTCTGGCTGCACCAGGTCAATTGCACGCAGACGATAGGGCAATTCCGGCGAGTCACGCAATTCTTGTTCTCATACAGTGCTATCAATTGCCGCACAATTTCGGGAAGGCGGCGATTTTAGTTTCTCAATCTACAGTTCTCCTAGCGGAATATAGTATATTTGGATGAAATCCCTTCAATGCATCCCCGCAACCAGCGTTCGGCAAGCAGAATTGCGATCGCTCTGAATTTTCGTAGCTGTTTTAAAATTGGATGACTATCCATGACTGCTTCCCCGTTTTTATTACCTAGCGCTGCTCACCTGAAGCGACGTACATTTTCTCGCCGCTCTCTACTGCCCTTAGAGCAGAATTTTCTCTGGCAAATCGAGACTGGGGTAGTTCGCACCTTGACCTGGCTCGAAGACGGCACACCCATCACGCTCGGTTTATGGGGGCCAGGAGATATTGTTGGCAGAGTGCTATCCAAGGCTGACCCTTATCAAATTGAATGCCTAACCCTGGTAGAGGTAAAAATTCTCCCTGTTAGCAAGTGTCAAGAAGCCACCGAGTCGATGATTCTGCATATTCAGCAATTTCAAGAATTAATCGAAATTCTGCATTGCAAATCGGTGGATGCTTCACTGCTGCGACTGTTGACTTGGCTGGCGAAAAAGTTTGGTCGTGAAATTGAGCAAGGAAAACAGATCGATTTGCGCTTGACGCATCAGGAAATTGCCGAACTCATCGGTGCCACCAGAGTCACGGTGACGCGACTGCTCAATGAATTTGAGAAGCGGGGAATTATTCAGCGCCTGCCTCACCGCTTCATTGTTCTGCAAGAGCAACAGCCGTTCTGGCACTACGAAATTTAATCCGATTAAACTACATCACTTTCAGTTGTACAGAGGCTGAGTGGTGAGCGATACAGAGAGTAAAGGGCGGCAGAATTTGTCGCGGGTGCGCGATCGCACGCTTTGCAAACGAGCGCACCTATCTGGCGTGGATGCGGGTGCGCGATCGCTCTGATGGTTGGCGTCGTCATCGTCCGCCTTCGCAACTTCTTTCCACCCAGCAGTAACGTTGTTGCTACCTAATTTCTCAAGTTAATGAGTATGCGGGGAAGGTCTTGGCGTGTTGGGGTTTTACATAAACTTGCTGCTGTGGTTTCAGCTGCAACTGGTTCAGGCGATCGCGCGTAATATAGGCTATCACTTCCTGACCATCCTTAAAACGCAACTCAACTTGAACTTCCCAACCTAGATGCACAATGCGGTTGACCTTGGCTGGGGCAGCATTTTCTTCAGGCATAGTCTGGATTGCGACATCGTGGGGACGCAAAAATACATCAGAAGTTGGCGACTCCAAATTTGATAAGCGAAAAATGCCAGCAGTACTCGGTAGAACATTCACCGGACCAACGAAACTCATCACAAACGGGGTTGCTGGTTGATCATAAATCTCTGCGGCAGTCCCTACCTGTTCCACCCGACCTTTGTTAAACACCACAATTTGATCCGCAAGTTCCATTGCTTCTTCTTGGTCGTGGGTGACAAACACGGTGGTGACATTCACCCGTTCGTGTAAGTGTCGCAAGGAAGCTCGCAGTTCTTTACGCACTTTGGCATCCAAAGCTCCAAACGGCTCATCCAACAGCAAGACTTCGGGATCGACAGCCAAGGTTCTCGCCAAAGCCACCCGTTGCCGCTGTCCGCCAGAAAGCTGAGATGGGTAGCGATCGCCAAAGCCATTGAGCTGCACCAAGTCTAAAAGTTCCTCTACCCGGTGTCGAATCCTGACTTTGGGCGCTTTGCGTAACTCTAGACTAAAGGCAATATTTTGGCGAACGGTCATGTGCTTAAACAGCGCATAGTGCTGAAACACAAAGCCGATGCCGCGCGATCGCACACTTTGCAGGGTCACATCCCGATCGGCGATTTTGATTCTGCCACTGTCTGGAGCCTCTAAGCCTGCAATCAGCCGCAATAAAGTGGATTTCCCCGATCCAGAAGGTCCCAAGAGTGCTACTAAAGAGCCACTTTTAATATCTAAATTTACCTCTGAAACCGCTTGAAAGGAGCCAAATCGTTTGGATACGTCTTGAATCAAAATACTCATAGCGACTGTTTCCCAATTTTCCTAAAGTGCGGGTTCCCTTGATAAACAACCGAGTTAGGTTAAATGAATGCCTTTAATCTACGGTTCATCGCTCAAGTTACTGTACATTTAATACCATAAAACTAACAACACTTCTATCCGAGGTACGAGGCTGGCTGGTTCGATGGGGAACTCCGCTCGGAAGATAACTCACGAGAGCCTAGCTACGCATTGATTACAAGGCACTGAGGAGCAGAGGAAAGATTGCCATGTACAGGCGCTCTTTTCCAATTCCCAAAGGCTGTAAAATTTAGGCAATTAATCTACAGTTTACCGATCAAGATTAAATAATTTGTGGTCAGAATTTCTGATTAATCTTTTCCAGGCTGGGTAAACAAACTCAGCTAAATGGGATGACGAGGGAAAAAAGTAGCGATCGCGCCCTGACTTCCCGTAGAGAGAGTAGCAATTTAATCTTTGGTTAACCGGACATATCCGGGCGTAGTGGTATAATGATGCCAGAGTTGAGGATACCGCTATTGTCAAATACGTCACCCCAAGGGAAGCTACCCAGACTCTTGGGGTTCACGAACGGACGCTCCGACGTTGGCACGAAGAGGGAAAAATCGAAGCCATCTGGACGGAAGGAAAACAACGACGATACAACGTCGAAAGCTATACAGCTAGAGCTAAATCTGGAGTGGATACCCGGATTGACATTCTCTACGCCAGAGTCAGTTCTCACGCTCAAAAACCAGACCTCGACCGACAAGTTGAATACCTACGCGACAAATATCCAGGTGGAGAAGTCGTCTCAGAGATTGGAGGAGGTCTTAACTTCAAGCGCAAGAAAATGCTTACCGTACTGGGACGAATCATGTCAGGAGATATCAAGCGCCTTGTGGTCGCACACAAAGACCGACTGGCACGATTCGGATTTGACTTGTTTCGATGGATCTGCGAACAAAACAGGTGTGAACTCGTGGTTTTCAATGAATCAAGTCTCTCTCCTCACGAGGAAATGGTTGAGGATATACTCGCCATCCTTCATTGCTTCAGCTCAAGGCTTTACGGACTCCGCAAATACAAGACTCAGATGCAAGAAGATCCGGATTTACCCAAGCGTCGAACTCGGTAAAATTTGGCGTAAATGGTTAGCAGCTTGCAGATACTGTTTCAATCAAGCTATTGCTTATCAGCGGCCAAATAAGCGAACAAGCTTGCTAAAGTTAAGAAATATTATTATGCGGTCTGACTTACCTGAGTGGGTAAAAGAAACGCCTTGTCACATTAAACAAAATGCCATCTTTGATGCTCATCGGGCATACAGCGCCAGTGTTGATGCTAGGTTCAGGAGTTGCCGAAATCTTCAGCAAACAATTAAGTTCAATAATAGCAATTTTAGTTCTGGTTGCTGGTATCCCAAGTTAACTAAAGGGCTTAGTTTTACTGCATCTGAGACATTACCAGAAAACTGCTCAGCCGCTACGCAGCTTACATTCTCCTCATGTAGATGGTTCGCTATCGTTCCAGAAGAAATGGTAGTGGAGAGGAAAGAGAAAGATGGCATTATTGCCCTAGAGCCGGGAGTCAGAACGTTTTTGACTGGATTTGATGGTCATCGCTTTGTTGAGTTTGGTTATGGGGATATCGGCAGAATTACCCGATTGTGCCAATATCTTGACGACTTAATCAGTCGAATGAGTAAGGTTTGTCGAAAACAACGACGAAGAATGCGGCAAGCAGCTCACCGGATGAGGATTAAAATTCGCCACCTCATTGATGAAGCCCACAAACAGATTGTTTGCTATCTAACTGACAATTATCGGGTTATATTTCTTCCGACCTTCGAGACTTCCCAAATGGTTGCCAAGGCTCGAAGAAAGATTCGGTCAAAAACGGTTAGGTCAATGCTGGCTTGGGCGCATTACCGCTTTGAACTGTTTTTAGCTCAAAAAGCAGAAATGACTAACACAATTGTCATTACAGGTTCAGAGGCTTATACCTCCAAGACCTGTACCAAGTGTGGTCATATTCATCAATCCCTAGGTGGCTCTAAGGTGTTTAAATGCCCATCCTGCGGTCATACGTTACCACGAGATATGAATGGTGCTTTGGGCGTTATGCTCAGAGCTTTGCGGGATACCGCCTTCACCGTTAGTGATGATGGTGTTGCTATCGCTGCATTGTCCGGAAATTTTCCGTATTGTGTCGCGTAAATGTATCAGGGAATCAAAAAGTCCAGACCCCAAGAATCCCTCACCAGCTTTTGGCTGTACTGCCTTTTTGAGAAGTGTCCCATCAGTCTCACCAGCGAGTGCATCCCATTTTTGAAAATTTATCATCTGTAGGAGCGCCCAACCACGCTAATGTGCAATAGTAAGAGGCTGCCTAGGCAGCCTTAGTCTGTATAGCCTAGAGTTTACTCGTCAGGCGTTTTAGAAAAGTGGGATGCACCCGCTGGACTCGCCCTTCTGTAATCAGCAGGCTCATATCTTGCCAGCAACCTGAATTTGGTCAAAAATTGCCCCCTCAGCAAAGAATTTCTTCTGGACATCATCCCAACTCCCCAAATCTTGAATTGTGAAGAGAGTTTGGAGTTGGGGATAATTCTGAGCTACTTCTGCTACCACGCTAGGATTAACGGGGCGATATCCTAACTTCGCAAATTCTTGTTGGGCTTCCTTCGTGTAAATAAAATCGACAAATGCTTGTGCAATTTGTCTGGTGCCGTGTTTATCAACGTTTTTGTCTACAAGAGCGACAGGGTTGTCGATCGAAATGTTAACGTCGGGTACCACAGAAGGTAGTTTCTCACCATTCTGCTGAGCCAAAATTACCTCGTCTTCGTAGTTGAGTAAGACATCTCCCTTACCTTGCTTAAAAAATATATCGCTAGCCTGACGCGCATTGTTGGTTAGCACGGGGACGTTTTTATAGACTTTGGTTGCAAACTCCTGCGCTTGAGCTTCATCACCCCCTTTTTGCGTCACAGAACCCCACAAAGCCAGGAAATTCCAAATAGCAATACCAGATGTTTGGGGTTAGCTGTAATGATACTCAGGCCATCTTTTGTCAAGTCTTCCCAAGTGTTGATGCCTTTCGGATTGCCAGGGCGGGTAACAATAGCGACGACGGAACGGGTAACAATGCCACCTCTGGGAGATTTTTTTTCCCAACCTGGTTGAATTAAACCTGCTTCCTCAATTTTATGGGTGTCAAGGGCAAGTGAGAGATGGACGATATCTGCTTCTTGCGAGCCATCAATGACAGCACGAGCTTGGGAGCTAGATCCGCCATAACTCTGCTCGATAGTGACGTTTTGGTTATGTTCTTTTTGCCAATTTTCTACAAATTTCGGTACGATCTTCTCGTAAGCTGCTTGAGTAACCGAATAGGAGACGAGGGATAGCTTTACGTCACCACCTTTAGAAGCTGAGTTAGCGTTGCTACCACAGGCAGCGATCGCCATGCTCAAGCTCGCTCCTATTAAAAATAGAGACAAAAAATTCCTGATGGAATGACCGTTTGACCAACTTTTTATCGGTCGTTTGCACCACTGTCCAAGAGCTTGCCAAGCATTAACAAAATAATGCTGAACGTTCGCGATCGCCTGCCTCCCTTGCTTGGGAAAATGTTGCCATTTGCTCATCAAGATCCTCACTAAGACTTGCTGCAATAACGGGCAATTTTACTGTTCTAACTCAACCAAACTTACCGCTGATGTAAGCCTTAGCTTCTTGAGTACGAGGAGGATTGAAAATTTCTTCGGTAGGACTGAACTTGACTAATTTTCCTCTGCGCTTGCCGCTTGCATCTGTTTCTGTATTGAAAAAGCCAGTTAAATCTGATATTCGCGAAGCTTGCTGCATATTATGAGTCACCATAATCATGGTGTATTGTTCTTTAAGCTCGCGACAAAGTTCTTCAACCTGCTGAGTTGAAATTGGGTCGAGAGCCGAACAGGGTTCATCCATTAATAGAACATCGGGCTTCATAGCGATCGCTCGTGCAATGCAAAGCCGCTGCTGCTGTCCTCCAGATAAAGCTGTCCCCTTCTCTTTTAACTTGTCTTTCACCTCATCCCAAAGCGCAGCTCGCCGCAGCGATTGCTCTACCAGTTCAGCCATATTTCCCTTATAACCATTCGCACGCGGGCCAAAGGCTATATTTTCGTAAATTGACTTTGGAAAAGGGTTTGGTCTCTGGAATACCATCCCAACTTGACGCCGGATTTTAACCGGATTAATCTTGCCATCATAAATGTTTTTCCCCTGGTAATTAATCTGGCCTTCTACCCTGGCTCCAGGTATTAAATCGTTCATCCGGTTGAAGCATCGCAAGAAGGTACTTTTGCCGCATCCTGAAGGGCCAATAAAAGCGATGATTTTTCTTTCAGGAATTTCCATATCGACTTCCTGAAGCGCCAGAAAATCACCGTAGTAAACCTTAACACCTTGGGCGTTAAGAACCGGGTTAGTTTGCGTGCTTTGAGCTTTTTTTGGGGAGCGCATATCGTGTACTTTCCAGTATTTATTACATTAAAGCTTTTAACGTTGAGTTTTGAGTTTATGCCACGAAGGAATTACGAGGCATTTGAGCAATCTTTTTAAATTAACTCTAAAAAATCCTAACTTTACTTAGGACTTTATTTAAATGCAGAAAAGCGTTGCCGGAGGTATATTGCTGTACCATTTAAGACCAAAATCAATAACAGTAAAACAATGATTGACGCTGCTGCTGCATTAGCAAAACCAGGCTCAGGGCGAGTGATATAGGTATAAATTTGAATGGGCAGAGCCATAAAGCGCTGAAACAAACCAGGATTAAATGTGAGAAAACTCACAGCTCCGACAACAATTAAAGAAGCCGCATCGCCAATGGCACGGGAAACGGAAATAATCACCCCTGTTAACGGGACTTGAACTTTGTTCAAGCCCAAACAAGCCCTAAATGGGCTAGGTGTAAGGCAAATACGTCAGTATTCTCCTGAAGCCAACGGACAAACCGATAGGATATAGCTGTTCTAAAAGCTGACAAAGCTTCAGGAAATGTATTCAACGGTTTATTAGCCCAACATCGTCTTAATCCTCCGGTTAATTGTTGCCAAAGGATAAAACTATAGGCACAGAAGACTAATATCAAATGTCGATGAAGGCTTCTGATACTTCGTGTCTGATATTCTCTTAGTCCTAACCATCATGAGAGCTTCACGGTAGAATACTTCCACCCAATTTCTTTGGGAGTAAGTTTTAACTATCCATTCACACGTTGCCTTTTCATGAGCAA